>JANMVW010000296.1:0-18493 GCA_031393555.1 Acidobacteriota bacterium
GCCACGGTGACGGCGACGCCTCCCGGCAACGACGGGACGATCGACGTGACCGCGTCAATGCTCCCCGGCCAGCCGGTGATCGTGACGGTGAGCGATGCCGACCTCGATCTCGACGGCTCGGTGGCGGAGACCCTGACGCTCGCACTCGTCGACGAGGCGACGGGCGAGAGGGAGACCCTCACGCTGGTCGAGACCGGGCCGGCGACGGGGGTGTTCGTGGCGACGGTGCCGACGGTCTTCGGGACCGCGGCCGGCGCGAGCAACGACGGCGTGCTTGTGGTCCAGGCGGGCCAACGGCTGACGGCAACGTATTTTGACGAGCGGACCGCGACGGGCGGGAGCGCGACGAGGACCGACACGGGGATCGTCGCCGGCGGCGCGGACGGCCGCGTGGAGCTGCCGGCCACGGTGCCTGCGGGCGATGCGCTCGCGGTCACGGTCAGAGATGCCGATCTGAATGTGAATTCTTCCGTCGCCGAGATCGTGACGGTCACGGTGCAAAACGGCGCGACCGGCGAAGCCGAATCGGTGGTGCTGACCGAGACGGGGCCGGCGACCGGGATCTTCACCGGGACGGTGGGGACGACCCTTGGGAGCGCGGCGGGAGCGTCCGGAGACGGCGTATTGGTCGTGCGGCCGGGCGATTCCCTGACGGCGACCTATCAGGACGCGTTGACGGCCGCCGGCGGCGCCGCGACGCGGACCGCGTCGTCGCTGGTGGTGGCGGATGTCATCCGTCTCGACAAGCGCGCTTTGAAAGACGAAGTGATCGTGGGCGAGATCGTGGGCTTCGTGGTGACGGCGACGAACACGGCAACGTCCCCGATCCCGGGGGTCATCCTCGAAGACGCGCTGCCGCCGGGGTTCAAGCTGGTCGAGGATTCGGCGCGGTTGACGCGCGCGGGCCTCGACGTCGTCTTGGGGACGCCCGACGATCAGACGACGGTGCTTGCCGCCGCGGGCTTCCGGCCGGTGCTTTTCGGCCCGATCGACTTCGCTGCGGGCGAGTCCGTGCAGGTGACCTATCTGCTGCGGGCCGGCGCGGGCGCGGTGCGCGGCGCCCACGCCAATCGCATCACACCCAGCGCGGGAGGCGTCCCGGTCGGAAACACCGCGGCGGCCAACGTGACGCTCGTTGCGGATCCGGTGTTCGACGACAGCCGGATCCTCGGCAAGGTGTTCCAAGACGTCAATCGCAACGGCGTGCAGGATCCGGACGAACCGGGGGTCGCCGGAGCGATCGTGGCGCTCGACGAGGGGACCTACTCGGTCACCGATGCCTACGGCCGCTACCACCTGCCTTCGGTGTCGCCGGGACAACGGATGGTCAAAATCGACCTCGGGAGCCTGCCCGCCGGGTCACAGACCGTGGGCGACGACAGCCGGATCGTGTGGCTGACGCCGGGTCTGACCGCGCGCGTCGACTTCCCGGTGATCACGCTCGTGCGCGAAGAATCGATCGGCCGCATCGGAGAACCCGGGCTTCGGATCGAAGGCGCGGCCGAGCACGACCCGATTGCCATCCAAGGCAAAGCGGAACAGATGTCGGTTTTGGTCAACGACCGGCTGGTGGATCTGGCCTCGGCCGACGTGCGCGTCCAGACCAAGGCGCTCGACGACGTCGTGGTGCTCGCGGGGAGCAAGCTGAAATACCCCGTGGGATTCGCGCTCGCCGCCGACGCGGCGCGCGAGGTCGCCGGCTGGAGCCTGACGATCCGCGACAGCGGGGGCGCGATCGTGCGGACGGTCGCGGGCGAGGGTCGTCCTCCGGACACCGTGCCGTGGGACGGGACCACAGACGCCAAGGAGCTCGTCCGGCCCGGTGAGATCTACCAGTATCAGCTGCAGATCACCTACCGCGGCGCGGACGTGGCGACGAGCGCGCGGCGCCTTCTGGGCGTCAATCGCGACAAGGTCGTCTCGGTGGAGCTACGCGGCGAGGCGTTTGCCTCCGGCAAGGCCGAGCTCTCGAAGAAGGCGCAGGAAACCCTCGCCAAGGTCGCGGCGATGTTCCGGGAGTACCCGGACGAAAAGATCCTGATCGAAGGCCACACCGACGCCGTGGGCGCCGCCGACTACAACCTCGAGCTGTCCCGGCGGCGCGCCGAGGCCGCGCGCGACTACCTCCAGACCCTGGGCTTCCCCGCCGGACGCACCATCATCCAAGCCTACGGCAAGGAACGCCCGATTGCTTCCAACGACCTCGAAGCCGGGCGCGAAATCAACCGCCGCGTCGAAGTGAAATCCCAGCTGGTCGAGGTCCAGAGCACCGCCATCACCGAACGCTACCTCACCGAGCCTTCGGTCCGCGTCAACGGCGCCCCGGTCGAGCTGGGCGAGATGGGACGCTTCGCCACTCAGCTCGACGGCGCCGCCGTCCATCGCCTCGACCTCGAGGTCGCCGACTCGCAAGGCCGTGTTGCGAAGACGGCGGTGGACCTGCCGCGCCTCGACCTCGACGTGCCGCCGGCCACGATCGTTTCCTCCACCTCCTCGGACGCGGTCAAGTACCTCGTCCACGGCCGCACCGATCCCGGTAACACCGTGCTCGTCGACGGCCACCCCGTAGCACTCGATGCCGAAGGCGGATTCGCCATCGAACAAACCCTCGCCACTGGGGACAACGCCGTCGGCGTCCTCGTGCACAACGCGCAGGGCTACTCGCACGCCGCCAACCTGGTCTTGCGCGTCTCCGAACGCGACGCGCAAGGCAACCGCGTCGTCGCGACCGGCGCGATTCCCCGCCTCTCCCTCAGGCTACCGCCCGACGGCAGCCGTCTCGACTCCGGCGTGCTGCCCATCGCGGGAGCGACCGACCCGGGGAATCGCGTCTACGCGAACGAGACCGAGCTCACGGTGTCTCGAGACGGCGCGATCTCGGGCAGCCTCACGCTCCCCGCCGGCACGAGCCGGGTCGTCGTGCGCGTCGAGGATCCCAAGGGCCAGAAGGGCGAGATCGCGAGCACCTACGAGGTGCCGCGCACGCGCTTGTTCCTGCTCGCCTTCGCCAACGGCGAATTCGGACAGCTCAAAGGCAAGGGCTACATCGAAGGCGCGGGGCTGGACAAGGAGTCGTCGTCGTACACCGATGGGCGCCTCGCCGTCTATCTCAAGGGCCGCATCGCCGGTAAGCTCCTCATCACCGCAGCCTTCGACAGCGGGCGCGCGGACGCCGGCGGGCTCTTCGGCGATCTCGACCCCAACCAACAGAAAAAGCTCCTGACGAATCTCGACCCCGACCGCTACTACACCGTCTACGGCGACCAGAGCACCACCGTCTACGACGTCGAGACTCAGGGCCGGTTCTACCTCGCCCTCGACAGCGACACCATGCACGCCGTCGTCGGCAACTACCCGATCGCGTTTGGCGGGACCGAGCTGTCCGCCTATCAACGCACCCTTTACGGCGGACGTTTCCTCTACCGCTCCGCGAAAACCACCTCGCGCGGCGAACCGGATACCGAGGCGGTGGTTTTCGGCGCCGAGGTCCGCCAGGGGCACATGCGCGACGAGCTACGCGCCACCGGCGGATCCCTCTACTACCTCAGCCACAAGGACGTGATCGAGGGCAGCGAACGCGTGACGCTGGTCGTACGCGACAAGAACACCGGCCTCGAACTCAGCCGCGTCCCCCAACGCCAGAACTTCGACTACACCGTCAAGTACCCCGAAGGCCGGATCGTCTTCAACCGGCCCGTCTCGTCCGTCCTCGACGGAGGCTCGCTCGCCGACGATCAAATCCTCCAGGGAAACCCCGTCCTCCTCCAGGTCGACTACGAAGCGATTCTCCAAGGTTTTGAAAAGACGGCCGAGGGGGGTCGCGTCGTCCAGCGCATCGGCGACCACGTCGCCCTCGGCGGCACCTACGTCCACGACGAGCTCCAGTCAGGGCCCTACACGCTCAAAGGCGTCGACGCCGAGGCCCGGCTCGACGACGGCACCCGGCTCACCGCGGAGTTCGCCACCTCGAACGGATCCGACGCGCTCACCAACGTCAGCACCGACGGCGGGCTCACCTACACCGCCTCCGCGCCCTCCTCGGGCACGGAGAAAGGCTCCGCCTTCAAGGCCTCCGCCGAGTTCGACGTCGGACGCTGGTTCAAGACGCCCGACCGCTACAAGGTCAAGCTCTACTACAAGGATCTCGAGCCCGAGTTCTTCTCGAACGGCACGTTCCTCGAGCAAGGCACGACCAAGCTCGGCGCCAGCGCCCAGCTCCAGCTCACCGGCAAAGACTCCCTCGGCATCCATCTCGACCGCGAGGAGCGCACCGGCAGCTCGAGCCTCCTCGCCGGAGCCGCGGGCACAACCAACCTCACCGCCCTCCAGTACGAGCACCGCGAAACCCGCTGGGGCGTCGTCGCCGAATACTTCAACCGCGCCGTCGGAGACGAAACACCCGCGTCACAGAAAAGCGCGAGGTACCTCGTGGCACGCGCCTGGATGAAGCTCGGCGAAAAGATCACGGGACGCCTCGAGCACCAGCAGACGCTCGACGGGCCCGACAATAATCAGACCACCGCGGGCCTCCGCTACCAGGTGCTCAAGAACCTCGGCCTCGACGCCCAGCTCACCCACGGCTCGATCGGCACCGGAGCGCAGGCCGGCGTCGTCCTCAACCTCGGCGAATCCAGCGTCTACCTCAACGAACGGCTCACCCAAGGCGCCGCGGGCGACCACGCCACCACCGTCCTCGGCGCCCGCTCACCCCTCGGCAAGTCCAGCAGCGTCTACACCGAGTACCAGTGGGAATCCGCGGAAGCCGGCGACAAGGCCGTCTCCCTCGTCGGGCTCCAAAAACAATGGGACCCAGGACATGGGTGGAAGTTCGTCTTCAGCGGCGAGTCCGCGCACGTCAACGCCAAAACCCAAGACACCAGCCGGAGCGCCTTCGCCGCCGGCATCACCTTCACGAAAGCCGAGAAGATCTCCTTCGTCTCGCGAAGCGAGCTCCGCTTCGAGTCCGGCGTGAATCGGCTGCGGCAATCCCTGACCTCGAACCAGTTCGACTACAAACTGGGTGAGGACCTGACGCTCCAGGCCCGTTACCGCTACAGCGAGACACAAAACCGCGACTCGGGAGCCACGGAAGCCCGGATCGAAGACCGCAGCCTGGGACTGGCCTTCCGGCCCGTCGCCAGCGACCGCTTCAACGCCCTCGCCCGCTACTCGCACGTGGACGACCTGCGCCCGGTCCCCGTGGGAGCGCTCGCCGCCTCCGACCGCGCCATGGACGTCCTATCGGTCGAAACGATCTTCGCCGTGACCCCGCGCGTCGAGTGGCTCGGCAAGGCCGCCTTCAGGCTCCAAAAAGAACGCATGGCCGGCTTCGATACGCCCACGTCGAAGACCGTCCTGACGATCCAGAGATTCAACTTCGATGTGTGGAAGGCCTTGGAGCTCGGAGCCGAATACCGCCTCCTCGCCGAGAGCGCGACCGGAAGCCGACGCCAAGGCCTCCTCACCGAATTGTCCTGGCGCCTCATGAAGATGATGCGGCTCGGCGTCGGCTACAACTTCACGGATTTTTCCGACAACGAATTCTCACGCAACGATTACTCGGTGCACGGGTGGTTCTTCCGCGTGCAGGGTAGGTACTGAAGGCCATGCTCAAAAACCGCTTGAAGTCGCTGCTGCGCGGCTCGTGGGAGTCGCTGCTGGCCGTCGCCCTCGTGGGCGCCTTCGCGCTCGTCTTCATGGCGCTCTTCACGGTGATGTTCCCCGCGGGACCGGGGCTCGTCGATCTCTACGGGCAAATGTTGGGTCGAGGAGTCGAGCCCACGCAGGCGGGGCGCGGCCTCGGCGGACCGATGTCCGGCACGACAGAGCCCGACTCCATCGTCGCCACCCTGGTCAGCATCTCGCGCTCCGTCAAGAAGCGCAGCGCCGAGGCCATCGAGTGGACCACCGCCTCCGAAGGCATGCCCATCCACAACAACCAGGCCATCCAAACCCTCGCGCGCTCCGGAGCGGTGGTCGCCGTGGGCCGCCACGACGAGATGACCCTCGGAGAAAACACGCTGGCCGTATTCACGCGGCCCGAGGTGGATAACGGTCAGGGGGCCCGGCAGTCTTCACTGCTTCTCATCGGAGGCGAAATCCGCGGCAAGGTGTCCTCCGAGGACGGAGCCGACCACGAAATGACCGTGCACACTGCGGCCGGCGCGACGATCATCGTCCCGGGCCCACGATCCTCGGCCCAGTTCGTCGTCAGCGTCAGCCCGGACAAGTCCTCGACCTTCTCCCTCATCGCGGGATCCGCAAAGGTCAATGCCTCCGGCAAGACGATGTTCCTGAGCCCCAACCAGGCCGTCACGGTCGATCCCTCCGGAGCCCCCGGACAGGTCGAGCCCCTCCCCGCCTCACCTGAATCGGTCACCCCCGCCGATCACGCCGTCGCCGCCTTCGGGCGGCTCGCCCCGCGCGTCGAGTTCAGCTGGACCGAAGTCCGCGCCGCCGACGGCTACCGGCTCGTCCTCGCCCGCGACGAGAAGTTCAAAGACGTCGTCCTCGACAAACGCGTCGCCGCGCCCCGGTTCGTCCACGGCAGCCTCGAGCCCGGACGCTACTTTTGGAAGGTCGGCAGCCTTAAAGGCAACATCGCCGGCTTGACCGGGCCCGCCCGCGAGCTGCAACTCGCGCGCGACACCGACCCTCCCGGCCTCGCCCTCGAACTCCCCGGCGAGGTCCGCGACCCTGCGGGCTTCGTGGTCAAAGGACGCACCGAGCCCGGAAGCCAGGTCTTCATCGATAAACACGCCGTCCCGGTCTCCGGTAATGGAGAGTTCCAGCTCGCCGTCGCGCTCCGGCGCGGCGTCAACATGATCGTGATCGAAGCCGTCGATGCCGCCGGCAACAGTAGTTACGAGGCGAAATACGTGAACGGGAAGTTCTAGCACCCGACGAGGACCCCATGGCGAAGATGCTTTTTCCCATCCGGCTCAAGATCATGATCGCGCTGCTTCTGGCCCTCACCTCGGTCGTCATCGCCATCACCTTCACGATGGCGAGCTTCTTCCACGAGGACAAGCAGTCCTACATCAACGACTGGACCTCGATCGCCGTCCTGTCGACGGCCCAAGAAGCCCGCTCGCTGCTCAACGGCTACCGCCAGCAGCTCGACACCTGCGCGCTCATCCTCGTCAACGACAAAATCGGCGAGGCCGAACGCGCGAGCCTGCTCAAGGGCGCCTTCGACAACTTCGTCCCCCTCGTCGGACTCTCGCTCTACAAAAACGGCGTCGAGACCGCCGCCGTCGCCGATGAAAAATCCCTCGCCACCGCCAACGTCAAACCCGCCGAGCTCCGCAAGTACCGGGACGCCAATCCCCTCCCCTTCAAAGAGCTCCTCGCCGGACAGGCCTGGGTCCGTAACTCCACCGTCTCCCCCGCCCTTCCGACCCTCGACCTCGCCTTCGTGACCGCCGCCGGGAAGGGCGCGACCCCCGTCGTCGTGCGGGGCACCCTTCGCCTCGATGCGCTGCAAGAGCTCGGCGGCCGCTTCAAGGTCTTCGAAATCACCCTCGCCGACGCGTCGGGGATCCTCCTCGCTCACCCCGCAGCGCCCCGCGTCGCCGCGCACGAGCGCGCCGACTCCGCCGACGTCGCGGGGCTTTCGACGGGCACCGGACGCGCCGGTGTCACCCATGAGTTCATGCGAGGCGCAACCCCCATGCTCGGCGGATTCGCCGACGTCGGCTTCGCCGGACTGACGGCCTCCGCCGTCATCCCGAGGTCCGCCGCCTATCTCGCTTCCCGAACCTTGCTCTCGCGGCTCATGATCGTGACGATCGTCATCCTCTTGCTCGTCGCCGTCGGCGGCAGACTTTGGGCCGGACGCATCACCCAGCCTCTCGAGCGACTCTCCGCAGCCACGCGTACGATCGGACAAGGCCACTTCGACATCCACGTCGACGTTCAATCACGCGACGAGATCGGAGCCTTGTCGGGAAGCTTCAACCAGATGGCCGGCGAGCTCGTCGCGCGCGAAAGCGCTCTCCAAAACGCTCAGGCCCAGCTCATCCAATCCGAAAAGATGGCGGCCTTCGGACAACTCGGTGCCGGCATCGCCCACGAGGTCAAAAACCCCCTCGCCGGCATCCTCGGTTGCGCTCAGCTCTCCATGCTCGACACCCCCGAAGGCACGCCGCTCTACAAGAACCTCACCCTCATCGAAAAAGAAACCCGCCGCTGCAAGCTGATCATCGAGAACCTCTTGAAGTTCGCGCGGCAGGAAAAGGCCATCCTCGAACCGACCGATCTCAACGCCGTCGTCCGCGACGCCGCCGCCATCACCAACCATCAGCTCGAGCTCGCCGAGGTCCATCTCCTGCTCGACCTCGGCGCCACCGTGGACCTCGTTCAGGCCAACGGCAATCAGCTCCAGCAGGTCCTCATGAACCTCATCGTCAACGCCCAGCAGGCCCTGAAGGGCGCGCCGGGAACCGTCACCGTCGCCACGCGCGCGATCGACAACGATTCCGTCGAGGTCTCCGTCGCCGACACCGGACCGGGCATCCCCAAAGAGATCCAGGCCAAGATCTTCGAGCCGTTTTTCACCACCAAACCCACGGGACAAGGCACAGGACTCGGACTGTCGGTCAGCTTCGGCATCGTCAAAGATCACGCCGGCGAAATCTCCATCGACTCCGAACCCGGGCACGGAGCCACCTTCCGGATCCGCCTCCCGGCGCTCAAGCTCCCGTCCAGCAGGGAAAAACAGGCCGAGGCCAGCGTTCCCGCTTAGGGTCGAGGGCACGAGACCGCAACGTCCGCGTCCCCTCCTGACGATCAGTTTTCCGGAGACCCGAAGGCGACTTGCGGGAAGTAGGTCCGCAGCGCGTCCATGACCTTGAGGACCGCAGCGTTGGATCCCGACTCGCGATTGCGATCCTGGAACCGGTAGCGGGCGCCCTTCACGATCTGGAAGTTGATCTGGTAGCAGAAGTTTTCAGGGGTTCGGGCCTGGCAGGTGAACCATACCTTCTGGAGGCCCGTGGTCTTGAACTCGAAGTTTTCCTTGGGATCGATCGCATCCGTCCAGGCGAGGGAGTCACCCTGCATGACCAGACGGCCCGGCCGATTCTTCTTCATGAAGGAGTTCTTCAGGACCAAATCGTCGAAAGCCAGCGACTGCGGGGCGAGGTTGGCGGCGGGGGCTTCGGGCGCGGCCGGCTCGGCAGCGCGGGACGCCATCAAGGCGCCGATGGTCGACTCCGGGACGCCATTTTGCTTGAGGTAGATCAGATCGTTCACCGAGAGGTTGTACGGCTGCCCGGCTTGCCTCACCTGCTCGGCGACGATGGACTCGGAGATTCCCGATTTGATGAGACGCACGAGATCGACCAGGCGAGCGTCGTCGGGTTGGAGAGGCACCGGTGTCGGCGTGGGCGCCGGCACACGGACCCATACGGCGCTGATCACCTGCTCCGACACCCCAGCGTCGCGAAGCGTGACGAGATCCCCGGCAGTCATCCCAACGGTATTCGCAGGGTCGTTGACCATGGCGACGATCCCGTCGGTCGGCGCTCCTGCCTTTTGCGCGGTCAGGATGGAATTGACCGTCAACACTTCCGCGCTCGCCGGCGACGTCGTGAGCGCCAGCGACGCAACGCCGACAAGAACACCCATCACGAAATATTTCATGAGACACCTTCCTTTTTCGGTGGGCCATTAGGGCGACACCTCTAAGGAGGCTACGCGTTGCGTCGGAGCATCTCGATGGGGTGTAACCCCACCTTGCACCGATGGGGGGACCTCGGCGTCGCCGGGATCACTCGACGGGTTTAAGGGTGTTTCCCCAGCCGGGCCAGAGCCGAATGTCCCGGCGCAGCATCAACGGATCGACCTCGCGCATCCCGCCCTCCGGCCGGGTGGATTCACACAGGAACTGAGGGAATTCACCCAGCCGTCTCACCCTGCAAGACGCGTTGGCACCCCGAATAGCGCGGAGCGGCGTTGCCTGCCGGTAGAGGTCGCCCCCCGAATCCCCGGTACCAGGCTTGCATTCGGAAACGTCAGGAGTTCTCCGCAGTGACGAGGGGGGCATCATGAGCCAGAAGCGAGCGAGCCAGCGAGCCGTCCGGGTCGGCGTGACGATCCTGGGCCTCTGGGGCCTGGGCACGCGGGTCGCGTCGGCGGACACAGTGACTCTCAACCCCGTCAAGGACAACACGCTCTACGAGCCGATCGCGCAGGAGGCGTTCGCCGACGTGAGCGACGGCGTGGGCCCGACGATGTTCGCGGGAAAGGTCAAGGACGCCGATGCCGACCCCGGTACCGGGACACGGGTCGCGTTGCGCCGCGCGGTGGTCGAATTCAACGTCGCCGGGAGCATCCCGGCGGGGGCGACCATCGACAGCGTCCAGCTGACGATGTTCTGCGACAAGGTGGCCCAAAACGCCGCCTTCAACGTCAACCTGCACCGCGCGCTATCGGAATGGGGCGAGGGAACGTCGAACACGGGCACCTCGCAGCAGGGTCGTGGTGAACCGGCGACGACGAACGACGCGACGTGGCGGCACACGTTCTACTCGACTCAATTCTGGGCGACTCCGGGCGGCGACTACACCTTGACGGCCAGTGCCGCGAAATCGGTCGGCGCGACGGGCACCTACACCTGGGGCTCGACCTCGGGAATGGTCGGCGACGTTCAGACCTGGCTGAACAACGCGTCGCAGAATCACGGCTGGATCATCATCGGCACCGAGACCCAAATCCAGACGACCAAGCGCTTCGCCACTCGCGAGAACTCGACCGTCAACAACCGGCCGAAGCTCGTCGTCAATTACACGCCCCTGACGATTCAAGGAGCGTGCTGCAACGCCTCTTCCTGCACGCTCACGGCTCCGGGAGCGTGTTCGATCCCCGGCGTCTACAAAGGTAACGGCACGACGTGCACCCCGAACCCGTGCGTCGTGTTGATCGGGGCGTGTTGCGCCAACAACGGCACCTGCACCGAAGTGACGCAGTCCTCCTGCTCCTCGTTCGGCGGTAGCTACCGCGGCGACAACACGACGTGCGCGGCAACCGATTGCCCGGTGGTGCTCACCCCCTACCTCGATGCGCTGCCGATCCCTCCGGTGGCGACACCGGTGAGCGGTACGCCGGGCGGGGTGGCGAGCTACAACATGTCGATGAAGGAATCACGGGTCCAGCTCCACAACCAACTGTCGCCCACGACCGTATGGGGCTTCGACGACAGCTTCCATGGCGCCGGGATCCTCGGCCCGACCTTCGAGGCGCGCTCGAATCAGCCCGTGACGGTGAGCTGGACCAACGACCTCAGGGTCTTCGGCACCGGTCAGCTGCGGACCTCGCACTACCTTCCGGTCGACACCTGCGTGCCGGACGCGATGAACCACGCGCAGACGGTGTTCCACCTTCACGGCGGACACGTCCCCGCCGCGGTGGACGGCTATCCCGAAAGTACCTTCATGCCCGGCGCCCCACCCGTCTCCTACGTGTATCCCAACAACCAACAGGCGGGTTATCTCTGGTACCACGACCACTCGCTCGCGGTGACTCGGCTCAACGTGTACATGGGGCTCGCCGGACTCTACTTCCTGCGCGACGACGTCGAGGGCGCGCTCAATCTCCCAACGGGGGAGTTCGAGATCCCGCTGGTCATCCAGGACCGAAGGTTCAATGCGGACGGCTCGTTCCGCTACCCGGCGACCTGGGACGACCACGTCTTCGGCGACAAGGTCATGGTCAACGGGAAGGTCTGGCCGTACCTCGACGTCAAGAAGGGCAAGTACCGATTCCGGATCGTCAACGGCTCGGGCTCGCGCGTCTACACGCTGTCCCTCGCGCCGTCGAGCGGCTCTCTCGCGTTCACGGTGATCGGGACGGAGCTGGGTCTTCTCGAAGCCCCGGTGAACGGCGTCGGTCAGCTGACGATCGGCCCGGGTGAGCGCTACGACGTCGTCGTCAACTTCGCGGGGTTGAACGCCGGCGACGAGGTGCTGCTCGAGAATTCCGCGGGCGCACCGTTCCCGAACGGGACGGTCGACCTCACCAACGTCATGAAGTTCCGGGTGACCAGCCCGGCCGGGGACACGGACGCGCTTCCCTCCGCGCTACGGACGATCACCCGCCTGAACCCGGCGAGCGCCGTCCGGACTCGCGACTTCCGGCTCAAGAAATCGGGTCTCGACGGCTGCGGCCGCCAGACCTGGAAGATCAACGATCTGGGCTGGACCGACATCGCGGAGTACCCGGAGCTCGGTACGGTCGAAATCTGGAGGTTCATCAACGACTCCGGGGTCTCCCACCCGATGCACATGCACCTCGTGGCGTTCCAGGTTCTCGATCGGGACGGCTTCACCACCGGCGCCGGCGGGGCGATCATCCCCAATGGGAACCCTCAGTCCCCTGCGGCCGAGGAGAACGGCTGGAAGGACACCGCCATGGTCGCGCCGAACCAGATCCTCCGAGTCATCGCCAAGTTCGAGGACTACAAGGGGAACTACGCGTATCACTGCCATATCCTCGAACACGAGGACAACGAGATGATGCGGCAATTCCAGACGATCCTGTGCGGCGATCAAACGATCGATACGACCGAGCAGTGCGACGACGGAGGGCTCACGAGCCTTGACGGTTGCAATGCCACGTGCGACGTCGAGGAGTATTTCGCGCTCGCCGGCATCGCCGCCGGTGGGTCGGTCTCGGTGACGGTTTCCGGGCAGCTCGTGACCGTGATCACCACGGCCGGCCAGACCGCGGCGCAGATCGCGCAGGCGCTGGCCAACGCCATCAACGCCAACGCCGCGCTCCAGACGGCGGGTGTGACGGCGACGGCTCAGGGCGATCGGCTCGTCACCAACGGCGATCTGACTTCGCTGTCGGTCAGGGATGCCGGCCTGCAGTCGAAACTGGATCTTCGCCTCGAAAAGACACGCCTCTGGTGGGCGACCTCGGCCGGTGCCACGAGCTACGACGTCGTCCGCGGCAACCTCGACCAGCTGCGAAGCACCGCCGGCGATTTCGCGTCGCCGCTCGTCACCCAGCTCTGTCTCGGCAACAATCGGGTCGAAACGCACTGGGTACACACCGAGGCTCCTGCCGCGGGCCAGGGTGTCTGGTACCTCGTGCGGGCACAGCCCGCGGGGAATTACGACAGCGGGGCGCCGTCGCAGTCAGGTTCACGGGACGGCGAGATCGCCGCGTCCGGGAACGCTTGCCCCTGAGTTCAGGGGCCGACGGAACGTGATCTCGAGAACCGGACGGACGGCTGGGTCGGGGTTTTCCCGGCTTCCAAACGCCCTCGCGGTCTGACGAGACGTCTCGTCGCCGATCAGGATCCACCCGAAGTTGAGCTCGGGCCTCGTCGCCCACAGCGCGACGTCGCGAGCGAGTTGCCGGCTCTCGAAGCGGTACGTCCCGGGGCCGGCGACCACGATACGGGCGCTCGGCTCGCCCTCGAACTGTCCGCCGTTATGCAACCAGAAATCCCGGTTATGGAAGGTGTGGACCCAGGTGGCGTCACCCGGCTCGGCGGGGGCGCCGCCCCCGCCCGAGTTCACCGAGGCGCCCTCTCCCCAGTCGGCGAGCACGCGATGGAGTCGATACTCGCGCGGCGCCGTGTTGCTCTCCGTCAGGTTCGTGACGACGACAGCGACCTTCTCGACGATGGAGGGTCCGCCACGCGGCGGCCCCGCGACCGCGAGCTCGAAACGGAGCAAGGCGCGCCGAACCCCGTTGTCCGCCAGGTTGTTCCGCCCGGCGAAGACGGAGGGTCCCGCGCCGCTGGCGAGCGCGCCGTCGGGATGTTCGATCAGCGTCGCGTCCCGATCCGCGACCACGGTCACCGTTCCGGCGGCGACGTACCCGGCCAAACTCAGCAACAGGGCGCCAACGACTGCGAAACGCATGGAGATCCTCCGCTGACGCCGCGCAAACCGGCGAGCCCCTGAAGGTACGGCGAAGGTGGAGCCCGGGCCAGCGCTGCATGTCGCGGCTCCCGGGCCGATCGGCTATCTTGCGTCCGCCGAATACCAAGTCATCTATCGAGGTCTTGCCGTGAGTAACCCGGGCCAAACCCACGCGGGCGGACTCGCCCATGAAGTGGGTCGACGTCGCACGTTCGCGATCATCTCGCACCCCGACGCCGGCAAAACGACGCTCACCGAGAAGCTCTTGCTCTATTCCGGCGCCGTTGATCTCGCCGGCGCCGTGCGCGGCCGCAAGAACGGCCGGCATGCGACGTCGGACTGGATGGCGCTCGAGCAGGAACGCGGCATCTCGATCACGACGACCGCCCTGCAGTTCGAATACGACGGCCGCCTGCTGAACCTGCTGGACACCCCGGGGCACCAAGACTTCAGCGAGGACACCTATCGCACGCTGATGGCGGTCGACAGCGCCGTCATGGTTCTCGACAGCGTCAAAGGCATCGAACCGCAGACGCTCAAGCTCTTCGAGGTCTGCCGGACCCGCGGGCTGCCGATTCTCACGTTCATCAACAAGCTCGACCAGGAGGGTCGCGCGCCTTTCGATCTGTTGGATGAGATCGAGAAAGTGCTCGGCATCACGGCCGTGCCGGTGAACTGGCCGATCGGCCAGGGCTCCCGCTTCCAAGGCGTCTACGATCGCGACCGCCAGGAAGTCCTCCGGTTCCAGCGGACGGAACGCAACGAGCGCCGCGCGCCGGTCATCTCCGTGCCGCTCCACGATGCGCGGCTCGCGTCCGAACTCGGGGACGAGGCCGCCGCGGCGCTTCGGGACGACGTCGCGCTTCTCGACACCGCGAGCCATGCGTTCGACCGGGACGCTTTCCTCAACGAGAAAGCGACACCGGTCTTCTTCGGCAGCGCGTTGAACAATTTCGGCGTCGAGCCGTTTCTCACGGCGCTCATCGACCTGGCGCCTCCTCCGGCCGCCCGGCTGAGCGATGGCCGGGTCGTCGAGCCCACGACCGACTCCTTCTCGGCCTTCGTGTTCAAGATCCAGGCGAACATGGATCCCAAGCATCGCGACCGGATGGCGTTCATGCGGGTCTGCTCGGGTCGATTCAAGAAGGACATGCTCGTCCACCACGCGCGCCTCGATCGCGAGATCCGGATGACGCGGCCCCACCGGCTGTTCGCCCGCGACCGCGAGACGGTCGAAGAGGCCCTCCCCGGGGATGTCGTCGGCGTCGTCAACCCCGGCGTGTTCGTGATCGGCGACACGGTCAGCGAAGACGCGACCGTGCGCTTCGACGCGATCCCGAAGTTCGAGCCGGAGTGCTTCGCCGTCATCCGGAGCATCGCCGTCGACAAGTCCAAACGGTTTCATCGCGGGATGAAGCAGCTCGAAGAGGAAGGCGCGATCCAGCTGCTCGTCGCGGCGGACGGCGGCCGGCGAGACGTCATCCTCGCCGCCGTGGGCGAGCTGCAGTTCGACGTCGTCGTCTCGCGCCTCGACAGCGAGTACGGCGTCTCGGCGTCGATCGAACGTCTTCCGTACGTGGCGGCGCGCTACATCGTCGCCGACCCGGCCGTGATCTCGGAGATCCTCTGGCCGTACCAAGGCGTGCCGAAGCTCCACGACGGCGCCGGGCGCCTCATCGTGCTGTTTCGCTCCCAGCGCGACGTCGACTACTGCGTGGAGCGCAATCCCAAAGTCGAGTTCAAGAGACTGGGCTGACCGAGCCACTCCTGAACCTATACTGTCCATCGCAGACAATGTTGATACCGGAGCCCGGAGGGAAAGTGTCTTGAGTCGGGTTCTCCGAATCCGCGTCATAGCCTTGGCTCTGGCGCTCCTCGCCGGGACGATGGCCCGCGCCGAGGCCGATCGCACCGAATTCCTCTCCTTGTTGCACGACGGGCGGTTTGCGGCGGCACGGGAGGTTCTGCGCCGGAATGGCCCCCCGGTCGGGCCCGAAGCTCTTTTCTTCGACGCCTTTACCACGTATTGGGAGCTGGTGTTCGACGACGACAATCGGGTTCTGAGAGGAACACTCGAGGACCAACTCGACACCGTGATCCTGGCGGCAAAGGGCGATGACGCGCTCTGGGGAGGTTCGAGTCACCTGCTCCTCGCGGAACTTCGCGCCTCGCAGCGCCGCCCGTTCGCCGCGGCCCAGGAGGCGAAAAAGGCCAAGCGCCTCCTCGAATCCGTAACGACCGCCGGCGCCGACACCACAGACGCGTTATTCGGCCTGGGCACCTACAACTACGTCGCAGACACGGTGCCGTCCTACGTGAAGGGGTTGCGCGCGCTGCTGTTTCTCCCCAAGGGGAATCGACAGCTCGGCTTGTCGCAACTTTCCACCGCGGCCGAAAAGAGCCGGTACTTTGCGCTCGAGGCGAGGACGCTCCTCATCACGATCTACGCCAGCAAGCACGAGCGGCGCTATCGCGAGGCCATCGTCGAGCGAGACCGCCTCCTCGTGTCCTCGCCGGACACGATCGCGTCGTCGTACGCCTCGGCGCGCCTCGATCTCTCGCTTGGCCGGTACGACGCCGCGATCGAGCGATTGGCGCGAGCCGAGGAGCGCGCGCGCCGTTTCGGCGACGTTGATCCCGTGGTCTCGCTGTGCATCGAGCTGCTGCGCGCGAAGGCCGAGCTGGCCGCGTGGCGTCCGGACCGTGCACAAGCGACGGCGGAGCGCGCGCTCGCCCACGGCCTCGGGCTTTCGCCCTCGATTCGCAACGACCTCGAAGCCGTCCGTTCGTCGGCCTCGCGCCAAGCGGCCGGCATCCGTTGGCCGCCCGCCGAAGACCAAGCGAACTTCGAAGTGCTGGCCCTGGCGCAGCCCGACCGGCCGCTGCTTGCTCTCCTCGCGGGCGACGCCGCCTTGCGTGCCGGGAAGGCTAACGACGCGCTGAGTTGGTTCTCTCGCACGGCGGCCTCCGAGCTTTCCACCGACCTTCAGGCGGGGCGCAAGCTCCGGCAAGGAGAGGCGGAAGACCTGCTCGGACGCAGAGACAACGCACTGGCGCTGTACCGGATCGTTGCGGGCGTCTCCGGGTTCGTCTCGAGGGATGGGGCGTATTACTACCAGCAGTCTCCGTACGGGATCGCGCCGTGAAGCGAGGCGGCCGACGGGCCGCGACACGGAGCGCTCAGTCGGACGCGGGATGAAGACGAACTCGGTGCGCATTTCTACCGCGGAAAGACGAACCATCGCATAGCCGTGACCGCCCATGTCGACGAACGAGAGGTAGCGACGGCGGCCCTCCACTCGGTCTATCAAGATCCGTGTATCGACGAGATCAGCGCAGACGATCTGTGCGGCGACTATCCCGCGGTCCGTTATCTTCCACCCGAGGGGTTCGGTTACGACATCCTGACGCGCTTGGGCGAGGCGTTCCGTTACGCCGATCTCGACGCCGAAGAAAAGGAGTTCGATGGGGTGCGCGTGCGGGTCGTCACCGCCAAGACGCTCTGGCGCATGAAAAAGGACACCGTTCGCCCCACGGATCGATTCGACGCGAACGTACTCGCGGAACGATTCGGGTTCCGGGAGGACTAGGTTGCCTGTCACTCGTTGTCGCCGGATCGAAGACATGCCGCGACCGTGGCGGTCTCCGGACGACCCCAAAAATCTAAAGATCGTGGCCCAGATGCTCAGTTTTTATCGGAGCCTCGCGCGCAAAGGGCCCCGGCGCCGGGGCGTTCAGAGATTCCGTTCCGCGGAAGACGCGCGAGCGAGTGGGGATCGCGACTAACGCGAGGCCATCCGTTGCCGCCAGTTCGTGAGAACGATCAACGGCTTGTCGATGTCGCTGTCCGCGGGGTGCAGCGCGACGATGCGCTGGCCGTCGGGGGTGACGTCGAAGTTTCCCATCGGATGGCGGAACAGCTCGCGCGGGGGCCCGAAGCGTGGGGCCGGGCCGGGCTCGACCGCAACCGTCATGACGGCGTCCGGTCGCGAGAGGAAGAAAAGCTCGCGGCCGTCGGCGCTCCAGCGCGGACGCAGGCCCCCTTCTCTGGAGATCTGCCAGGTGCCGCTGTCGCCGCCCAACGCCCGGACGTAGACCTCGAAACGGCCCGATTGCTCGGAGGCGTAGGCGAGGAGGCGATCGTCCGGCGAGAGCGCCGCGTCGGCGTCGTGGGAGGTTGTCGCCACCAGCGGAGTCACCGCCTTCGTCGCGACCTCGAATCGGTAGAGATCTTGCCCCGACTGGGCGCCGACCGATCCCACCACCAGCCATCGGCCGTCGCCGGAGACGGCCAACGGCCAGATGCCGCTCTCGGTCGTCCCGACCTCGACCGCTTCGCCCGTGCCGTCGGAGGCTCGCCTGTAGATGGTCCCGTCGTTCCGGCCCGTCTTGCTGAAGTAGAGGAAACGGTCATCGCGCGACCAGACGGGGAAATCCTCGCTCCCCTCGTCGAACGTCAACCGGTTGACCGAGTCACGCGCGAGGTCGTGAATCCAGAGATCCGTCGCGTCCTGGCCGGTACTGCTCACCGAATAGGCCAGGCGCTTTCCGTCGTGCGAGAGCGCGACGTCGCGGAAGAGCTCTCGTTCGCGAATCGACTGCGTGCCGACGCCGTT
>JANMVW010000313.1:0-10736 GCA_031393555.1 Acidobacteriota bacterium
CTCAATCATCCCAACATCGCAGCGATCTACGGACTTCATGAAGCCGGCGGCGTGCGGTTTCTCGCGATGGAACTCGTCCCCGGCGAAGACTTGGCGCAGCGACTGGAAAAGGGGAGCGTCCCCGCTTCCGAGGCGACCGACATCGCGCGCCAGATCGCGGAGGCGCTCGAGGCGGCGCACGACCAGGGGATCGTTCACCGCGATCTGAAGCCGGCCAACGTCAAGCTCACCCCCGACGGCAAGGTCAAGGTTCTCGATTTCGGCCTCGCGAAGGCGCTCGACCCGGTCGCCTCGGGGGGGACATCGGGGATGGACTCGCGGATGTCGCCGACGATCACGTCGCTCGGCACCGTGGCGGGGATGATCCTCGGCACCGCGTCCTACATGAGCCCCGAGCAGGCCAAGGGGAAGCCGGTCGACCGTCGCACCGATATTTGGGCGTTCGGCTGCATCCTCTATGAAATGCTCGCGGGGCGCCGTCCGTTCGAAGGCGAAGGGATTTCCGAGGTCTTGGCCGCCGTGATCATGGCGCCGATCGCGTTCGAAGCCTTGCCGTCGTCGGCGCCGCCACGACTCGCGCGACTCGTGCGCCGCTGCCTCGAACGCGACCCGCGTCGAAGGCTTCGCAACATCGGAGAGGCCCGTCTCGAGCTCGAGGACATTCAATCGGGAAAGGCCGACGAGACGGCACCCGCAGTGGCACCCTCGGCCGGAGCCGCACCGAAACCCTCGCGGGTGCGCCGCTTGCTCTCGATCGCGGCGACCGCCGCCGCTACGACCGTTTTGGCCTACCTCGTGCAGCGATCGTTCGCTCCGAAGCGTCTCGAGGCTCCCGTGCGCCGCTTCGAGATCGCGGCGCACGGCCCATTCCGCTCCAACAACCAGAGCCGGCTGGTCGGCATCTCTCCCAATGGTCAATCGATCGCCTACGTGGACGCCGGAAAACTCCTCGTGCGGCCGTTGGCCAAGATCGAACCGATCGTCATAGCGACTTCCGCCGAGCCGTCCATCGTCTTCTGGTCCCCTGACTCCGCCTTCATCGGATACGTCGCGGGCGGCAAGCTCTGGAAGGCGCCGGCAACGGGAGGCGAGAGCAGCGTCATGGCCGACATCCGCCTGCAACTGACCGGCGGGAGCAGTGCGTCGTGGTGCCCGGACGGGAAGATCGTGATGACCACCGGCGACACGGGAGTGATGCGCGTGTCTGCCTCGGGCGGCGACTTCACGGAGCTCGTGCCGCTCGACAAGGACAAGGAATCCGACGTCCACGACGCGAACTGCCTGCCCGACGGCAGCGTGCTGTTCGTACCGCACGTGGTGGGCGGCCGGCCGAACTCGCTCTGGATCTTCGCCGACGGACGCCGCAAGGAGTTGTTGAAGCTTGCGGCCGACCAGGACATCTGGTTTCCCGTCTATTCCCCCGCCGGCTTCATCCTTTACCACCGGCATCCGGCCAACACGGGGGTCTGGGCGCTCCCCTTTTCGCTCGCCAAGCGCGAGGCCACCGGCGACCCCTTTCTGGTGGCCGCCGACGCCGATGTGCCCAGCGTGTCGGTGGACGGCACGCTCGTTCACGTCAAGGGCGCGGCTTCCCGGATGACCCGCATGTTCTGGGTCGACCGCACCGGCAAAACGATTGCGCCCATCGGTCCCGCTCAGGAGCAGTGGCCTTTCCCTGAGCTCTCCCCGGATGGACGGTATGTGGCGATCGTGGCGAAGGAAAACGAGGTCGACGACGTTTGGGTCCACGACGCGGAGCGCGGGACGCGGACACGCCTGTCGGTTTCGAACGTCCCCTACAGCATCGAGGCCTGGTCGCCCGACGCGAAGACGATTCTCTACAACGAGGGCTCCTCGGTGCCCTTGACGATGAAGATCAAAAACGTCGACGGAAGCGGCGAGGCTCGCACCCTTCACACGGGTTACGCGGCATCGCACTCGGCCGACGGACGTTTTCTGCTCTTCGCCGACTTCAACAAAGCGAACAACTGGGACGTTTCGTACCTCGACACGAAGGGAGACGGGAAACCGATTTCGCTCGTCTCGACTCCCGCGATCGAGTATTGGCCGCGTCTTTCGCCCGACGGGAAGTACTTCGCCTACGCCTCGGATGAAAGCGGAACTCCCGAGATCTACCTCAAGCATTTCCCGCAGGGGGACGGGCGCTGGCAAGTGACGGTCGGCGGCGGAACGTGGCCCAAATGGAGCAGGCAGGGCGACAAGATCTACTACGCGCGGGGCGATACGGTCATGGAAGTGGACGTGGCGGCGGGGCCCGAGCCGCGTCTGGGCGCCCCCCGCGAGGTTTTCACGCGCAAACCGCTCGGCTGGCCGTTGCTTTTCGGTTGGCCTCCCGGCTTCGACGTCTCGGCGGACGGAACACGCTTCGTGATCGTCGAGTCGCAGGGACCGTCGAGCAACCTCGGCGGCATCGTCATCGAGGAAAACTGGACGAGGGAGTTCGCGAAGTAGCAGACCGGGAAGAGGGCACTGCCCCGTGTTCCTTCGGCCCTGCACGTCGAAGCGTAGGAGCTCGGGTTTGCGGATTCCCTCGAACGGATCCCACCGTGAGTTCGGCAATGATCGACATCTTGACATCATCAGTTTTGGCATCATGATGTCTACATGCGAACGACCCTCACCCTCGAGCGAGACGTTGCCGAACGGCTGCGGCAGGAGATGCGGCGCACGGGACGAGGGCTGAAGGCGATCGTCAACGAGGCTTTGCGGCTGGGCCTCGGCGGGGCGGGCCGTCCCGCACGGGCGGCGCGTTTCACGGTAAAGGCCCGTGATCTTGGGCTTCGGCCGGGCTTCGACCCCGACCGGATGAACCAGCTGGTCGACGAGTTGCAGGTCGCCGAGACTCGGAAGAAGTATCGGCCGCGATGATCGTCCCGGACGTCAATCTGTTCCTCCACGCTTACAACTCAGGCTCGCGGGTACATGCGCGCGCCAAGACGTGGCTCGAAGACGTGATGAACGGCGATCGCCCGGTTGGGCTTGCGTGGGCCGTGCTCCTGGGCTTCGTCCGCATCACCACGCATCCGTCGGTACTCTCACGCCCGCTCGATGCCAAAGACGCTTGCGGCATCGTCCGAACTTGGCTCGACCGGCCGCAAGGCGGAATTCTCCACCCCGGGGAGCGCCACGCGGATATCGTGTTCGGGCTGCTCGAGTCGCTCGGTACGGCCGGAAATCTCACAACCGACGCCCACCTCGCGGCGCTCGCCATCGAACATCAGGCGGAGCTTCACTCCACCGACGCCGATTTCTCGCGATTTACCGGATTGAAATGGCGAAACCCTCTCGTCAAGTAATGATGCCGGGTAGAATCGCCGGATGAAACCCGAAGCTGGCACCAGTCTCCTCCACTACCGCCTCGCCGAGAAGATCGGCGAGGGGGCGATGGGCGTCGTCTGGCGCGCGACGGACACGACCCTCGACCGCGACGTCGCGATCAAGATCCTTCCGGCGGAATTCGCCGTGGACGCCGAGCGGCTCGCCCGGTTCGAGCGCGAGGCGAAGGCGCTCGCGTCGCTGAACCATCCGAACATCGCCGCGGTCTACGGCTTCCATGAAGCGCAGGGCGTTCGGTTCCTGGCGATGGAACTGGTCGCAGGGGAAGACCTCTCGCAGCGAATTTCGCACGGTCCGCTCCCCCTGGACGAGGCGTTGGACGCCGCGCAGCAGATCGCGGCCGGCCTGCACGCCGCGCATGAGAACGGCATCGTCCACCGCGACCTCAAGCCCGCGAACGTCAAGATCACCAAAGACAGAAAGGTCAAGGTCCTCGACTTCGGATTGGCCAAAACTTACGGGCCGCAGGCGATCTCCGGCGGGTCGATGACCATGACCAGCGCGGGAACGGCCGCCGGGATGATCTTGGGAACCGCCGCTTACATGAGCCCCGAGCAGGCGCGCGGTAAGCCGGTCGACCGGCGCACGGACGTCTGGGCGTTCGGCTGCCTCCTCTACGAGATGCTCGCGGGCCGGGTGGCGTTTCCGGGCGAGACGGTGACCGACGTGCTGGCCGCGATCGTCCACAAGGAGCCGGAGTGGGACGCGCTGCCCGCCGCGGCTCGGCCGCGGGTTGAACGAGTCATCAAGCGGTGCCTCGTCAAGGATCCGCGCGAGCGCGTGCGCGACCTGGCGGACATCGGGTTGTTACTTCGCGAGATCGGCGCGGATCGTGGCGGCGAAGCCGTTGACGCCGCGATCGCTCCCGTCGTGGATCCTCGTCGCTCGTGGATTCCGATCGCCGCAATCGGCGTGATCGGCATCCTGCTCGGGGCGTTCGTGGGCATGCGCTGGCTCGGGCGACCCTCGGCGAGCGGGAAAGTCGCGGCGTCCGGAGCGCGGGTCGCGGCGATCAACCAATTGACCGATCTTCCGGGAGTACAGGACGCGCCGAACCTCTCCCCCGACGGGAAGAGCCTGCTCTACGTGGCCGGGGACGGGGGCGATGAGGACATCTTCCTGCTCCGCGTGGGCGGAGAAAACGCGATCAACCTGACGGCGACTTCCGCGGCGAACGACTACGACCCGGCGTTCTCCCCCGATGGCGAGCGCATCGCCTTCGGCTCCGACCGTGAGGGGGGCGGGCTGTTCGTCATGGGGGCGACCGGCGAGTCGCCGAAGAAGATCGCGCCCGAAGGAGCCCACCCGTCGTGGTCCCCCGACGGCCGAAGGATCGTCTACTCGACCGAGCGCGTGGTCGATCCCTTTTCGCGCCAAACCATCGCGAGTCTCTGGGTCGTCGATGTCACCTCCGGCGAGAAGAAGCGCATCTACGAAGGAGACGCGGTACAACCGGTCTGGTCGCCGAGCGGGAAGCGCATCGCGTTTTTCGCAGTCAACGAGGGACAGCGCGACGTGGCCACGATTCCCGCCGATGGCGGGAGGCCCACCGCCGTCACGCACGACCGTGCTACCGACTGGGATCCGTTCTGGTCCCCCGACGATCGTTGGCTCTACTTCTTCAGCGATCGCCGCGGTGGACCGGATCTGTGGCGCATCGCCGTGGACGGGGCGACCGGCGCCGTGAGCGGAGAGCCGGAGCCGGTCACCACCGGATCCTCGCGCCCCATGCAGGGGAGCATCTCCGCCGACGGGCGCCGGATCGCGCTGGAGATCGACGCGTCGCGCGGCGAGCTCTTGAAAACCGCGTTCGATCCGCTTGCGTGCCGTCCGCTCGGGCCGCCGGCCACCCTGTTTACCTCGGCCAGCCCGTTCACTCAGATGAACGTCTCGCACGACGGCTCCTGGATCGCGTACCGCACGACGGCCCCGCAAGAGAACCTGTTCGTCATGCGCGGCGACGGAACCGGACGCCGCAGGCTCACCGACGACGCGTTCCGGAATCGCGGGCCGCGCTGGCTGAACGACGAAGGGTGGCTCGTGTTCTACTCGAACCGCTCCGGGGTCTACCAACTCTGGCTGATCCGGCGGGATGGAACCGACCTGCGACAGCTGGAAAACGGAACGGAATTGGGGCCGAACGTACCCGTCGTGTCGCGCGACGGGAAGCGCGTCGCGATGCTGCTTCAGCCCAAGACAAGCGCGCAGCAGCTGGGGATTTCGAGTGTCGATGCGAGTTGGTTCGGCTCCGCCGTCCCGGCCCTCCATCCTGAAGTCGAAACGGCGGCCGGAGACTTTTTTCCGTTATCTTGGTCGCCGGACGGGACCCGCATCGCCGGCCGCGAAATCACCGAAGGCGTGCTCGCGATCTACACCCCCGGCGCGGGCAAGCTCGAGCCGCAACGGGATCGCGCGGGACGCGACTTCGGGAAGTGGGACTTGGGCGCGGTCTGGCTTCCGGACGGACGACGAATCCTCGCTTGGGACAATCGACGCGACGTCGCCACCGTGTGGGACACCGTCGCCCGCGAGGTTCGCGACGTTCCCGGCCTCCCGGGACCATCGGAGCTCGACTTGTCCACCGACGGCCGCACGCTCATCCTCAACCGGCGCGTGTCCGAGGCCGACATCTGGATGCTGACGCTCGACTAGGCGGCTACTCCCCCGCCCAGTAGTCGACCGCGTCCTTCTTGAAGGCGAACACGTTGAAGCGCGCGTCAGTGGGACGGCCACCGATGGGACGCCCCGCGATGACGCCGTACTTTCCGGAGTCGGGGTACTCGACGACTTCTGGGTCCTCGGTCGTGCTCAGCGCGAGGTAACGGAGCGGCCCCTTCCCGGTGTTGATGATCTGGTGGGCGCCGTCCGCCCCCGGCGGGCAGCAGACGATGTCCATCGGCTTCAACGGAGTCGTCCCGCCGGGCCAGCGCAACTCTCCCGTCCCCTCGATCACGAGGAACAGCTCCTCATTGACGTGATGGAAGTGGTACGGGAAGGCCCGCTTGCCGGGCGGAAGCTCGGTCAGGTTGTACCCGAGCTTTTTCGCTCCGAGCGGGGCGCCGAGCGGGACGTGACGTGAGGCGAACCTGTCCTCGTGTTCGCGCCCCATCGGCTCGGGAAGTTCATTGAGATTGACGATCCTGGGCTTATCCATGGCGTGATCCCCCTTCGATCCGCTCATGGTAACCGGGGAGGCGTCGTTCAGCGCACCTTGAACGTCGCCTGGCCCGAGCCGATCGTCGAGCCGTCTTTCCCCTGCGCCACGACCGTCCAGACGAAAGTCTTCCCCCGCGGCATGCGCGCTTGCTCGTCCGTGGTCAGATCGACCGACGAGGTCGTCATCATGCGTTCCAGAACCGGCGTGCTCGTCCCTTTGACGTAGACCCGGACGATGTACTGAAGCCGCCCCGTGACCGACTCCCAGGCGAAGTGGCTCGGCGGGTCGGCGAGCGTCCGTCCCTTCGGCTCTTCGATTTCGATGGGACTGCCGGCGGTCGTGACGTAGGCCTTGCGGGAGGACGTCACCGGCGGCGGACTCACGACCCACCAGACGCCGACCGCGACGATGCCGGCGAGGAGGATCACGAGCGCTCCGATGCGGAGCGGGCGCCCAAACCGAGTCACGCCCTCGAGGTTTTTGAACTCCTCCTCGAAATGATCGATAGCATTTTCGTGGTGATGGACTTCGGGCGTTGGCGTAGGTTCGGACATGGCGTCCTCCTTCGGATCGGACCCCGAGGAGGAGACTGTCCCACCTTAGATGGCTCGGGTCGCGCGGAGAAACGGACCGTTCCCGTCCGATGAAGGGGAGTAGCGTGTTCTGCTCATGAAGACATCCGGATGGTCCGACGAGGCGCGTTCTCGGCTCCCCCTGGCCGTCGTTGCGCTCGTCGCGTTGACGGCGTACGCGAATTCCCTTCGCGGAGGCTTCGTCTGGGACGATGTGGACAACGTCCTCCACAATCCCTGGACGGACGGACTCGCCCACCTGCCTGCCATTTTCACGTCCCACGTCGCGGCCTTCAGCACGGAACTGGCCACGAGTTTCTACCGGCCCGGGATGCACATCCTCTTCATCGCGGTTCGCGGTCTGTTCGGGGTGGAGCCCTGGGCGTTCCACCTCGTCAACGTGCTGCTGCACGCCGCGTGCTCCGTTTTGGTCGTTCTGATCGCGCGCACCTGGATGAAGGATGGAGCGATCGTCGCCGGATTGTTGTTCGCCGTGCACCCGGTTCACGTCGAGGCGGTCGCGTGGATCTCCGGCGTCACCGACGTGTCGTCGGCCTGTTTCGGCTTGCTCGCGGTGTGGCTCTGGCTGCGAGGATGGAATCGGACGGGCGCTCTCGCGCTCTTTGCCGCGTTGTTGTGCAAGGAAGTCGCGATCGCGATCCCGGTCATTGTGGTCGCCGGGGACGTGAAGCGGTGGAAGCGATGGATGCCCTACGCGGCGGCGACGGCGGTCTACCTCGCTTTACGTTGGAACGCTCTCGGCGGGCTGGCCCCGGCGACGCGCACGTGGGAGCTCCAAGGGTTCGGCTATTTGGAAAACGCGTTCGCGCTGTTGTCCGCTTACGTGGCGAAGCTGGTGATTCCTGGCGGACTGAACCCCGCGCACCCGTTCCACCTCGCGCAGGCATTTAGCGATCCACGCGTCCTGACGGGCTGCGGGCTCGTCGCTGCCCTTGCGGTGCTGACGTACGCGATGCGATTCAAACCCGGCGTTCTTTACGGCGCGGCGCTGTTCCTGATCCAGCTCGTTCCCGCCCTCTACCTCCCCGCCCTTGGCGAGAATCCCTTCGCGGAGAGGTATCTGTATCTCCCGTCCGCCGGCTTCCTGATGCTCGTGGCGTTCGGTTGGGAATCCCTCGTTCGGCTCCGGCCCTCCGCACGCCCATGGATTGACGCCGTCGTGCTCGTCGTCGTTGCCAGTGGTCTGGTGGCGACGGTGCGACGCAACGAATCCTGGCGCGACGCGCTGACCTTGTGGACCGACGCCGCGGCGACGGCGCCGGATTCGGTTGTCGCGCAGCAGAACCTGGCCGACGCGCTCCGTGACTCGGGGCGCTTGGACGAGGCCATCGACCGTTATCAGCTCGCGCTCGTCCTGGAACCGCAGCGGGCCGACGCGCTCAACAATCGCGGCGTCGCCTACCAGTTGAGCGGCCGGCAGGAGCAGGCCGCGACGTCCTATCGGGCCGCGTTGGCCGCGAACCCGCGCCACGCACGGGCCCACGCGAACCTCGGGCTTGCGCTGATCGACGCCGGGCGTTTCGACGAGGGGATCGCCGAATGCGAGTCGGCCCTGCGCATCGACCCGGATCTTCCCGCGGCCCATCACAACCTCGGCATCGCGTATGCGCGTTCCGGCCGGATGGAACTGGCGATCCCCGAGCTCGAGAAAGCCGTCCTCCTCCGTCCGGACGTGGCGATCTATCGCGAAAACCTCGAGCGGGCGCGCGCGGCAAAATAGCGACTTAACCGAAAAACAGCAGATTGTCTCGATCGAGTCCCCTACAATCGGGTCCATGTCGATCGCAGCGGGCTCGCGTCTTGGCGTCTACGAGGTCCTCTCCCCCTTGGGGGCGGGCGCGATGGGAGAGGTTTGGCGAGCGCGCGACACGCGCCTCTCGCGAGAGGTCGCCCTCAAGGTTCTCCCGGAATCGCTCTCCAGAGACCACGACCGCCTCCAGAGGTTCGAGCGCGAGGCGCAGGTGTTGGCGTCGCTCAACCATCCGAACATCGCCGCCATCTACGGCGTCGAGGAGGCGTCGGGGGCGACCGCCCTCGTGCTCGAGTTGGTCGAAGGACCGACGCTCGACGAGAGGATCAAGCAGGGCCGCCTCCCCGCCGACGAGGCGGTGGCGATCGCGCGGCAGATCGCCGAGGCGCTCGAGTTCGCGCACGAGCGCGGTATCGTGCACCGCGACCTGAAGCCCGCCAACGTCAAGCTCTCCCCCGACGGACGGGTGAAGGTGCTCGATTTCGGGCTCGCCAAGGCGATGGCCGCCGACGCGTCGGGGCGAAGCGACTCCGCGATCTCCCCAACGATCACCTCGCTCGGGACGATGGCCGGAGTGGTCCTCGGCACCGCGGCGTACATGGCCCCCGAGCAAGCGCGCGGGTCTTCCGTCGACCGGCGCGCCGACATCTGGTCGTTCGGCGCGGTCCTGTGGGAGATGCTGACCGGCAAGCGCGCCTTCGAGGGCGATACCGTCTCGGACACGCTCGCGTCGGTCCTGCGCGCGCCGATCGAGTGGAAGGACCTTCCGCCGGCGACGCCGCGCGGCGTCGTGCGCCTGCTCGAGCGCTGCTTGGAGCGCGATCCCAAAAAGCGCCTCAGGGACATCGGCGAAGCGAGGATCGCGCTCGAGACGGTCAGCGCCGAGCCGGACGTTCCGGCAACAGCTCCGGCCGCCACCGCACCCCGGAAGGCGTCGGCGCTGCCGTGGGCGCTTTTCGCGCTCGCCGCGATCGGCCTCGCTTCCGTGCTCATCGTCGCGATGACGCGTAAGGCCCCGGTGCCGCCCGTCATGCGCTTCCAGATCGCAACGGACGCCAAGCTTGCGAGCATGAGCTGGCCGCGCGTCTCGCCCGACGGCCGCACGCTCGCTTTTCTCGGGCGCGACACGGCGGGGAAGAGCTCGATCTGGGTCCGCCCTCTCGACGCGTTCGCCCCGCACCAGCTTTCGGATACCGAGGGCGCGAGCCGGCCGTTCTGGTCACCGGACAGCCGCTACGTCGCGTACTTCATCGGCAGGAGCCAGCTCAAGAAGGCGCCGGTTGCCGGTGGGCCGTCGCAATTGATCTGCGAGGCCGATGGCGGCGCCGACGGCGCCTGGGGCTCGGCGGGAGAGATCCTGTTCGACGGCCGCGCTATCGACCCGATCCGCCGGGTGGCCGCGTCGGGAGGAGGCGCGACCCAAGCCACGCAACCCGACGCAGCCAAGGGTGAAGCCGGTCACGCGTGGCCGTTTTTTCTCCCCGACGGGCGCCACTTCCTGTTTCTCGCGATGTCGAAACGCGTGGGAGACAAGGCGTCGATTCAGGTCGGATCGCTGGACAAGCCCGGCTCCACCGCACTCACTCCTTCCGACTCAAGAGCCGAGTACGCGAACGGCTACCTGCTGTACGTGCTGCAAGGAACGCTGGTCGCCCGGCGATTCGATCCCGAGAAACTCGCGGTGTCGGGAGAGCCGATCCCGCTGGTGGAACACGTCGCCGTGGACGCCAACGACACGGCGTCGTTTTCGGTCTCGCAAAACGGCGTGATGGCGTTCGTTCAGGGAGAGGCCGCGGCGGTGAGCGAGCTCGTCTGGCTCGACCGGAGCGGCAAAGAGCTCGGGAAGATCGGCGAGCCGGGACCGTACTTCGACCTCGCG
>JANMVW010000361.1:0-12792 GCA_031393555.1 Acidobacteriota bacterium
GGAGCAGCACGAACATCACCGCCATGGCAGCCTCCGGGACGGAGCGAACGAGCGCGACAACGAACTGCTGGCGATCACCGTCAGCGACGACAACGGCATGAGGATCGCCGCGAGTAGCGGATTGATGAACCCGGTCATCGCGAGCACGACCGCCACGACGTTGTAGAGCAGCGAGAAGATCAGGTTGCGCTTCACGACGCGCATGGTGCGGCGGGACCCGGAGACGAGTTCCACGAGCCGGTTGAGACCGGGACGGGTGACGAAGACGTCCGCCACAGCGAACGCCGCCTCGGCGCCGCCGTGAACCGCGACGCCGACGTCTGCCGACGCCAAAGCCGCGGCGTCGTTGACGCCGTCGCCAACCATGACGACCGGGCCGCGTTGTTTCTCGGCGAGGACCGCGGCGACCTTCCCCTCGGGGCTCACGCTCCCACGGGCGCGATCGACGGGAACGTCAAGGGCGCGCGCCACGGCGGACACGGCGCCTGGGTGATCGCCCGAGAGAATCGACGGCTCGTAACCCAAAGCGCGCAGCGCGTGGATCGCCCCGCGCGCATCGTCACGCAGCGGATCTCCCAGACCGAAAACGCCGCACACGGCGCCGTCCACGGCCACGACGATGGGCGTCAGTCCCTCGGTGCTGAAGGTCTCCACCTGGGACGTGATCTCGAGCGGCCATGCTGGAAACCGCGACGCGAGGAACGCCGGCGATCCGACCACGAGGGCGTGCCGTCCGACGCGGCCCACGATCCCGCCGCCGAGCGTCTCCTCGACTTCGACGGGCCCCATCGCGGGAGGTTGCGACGTCGCCAAGGCGCGCGCCACCGGGTGCGACGAATGCGCCTCCGCCGCCGCCACGAGCGCTCGCACCTGCTCGCTTCCCGAATACGCCACGACCGCGAGCTCCCCCATCGTCAGCGTCCCGGTCTTGTCGAGGATCATCCTGCCGCCGCGGGAGAGCGCCTCGATGACGTCGGCGCCGCGCACGAGAAACCCCGCGCGGGCCGCGCGCCCGATGGCGGCCGAGATCGCAAGCGGCGTGGCCAGACCCAAAGCGCACGGGCAGGTCACGATGAGCAGCGCTATCGCATGGTCGAACGCCAGCTGCGCCGAGACGTGCCACCAGATCGCGAAGGTGATCGCCGCGAGCGCCAGCACCACGGCGACGAACCGGCCGGAGATCCGGTCGGCCAGCTGCACGATCGGGGCGCGGCGCCGGGCGCTCTCTTCGACCAGGCGCATCAACCGGCCGACGCGCGTGTCCTCGCCCGTCGATTCGATGGCGACCTCGAGCCGGCCGCTGAGGTTGACGGTGCCGGCGTGGACGGTGTCGCCCACCGCGACCTCGACGGGGCGGGACTCGCCGGTGAGAAGCGAAGGGTCGATGCTGGAGCGGCCGGCGGCGACGATCCCGTCGGCGGGGAACGTTTCGCCCACGAGAACCGCAACGCGCATCCCGGGAACCAGCGCCTCGAGGGGCACCTCGCGTACGCCGCCGTCCTCGAGAACGCGGGCTGAAGAAGGCGCCAGCGATGACAACAGCTCGGCCGCCTCGACCGCGGCTCCCTGGCGGCGCTTCAAGAGGTAGCGTCCGGTGAGGAGGAGGAACACGAGCATCGTGACGACGTCGAAGTACACCTCGCCGGTCGCGCGGAGCGTATTGACGGCGCCCTGGACGTACCCCGCGAGGAGGCCGATGGCGATCGGCACGTCCATCGAGAGCGTCTTCGCGCGCATGGATCCAAGCGCCCCCCGGAAGAACGTGCTGCCGCACCAGAACACCGAGGGGGTCGCAACCAGGAGGCTCGTGATGCGGAAGAGCAACAGGTACTCGGGCTCGATCCCGTGGAGGAATCCACCGTAAAGTCCGAACGCGATCGCCATGACGTTGCCGGCGACGGCGCCCGCGACACCGATCTTGAGCAGCAGTTCCCGGTTCTCGCGCTTCCTGAGTTCGGCCGCTCGCGCTCCCCGGTACGGATGGACCGGATAGCCGAGCCGGTCGAGCGCGACCGCGACATCGGAGAGCTTCGCCTTCGTCGGATCCCACAGCACACGGGCGCGGGAGCGCGGCAGGTCGAGCCTGACCTCGATCGCGCCTTCCACCAACGACGGGACCTTCTCGACGAGCCAGACGCACGCCGCGCAGTGGACTCCCTCGAGGTAGAGATCGGTCGCCAGGAGCCCGCCGGGAAGAGGCGTGCATGCGCGCGCGATGAACGCGGGGTCGTCCAGTTCTTCATGGCCGCGCCCCGTCACATGAGCCGGGAGCCGATCGCCCGCCGCGTGCGCCAACGCGTAGTAGCGCGTGAGCCCGTGTTCCGTGAGTACGGAATAGACCGTCTCGCAACCGGCGCAGCAGAACTCCGGATCGGGCGCGGGCGCCTTGCGGCCGAGCGGCACCGGAAGGCCGCAGTGCGCGCAGCCCGCGGCGGCTGACGGGTTAACGCGTTCCATGGCACGCCGGCGGAGGGCTATCGGCCGCCGCCGCAAAAGGGCCCAGCTGGGATCGCGACGCAACGGTCCACAGACCCAGGATCATCAGAACCAGCGCGCACGTGGCCGGCACGTGGCGGCGCAGCGGACCCGACAGCCGGCTTACGACCTCGCCGAAAGCGAGCATCACGGGGAGAGTCCCCGCCCAGAACACCGCCATGACGACGGCGCCGGCAAGGGCGCTCCCGGTGCCGCCCGCCGTCACGACGAAGGCGTACAGCCAGCCGCAAGGAAGCAGTGCCGAGGCCAAGCCGAGGATGGCGGCACGGGCCGCGGGCGGCTGCTTCGCCATCGCGCGCATCGCAACTCCCAACGCGCGCTTGATCGGGCCGGGCGGCTCGAGGCGCGGCACTCGGAAGCCCACGGCCGCGAGAAAGGCGTGGAGCCCCCAGAGCGCGATCAACGTCCCGGAGACGATCGCGGCGGCGCGCGAGACTCCCGCCAAGGAGCCGGCGCGATCGAGGGCGGCGCCGAACGCACCCGCCATGCTCCCGAGCGCGAGGTAAGCGGTCAACCTCCCCACGCTGTACGCGCCGTGCGCGACCGCCCGCTTGCGCCAGGGCGCCTCGCTTCCCGGCATTCCCGCATAGGCCGCGACGAGCGGGCCGCACATGCCCGCGCAGTGAACGCTCCCCAACAGGCTCGAGGCAAACACGCCGAAAACGACCCCGTTCACCGGAGCACCCCCGGGGCATCCTGGTCGACGACCGCGGTGAAGACCTCCGTCCCGCGCGCGGCGGCCACGCGGAACTCCCAGAACCCGGGACGCGAGACGGCGACGTCGGCGGCGTAGGCGTGCTCCGCGGTTTCCACGAGCGACGACCTGACCACCTGAGACGCCCGCGCGTTGTGGAACGCCTCGAGCCCCACGGTCAGGCCCCGCACCGGAAGGCCGTCGCGATCGACGAGCAACGCGACGACGCGCGCGCGGCCGGTGCCCGGATCCGCGGCCATGACGGAAAGCGCAAGCGTCCAACCGAGCTCGGCGTTGTCTCGGGCCTGCACCTGGTGCGCGTCCCACGCGATGGCCTTGGCGTAGTAGTCGGGCTCGACGGCGAAGGACGGATCGGAGACGGCGCGGCTCATGAAGTAGAGGTTCACTCCGACACCCGAGGCCAAAAGCCCCACGAGGAGGAACGGCCAGTACCAGCCCTTCTTCATCGCATCACTCCTCAGGTCCGAGCAGCCGGTAGTGCGTGGTCTTCTCGAACCCGGCCCCGTCTTTCACCTCGACCTCGATCTCCCGCAACCCGTGAGGGATCGATTTCGCCTGCGCCATGACGAACAGCGAGGCCGTCGCCGACGCCCCCGGCCCGACCTCGAGCGGGTTGTCGGGGGACACGAGCGTGAGGTCGTCCGCGTCGTCGATCGAGATCGTGTAGCGGCGCGTTTCCGGCGACCGGTTGACGATCTTGATGCGCAGTTGGTTCGAGATCTGCCCGTCGGGAAGAACCCCGTAGGGCGCGCCGATGCCGCGCAGCACGGTCACGTCGGCGCTCCCGCGATGCGCGAGCGCGTACACGAGTCCGCCCCAGACCAACACCATGATCAGCGGGTAGATCACGATCCGGGGCCGGAGGATGCGGTGCGGCTTTCCCTCGAACGCGTCGCGCGCCCCGTAGCGGATGAGCCCCTTGGGCCGCCCGGTTTTTTCCATGACGACGTCGCAGGCGTCGATGCACTGCGTGCAGTGAATGCACTCCATCTGCAATCCGTCGCGGATGTCGATCCCGGTGGGACAGGTGATCACGCAGGCGTCGCAATCGATGCAGTCGCCGTGGCTCGCCCCCTCAGCCTTGCGCTCCCTCACCAGCCCGCGCGGCTCGCCCCGGCGCGCGTCGTAGCCGACGATGAGCGAGCGACGGTCGAGCAGCACCGACTGGAAGCGGCCGTACGGGCAAGCCACGAGACAGACCTGCTCGCGCAACACGCCGAAGTCGAGGAACATCAGCCCGGCGACCGCGGAAGCGATGACGAACGCCCCCCAGTGCTGCGACGGCGGCTCGGTCACCCATTTGAGAAGCGCGCTCACGCCCACGAAGTACGCGAGGAAGGTGTGCGCGAGGAAGATCGAGACGAACCCGAACACCACGTTCTTGATCACCCGGCGCCCATCCGGCCCCTCACGGTCGAGCTTCATCTGGCGCCCGCGGTTCCCCTCGATCAGACGCTCGATCGGCCGGTAGACGAACTCCATGTATATGGTCTGAGGACAGGCCCAGCCGCACCAGACGCGCCCCAGGATGGCCGTGATCAGGAAGATCCCCACGAACAGCCCGACGAGAAGGAGCATCAGGAACATCGAGTCGGTCGGAAGGAACGTCGTGCCGAACAGCGTGAATTGCCGGTGAGGGAGGTCGAGCAGGATCAACGGCTTCCCGTTCAACTTCAGATACGGGATCAGTGTGAAGACGACGATCAGGGCCCAACCGACGAGGAGGCGCCGCTTCCACCACGGCCCGCGCGTGAGCTTCGGGCGGATCCAGCGCCTCGATCCGTCCTCGTTCAGGGTCGGTAGGACCCGCTCGTTCACTTCGGGCTTTCGTCTTTGAACAGGTCGCCTTGGGGAGCCTTCGGGTTTTGAGGATTCGAGCCGTGCAAGGTGCGCACGTACGCCGAGAGCGCCAGGATTTGTCCAGCGGGAAGCTGAGCCTTCCACGAAATCATCCCCTTCGCGGGGACGCCTTCGGTGATCGTCTGGTAGATCTGCATCGGCTTTCCACCATGGATCCAGTAGTCATCGGTGAGGTTCGGACCGATGTTCCCCTGGCCCGCGGGACCGTGGCACACCGCGCACCGCTGCGCGAACAGACCCTTCGCCGAAGCCATCATGTCGGGCTTGGCCGAGAAGCCGGCGATCATCTCGTCGTTGATCGGCCCCAGCTTGAGAAGTTGTTTCGTCTGCAGGTCGTAAAGCGCGAGCATTTCCCGGTCGTACTGCTGCGGAACGGTCTCGCCGTGGCCGAACTGGTAGTACAGCAGATACCAGACCGAGAACAGGATCGTGGCCCAGAACAGGAACAGCCACCACCCCGGGAGAGGGTTGTCGTATTCCCTGATCCCGTCGTACTCGTGCTTGAAAACCAGGTCTTTCTCATTCATGGGTCGCTCTCTTCCCGTCCGCTCGCGGCGGTTCGTCGAGGGGCGCGGTGCGCGCTCGATCGAAGGTGGCGCGGTTCTTCTTGGTGAACGTGTAGACGACGACTCCCGCGAAGATCGCCAGGAACATGACGAGCCCGATCTCCGCGAAGACCTGCAAGCCGGCGGCACTCATGATCTCGCCGAGTCTCATGGCTTGGCCGGCAGCGCCTGGATGTCGCGGCCGAGGCGCTGCAGATACGCGATCAGCGCGACCACCTGCTTGTCCTCGAGGTGCTTCGGGCCGCCTTGGTCGGCGATGTCCTTCGCGATGGCTACGGCCTGGGTTTTCGCCGCGAGCCTTGCGCCCTTGATGTCGGCGTCGGTGTACGGCACGCCGATCATCTGCTGCGCCTGGACATGCCGGGGGATGGAATCGAAATCGAGCGGCGTGGTGAGGAGGAAGACGTAGGACGGCATGATCGACTGCGGGGTGACCGAGCGCGGATTCTCGAAGTGGCGCACGTGCCAGAGGCTCGGGTACTTGCCTCCGATGCGCTGGAGATCCGGCCCGATGCGGCGCGAGCCCCACAAGAACGGATGGTCGTACACGAACTCTCCGGGCTTGCTGTACTCGCCGTAGCGGACGGTCTCGCTGCGAATCGGCCGGATCATCTGCGAGTGGCAGTTGTTGCACCCCTCGGAGATGTAGACGTCCCGGCCCGCGAGCTCGAGGGGGGTGTACGGCTTGACCGTGGCGATCGTGGGGATGTTCGAACGGATGAGGAACATCGGGATGATCTCGAAGAGCGACGCCGTGATGCACGCGATCACGACCCACACCGTGAACGTGAGCGGAAGTCCCTCCCACCTGCGGTGCCACGCGGCCCTCACGAACCTGTCGAGCGTGATCCCGGTGGCGGTCACCGGGGCCTTCTTGGCCTCGAGCTCGGTCGGCCCGGGGGCGGGTTCGACGAAGCCGCGGTCGAGGGCCGGGGCCTCGTACACCGGTTCTTCGTAGACCGCGGGGCGGCGCTTCCAGGTCATCAAGAGGTTGACGCCGCACAGCGCGGTTCCGGTGAGGTAGAGCGTACCGCCGACGACCCGCACCCAGTACATCGGAATGAGCCTGAGCGTCGTTTCGATGAAGTCGGGATAGGCAAGGCGCCCGGTCTCGTCGAAGGCGCGCCACATGAGCCCTTGGGTGAGCCCCGCCGCGTAGATGGCGACGATGTAGAGGAGGATGCCGATCGTGGCGACCCAGAAGTGGAGGTCCATCAGCTTCTTCGACCAGAGCGGCGTCTGGAAGAGGCGCGGCATCAGCCAGTACATCATTCCGAACGTCATGAACCCGACCCAGCCGAGCGCCCCGGCGTGCACGTGGGCGATCGTCCAATCGGTGTAGTGCGAGAGCACGTTGACCGACTTGATCGACATCAACGGCCCTTCGAACGTCGACATCCCGTAAAACGTGATCGCCACGACGAAGAACTTGAGAACGGCGTCCTCCGCGACCTTGTTCCACGCCCCGCGGAGCGTCAGCAGCCCGTTGACCATGCCGCCCCACGACGGCATCCAGAGCATCACCGAAAACAGCATGCCCAGCGTGGAGGCCCAGGCCGGAAGGGCGGTGTAGTGCAGGTGGTGGGGCCCGGCCCAGATGTAAATGAACACGAGGGTCCAGAAGTGGAGGATCGACAGCTTGTACGAGTAGACGGGGCGCTCCGCTGCCTTGGGAAGGAAGTAGTACATGAGGCCGAGAAACGGGGTCGTCAGGAAGAAGGCGACGGCGTTGTGCCCGTACCACCACTGCATGAAGGCGTCCTGGACGCCCGCGTAGATCGAGTAGCTCTTGAACGGTCCCGCGATCACCTCGAGGCTGTTGAAGATGTGGAGCATCGCGATGGCGATCAGCGTCGCGATGTAAAACCAGATGGCGACGTACAGGTGCCGCTCGCGCCGCTTCGCGATCGTCCCGAACACGTTGACGGCGAAGATGACCCACACCAGCGCGATCGCGATGTCGATCGGCCACTCGAGCTCGGCGTACTCCTTGGACGTCGTGAGGCCCAGGGGAAGGGTCACCGCGGCGGAGACGATGATGAGCTGCCAGCCCCAGAAATGAAGACTGCTGAGCAGGTCGGAGAACATCCGCGTTTTCAGCAGCCGCTGCGTCGAGTAGTAGATCCCGGTGAAGATCGCGTTCCCGGCGAACGCGAAGATGACGGCGTTCGTGTGGAGCGGCCGGAGGCGCCCGAACGACGTCCACGGGAGCCCGAGGTTGAATGCCGGATTCGCGAGCTGAAGCGCGACGATCAAGCCGACGAGCATGCCCACGAACCCCCAAATGAAGGTCGCCAGCAAAAACCGACGCACGATCGCGTCGTCATACCGGAACCGCTCCATCGCCACGCTCATCGCGCTCTCCTTCGTGTCACGGTCTCTTCCCCTCTTTTCACCGCTACCCGAAGCGGCACGACCAAAACCCCCGACGCGGCGAGGGCCCGCGCGACCCCGTCGCTCGCAAGGACCACACTGCGCGGCACGAACAGCGCGAGGACGTCGGTCTGCGCCGCGACGCCGGCGCCCGCCGGTTCGCCGAGCTCGTCCGGCGCCGGCACGGCGAACGCGCCCGACGCGGCGTCCAGCAGGTCGCCGCACACCGCCTCGGGCGCGGTCCCCTGGGCAAAACGGCGCAAAACCCCCTCGAGCACGACGAACAGGCCCGGAGGCGTGTGGCGCGGGTAGACCAGCACCTGTCCCGCGTGAACGGTGATCCGCTCAACGTCGGGAACGGAGGCCAGCATCGCGCGCGCTTTCATGACCCGCGAAGGTTAGGGATTCGCGGCACGTCCCGCCTTGATCGTCCCAGGCGCCGAGCTTGATAAATGTCAAGCGGCCATCAACAATGGGACGGTGCCCAAGAAGCTCCGAGTTCTTTCGACTCCGTCGTGCTTCGGCTGCCAGAGCCGCCGCCGCAACGAGTGGTCGTCGCTTCAGGGCGACGACCTCGACCTGCTCGAACGCGCGAAGACCTGCAACGTCTACGAACCGGGGCAGGTCGTCTACTACGAGGGCAACGCCTGCCTCGGCATCCATTGCATCGAATCCGGATCGATCAAGTTGCGCCGGACCGGACCGCAAGGCGACGAGGTCATCGTCGGACTCGTCGGCCCCGGCGCGACGCTGGGCTACCTCGCCTATTTCGGCGGCCGAGGCTACACGACGACCGCCGAGGCCTTGACCCCGTGCCGGATCTGCTTCATCGATCGCGCGGCCGTGAAGACGCTCCTCCACACCAGCCCCACAGTGGGGCTCGCTTTCCTCCGCCGGCTTTCGGACGACGTCGATCGCTCCGAGGACGAGCGCGTGAAAGCGCTCTCCCTCCCCTTGCGGGCGCGGGCGGCGCATCTGCTTCTCGTTCTCAAGGACCGCAGCGCAAGCGCCGACGACGAGGGGCGGTTGACCATCGAGCTTCCGCTGTCCCGGCGGGACCTGGCGGCGATGCTGGGAACCCGGCCGGAGAGCCTTTCGCGTCTCATCCGGGACTTCGCGACCGACGGGGTCGCCCATTTCGGTCCTCGCGAAGTCGTCGTTCCCGACCTCGACGCCCTGCTCGACGAGCTCGAACACGCCGCCGAGGCTTGAGGCCGGACCCTCCGGGTGTAGGATTCTCGAATCATGTCGGAGCATCGAAGCGACGGCCGGAGGCGGAGTGACGACGCCCTCAGGCAAAGCGAGGACCGGTATCGGCGCCTGATCGAACTCTCCCCCGACGCCGTCTTGATCGTCCAGGACGGCCGGGTGATCTTCGCAAATCCCGCGGCCGTCAACCTGCTTGGCGGGGGTGACGAGGCCAACGTCGTCGGGCACGCGGCCATGGATTTTCTTCATCCCGACGAGCACCAAGCCGTCCAGAGCCGGCTGAACGAGGTGCTCGCCGGACAGCGCGCGAGCGTATTTCAGGAGCGTCGCTACCTACGATTCGACGGCAAGGCGCTCGACGTCGAGGTCGCGGCAACGCTCTACCCCGACCCCGCGGGCCCCGCGATCCAGATCATCTTGCGGGACATCGCCGAGCGCAAACACGTCGAAGCCGCCAGCCGCGAGAGCGAGGAACGCTTCCGACAAATCGCCGAGTCGATCGACGAGGTGTTCTGGATCACCCCCCCCGACAAGAACCGGATGATCTACGTCAGCCCGGCCTACGAGCAAATCTGGGGACGGCCCTGCTCCGAGCTCTACGCCAATCCGCGCAACTGGTTGGCGGCCATTCACCCGGACGACCGCGACAAAGTGATCGAAGCGGCGATGACGAAGCAGTCGCACGGGACGTACGACGAGGAGTACCGCATCGTCCGCCCCGACGGCGGTGTGCGCTGGATCCGCGACCGCGCGTTCCCGTTGCGCGACCCCGCGGGGGCGATTTATCGAATCGTCGGCCTCGCCGAGGACATCACGGCCCGCAAGGCGGTCGAAAGCGAGGTTCGCACGCTTTCGGAACAGCTCGAGGCCCGCGTCGTCGAACGCACCGTCCAGTTGAAGGAAGCGAACGAGGCCCTCGTCAAAGCGGACTCGAGGCAGCGCGCGCTGCTCAACGCGATTCCGGACGTCGTCAGCCGCATTCATCGCGACGGGACGTTTCTCGATTTTTCGGCGCCCCACGGAAACACCTTTCTCCCGCCGGAACGGATCATCGGTTCGAGCCTTGCGGACCCGGCCATCCCGGAACAGGTGCGTCTCGCGCTGACCTCGGCGATCGAACGGGCGATCACGACCGGCGGCCTCGTCTCGCTCGAATACGCCCTCCCGGCGGACGGAGCCCAACGGCACCTCGAGGCCCGGCTCGTGAGGAGCGGCCCCGACGAGGTCGTCGCGACCATTCGTGACATCACCGCGCGAAACAACGCCGAGGCGCATCGCGAGCGGCTCGAGCAGCAGTTGCGCCAGTCGCAAAAGATGGAGGCCATCGGCACGTTGGCCGGCGGCATCGCCCACGATTTCAACAACATCCTCACCGCCATTCTCGGGTACGCCGAGCTGCTGCGAGCGCAGGTTCGCGGCCAGGCGGGGGTCGAGGAACGGCTCGCCGAAATCACGAAAGCCGGCACGCGCGCGAAGGGTCTCGTCTCCCAGATCCTCACGTTCAGCCGGCGCCAGGAGCACACGCGCGTCACGATGTCGCTCGGTCCGGCGATCGACGAGGCGCTCAAGCTGCTTCGCGCCGCGATCCCGGCGTCGATCGAGATCGATGCCCAAGTCGATCCGGAGCTCCCGCAGGTGTTGGCCGATGCGACGCAGATCCATCAGGTGGTCATGAATCTCGCGGCGAACGCCGCGGCCGCGATGGCGGACGGGCCGGGTCGGCTGCGCGTCCGTTGCTCCTCGGTCGAGTTGGACGACGCGGCGGCGGCCGACGCCGGGCTGTCCGCCGGCCGGTTCGTGCGCCTCCTGATCGAGGACTCGGGATGCGGGATGCGGCCGGAGGTCCTCGAGAGGATCTTCGATCCGTTCTTCACGACCAAGGGGCCGGGCGAAGGCACGGGCCTGGGCCTGTCGGTCGTGCACGGGATCGTGAAGGCCCACGAGGGAGCGATCCTCGTGGAGAGCCGCGTGGGCGAAGGCACGGCGTTCCGGATCTACCTCCCCGCCCTGCTCGAGCGGCGGCCCTCGGACGAGCGACCGCGGGCGACGACGATCGAAGGGCAGGGCGAACACGTCTTGTGTATCGACGACGAGCCCGCTCTCGTCGAACTGTTGCGCGACCAGCTGATGACGTTGGGCTATCGCGTCACCGCGCACCGTTCTCCCGTCGCGGCCCTATCCGATTTCCGCGCGCGCCCCCAGGACTTCGACGTCTTGCTCACCGATCTGACGATGCCGGCCATGAGCGGCGCCGATCTCGCCGAAGAGATCGTCAAGGTGCGGCCGGACTTGCCGATCGTGATCACGACGGGCTACGGACACGTGATGACCGAGGAGCGCTCGAAAGGACTCGGCCTGCGGCCGCTGCTCTACAAGCCATTCACGATGGCCACGCTCGGCGAAGCGATCCAGGACGCGCTCGCCTCGGCGAAGAAAGGGGGTCAGGTCTCCCATTGAAAAAACAAAGGGAGACCTGACCCCATCAGGATTGGCCGCGATCGTCTCGGGATGGAACAATGGCGGGATGATGCAGCGGGTGCGCGTCCTTCTCGTAATTTTGTTCGTCTGCGCCGCGAGCGGAGGCCCGCGCGCCAACGTTCCCGCGGAGGACCCGCGGCAGTTCCTCAACGCGATGGCGCAAGCCGCTGACCGCGTGCGCGATTACACGATGACGCTCGTCAGCCAGGAATGGAACGGGCACGGATTGGGACCGGCCGAGAGGCTCGCGGCCAAGTGGGCGCGTCCGTTCAAGATGTACTACAAGAAGCTCAACGCACCGCATCTTGGGCGCGAGGTCCTTTTTGCCGACGGCTGGAACGACGGCAAGCTCAAGGTCAGCCTTCATATTTGGCCGATCAACCTCGGGGTCAACATCAATCCTCACGGCGATCTCGCGATGGCGGACAACACGCACCCCATCGACGAGAGCTCTTTGATCTATTTCGTCGGCGTCATACTCGACAACTTCCGGCGCGCCGACAAACGCGGTGAGGCGACCGTCGAGGATCGCGGACGAGAGACGATCCTGGGGCGCGACTGCCGCCTCGTACGGATCGTCACCTCTCAGTCCGAGATCTCTTACACGCTCCTGCGCGCCGAGACCCTCTGGGACGTCGCGAAGCGGTTCGGGGTCGCCATGGCCCCGGTCCTTCACGAAAACCGTGATTTGGGCTGGGCCGTGCCCGGCGACGCCAAGCCCGGCCAGACGATTCACGTTCCGCGTTATTACGCGGCGCGCATCGACCTTTGGATCGACGACGCGTTATCGCTGCCTCTGGTTGCGGAGATCTATGACGAGCGCGGGACGATGTTCGAGCGATTCGAGCACCACGATCTGCGCGTGAACGTCGGTCTCGGCCCGCTCGACTTCTCTCCCGCAAACCCCGCGTACAAGTTCTGACGGGGCCCCTCAACTCTTCTCTGCAAATTAATAGGGGACAGTCCCCATTTTCTTCTAAAGCTTAGGACGGCGGGTTCAACCGGTCAACGCAACGCCGCCTGAAGTGTAGCCGCAGGGGTGTTAAAGCCCAAGGTCTTGCGCGGACGTGCGTTGAGCTGACGAGCGACCTTGTT
>JANMVW010000388.1:0-1784 GCA_031393555.1 Acidobacteriota bacterium
CTGGGCCAACACGTGGCGCGACTTGGCGCCGATCGCCATGCGGATGCCGATCTCGCGCGTCCTTTCGGTCACCGAGACCAACATGATGTTCATGATCCCGATGCCGCCCACCACGAGGGACACGACGGCGATCGAGGCCAGGAGCATCGAAAGCGTCTTGGTCGTCTCGCTGGCCGACGCCGCGATTTCTTCTTGCGAACGCATCATGAAATCGTCGTCTTGGCCGGGGCCGATCCGGTGGCGTTGGCGCAAGAGCGCCGCGATCTCCGTCATGGCGTCCTGGATCGCTTCGGGCGACTTCGCGGACACCTGCAAGAGGCCGATCCGGTTGTTGCCGAGGATGCGCTTCATGGCGGTCGTGTACGGGATGACGATCTGGTCGTCCTGGTCGCTCCCCATGGTGCTGCCGCCTTTTTTCTCGAGAACACCGATCACCTTGAACGGGACGTTCTTCACCCGGATGATCGCGCCGATCGGGTCCGATTCGGGGAAGAGGTTTTGAAGCACCGAATTCCCGAGCACCGCGACCTTGGCCGCGCCTTTCACCTCGGCCTCGGTGAAGAAATTCCCCTTCGAGACGTTCCACGAGCGGATGAACGGCCAGTCGACGTCCGCGCCGAAGATCTGCGTGGCCCAGTTGTTCTCGCCGGCGACGACCTGGCCGCCGGTGCGCAGTCCCGGCGACACGTAGGTCACCGACGGGCACTCGGCCTTGATCGCGATGGCGTCGGCTTCGGTCAACGACGACTGCTCCGAGTGGAAGTGCGCCCCGCCCTGCGTCGACGTGCCCGGGAAGATCATGATGAAGTTGGCGCCGAGCGAGTTGATGTTCGCCTGGATCGAGCTCGAGGCGCCGCTGCCGATGCCGTTGGTGACGATCACGCAACCGACGCCGATCACGATCCCCAGGATCGTCAGCGCCGAACGCATCTTATTCCTCGCGATCGAGCGCAAGCCCACCTTCACGATGTTCAGCGCGCGCAGCAGTCCGGTCGTCATGCGTGGGCTCCGGATCCGGCGGCGGCAACCGCGCGCACCTGATCGATGACCTCGTCCTTCACGATTTTGCCGTCGCGCAGCTGGATGACCCGTTTCGCGTGGCGCGCGATGTCGGCCTCGTGCGTGATCAAAAGCACGGTTTTCCCTTGGTCGTTCAGCTCCTGGAAGACCGACAGGACGTCTTCCGAGGTGCGCGTATCCAGGTTACCGGTCGGCTCGTCGGCCAACAGGATCGGCGGATCGGTGATGAGCGCTCGGGCGATCGCCACGCGTTGTTGCTGGCCCCCGGAAAGCTGCGCGGAGGTGTGGCGCTCGCGGCCGTCGAGGCCGACCCGGTGGATCGCCGCGCGCGCGCGCTTGATCCGCTCGCCCGAACCGAGGCCGGTATCCCCGTAGAGCAGGGGAAGCTCGACGTTTTCGAGCGCGGTCGTGCGCGGGAGCAAGTTGAAGCTCTGGAACACGAAACCGATCTTGGCGTTGCGGATTTCGGCCCGCCCGTTCCCGTCCAGACGTGAAACGTCGACGCCGTCCAACGTGTAGGTCCCCGACGTCGGGCGATCGAGGCATCCGAGCAGGTGCATGAGCGTGGATTTCCCCGAACCCGAAGGCCCCATGATCGCGACGAACTCGCCCTCGGCGATCGACACCGACACGCCGTCCAACGCCCGAACCTCGACCTCGCCCAACGTGTAGATCCTGACGAGATCGCGGATCTCGATCACGGCCGGCGGCCTCCGCCGCCGCCCGGACCGCGCTGTCCGCCCATGCCCGGAGGGAGCGTGCCC
>JANMVW010000207.1:0-6910 GCA_031393555.1 Acidobacteriota bacterium
GCGAGGTTCGGACCCCTTCGGGGCCCCGCACGTGAACGATCCGATCCCCGGGGATGCCGGTCGGCGTGAGCTCGGCGGTCTCGAGCGATACGCCCGCTAGCGTCTTGACGGGATAACGCCACAGGCCTTTCACGTACAGAGTCATCGTCTTGCCTCACGCTCCTTCGCCGCGTCATCATGCCACTCGTATGACCAAGCGGCGCTCAACGCGCCGAACAGAAAAGACCCCAGCGAGCGCTTCATGGCTGACCCTCCCACCGTAATGTCGATCGCCCGCTTCGATGCGCGAGGGCCTGCTGGGGTCACAACGGCGGGGTGGAGGCGGCGCCTGGCTCGGGCGTCCTGGTATCCCGTCGCTGCCTCCAGGGTTGCGTCCCGGAAACCACGAATGCGTGCGGAAGGGCCGGCCGCCACCGTCAACGTGACGTAGATTGATGAGGGTCCCCGTATTGCCCGCGCTCCTCCTGGAACGTTTGCGGTGTATCGGCGTTACGATCCGTCAGGGAGGGATGTTGCATTCCCACGGACTCAATCGGAAATTCGACTACTCGGACATCGTGGCAAGGGACGGCGACGGCAAGCGCTACGAGTTGGTTGACGGGGAGCTCCTCGTGAACCCCGCGCCGAGCATGATTCACCAGAGAGTCTCCCGGCGGCTTCAGAGGCAGCTCGAGGACTACTTCCAGGCTCGACGGCTCGGCGAAGTCTTCAATGCGCCGTTTGATGTCATTCTGACTCGGCACGACGTGTTCGAACCCGACCTCCTCGTCGTGGGCGATCCGTCCCATACCACCGCGCGTGGCGTCGAAAAGCCGCCACTGCTCGTTGTCGAGCTCCTGTCGCCGTCCACGCGCAAGGTCGATCGAGGCGTGAAGTTTAGGAGATACGGAGAGCTCGGCGTGCCGCATTGCTGGATCGTCGATCCCGATGCCAAGAGCGTGGAATGCTACCGACTGGAATCGGGTGGGTATCGTCTGGTCGCCGAGGGGGAAGGGGACACGATGCTGGATCATCCCGACTGGGATGGCTTCGTCATCGATCTTGCTGGGCTCTGGAGTCAGTCTCCGTTCTCGTAGAGATCGCCCAGCGCGCCGTCGGCTAGGGCGCGCGCGCGATCCGGGGCCCGACGACGATGCGCGCGCCGTCGCGCGCCAGCACGACGTCGAGAACGTTCTCGACGCCTCCGTCGTTCACAATCGCTGAAAAAGCCTCCGCGGACGTCACCGGTTTCCCGCCGGCCTCGTAAATCACGTCCCCGACCCGGATCCCCGAATCATCGGCCGGGCTCCCCGCGGAAACGTTCGACACGAGGATGCCCGCGTCGTCGGGTGCGCCGAAGTGCGCCCGCAGCGAAGCCGGCAGCTCGATGGCGTCCACGCCGACCCAACCGCGAACCATTCTCCAGCGGTTGTCCCTTTCAGGGCGCGTGCCCAAAACCGGGCTCATCTCGAGATCGCGACCCCCTCGCCTCACCGAGAGCTTCACGAAGCTCCCGGGCTGAAGCTCCCGAATTCGCGCCGTCAATTCCGCCGCGCCGCTCACGGTCGCGCCGTCGACCGCGACGATCGAGTCTTTGGCGCGGAGCCGGGCCTCGTCGGCAGGACTTCCCTCGACAACGCCCCGAACGCGCACGCCCTCGCTTCCCGGGGAGGACGCCGTCGCGTCCCCGCCGCCGTCCAGGAGTAGCCCGAGCCATCCGCGGGGGTGATCCTCCGCGGGCGATGCCGCCGGGGACGACGGGATCAGCAGGAACAGCGCGAGCAGTGGAACGATGGAGCGCGTGATCGTCGTCATCTTCAACCTCCACGGAAACGAGACGACGAGACTAGGCGCGTCTTGCGGATTCGGCAAACGAGAGGAGCAAAAGGCCCCTGTCGTAATCGATCACCGCATGGCGTCGCCACAACACGTCGGCGCCCAGGACTCCGACGACCGGCTTGACTTTCGCCTTCTTCAGTCCGGCGTTGACGTGGGACAGGTCCAGAGTCAGCAGCTTCGTGTCCGAAAGGTCGAGCCCGCAAAGCGCCAGGTCGTGCTTGGCTACGGAGCTCATGCGCATGGCCACCGAGCCGACCCCTCCACCCTTGTGCGAAGCCGAGGACAGTTTGAGCTTGTACCGTGATGCCGCAGCGGAATCGACGATCGTGCCTCCGGCTCCCGTGTCGACGATGAAGCGTGCCGGACGGCCGGCCAGGCGTGCCACGACGGTGACGTGGTGGCTCTTTTCTCGAATGATGGGGATCGCTACGAACCGCCGCATGTTTCTCATGTTCCTCCCCGTGCTGAGGATAGTGCGAAAGCACGACGCAAAATAGGCGTGCGCACCGGTCGTTCTGGTATCGCCTCGAATTCGTTAACGGATGCTGCGGGCCGCGTTGCTCAACGACTGGAGCCCGAAGGACAGCTCTTCGTGAACCGCCACGGCCTTTCGGTTGAAAACGTCCTGGACCGTGCCGTCCGGGATCGGAACCTGTAGGCGAAGGGCCCGTTCCAGCGCGATCGTCCCGTCGTCGAGGACCCGTCCCGCCGCGGCCGCGTCTCCCGCATCGAGCAGCAGTTTGGCGGTACGGAGGTAGGGTTCGGCACGCGCCGGGTCCAGCTCGATGCTCGCGCCGTAGTGCGCGAGAGCCTCTGCCGGTTTCCCCTGAGCTCGCAAGACCTCGCCCAGGAGAAACTGGGTGGACGCGTTGGGCTCGACGGCCAACGACCGTTCGAGGAGGTCCCTCGCCCGATCGAGCTCGCGCTTCGACTTGAGGAGCCCCTCGGCCTCGTCCTCCCAGACGCGGTGTTCGGAGACGGCGATCGATCCCTTCAGATAGCCGGGAAGGCGCGACGTGGCAAAGCGAAGCGAGGGTCCGAGCCAGACCGTAAGGCCCGCCGCCGTGCCGTACACGACCAGGAGGGCGACGAGCAGCCTACCTGCGGGCGAGAACCGTGGTGCCGCCATACACATAATCCCCCGCGCGGACGACGACTTCGAGCCCGGGCGTATCTTCGAAGAGAACGTCGGTCTGCGAGCCCCAGGTGATCATCCCGAGCTTCTGCCCGCGCTCGACGTGCTGTCCCTCATGAACCCAGGTGAGAATTTTGCCGACGAAGTAATCCGCGATTCGCACGACATAGATCGCGCGACCGTCCTCGTCCTCGAATTCCAGGGTCTCGCGCGCGCTCTTGAGGATGTAGTCGGACTCGGACTCGATCGCGTACGGATCCAGTCTCAGCAGCTTTCGCAAGGTGATCCAGCCGGGGACCATCTGCCCCAGCACGACCCGCGTTTCGGCCTGGGTCATGTTCATGTGCGGTCCGTTGTAGACCGTCTGACGTTTCAGGATCCCCGTGTTCGGGACCCGGTTGATGTGAACGCCGTTCGTGTTCATGTAGATGCCCACGAGATATCCCCGCCCGAGCGGCCGGGAAGGGGACGCCTTCAGGTGTTCGGAGACCGGGACGCTCACGCCTCGCTTGACCAGGGACGGAATCGTCCCTTCGTCGAATCGGCGGACATAGAGGACGTGGCCGTCGGCCGGCGCCACGATCACGTGTCCGTCCGGGATCGTCCGCTCGGGATCCAGCACGAGCGTGCGGGCGAGGCGATCGTTCACGGCGGCAAACCGGGTCAGGACCGCGATGCCCCCGAGGAGGACGAGGCCGAAGATCAGGAGGATCCTGCCGAGCCGGAGAGGCCACGACGGGCGGCGCAAGAATGCGCCGCTCATGATTTCAGGTAAGCGATCACCTTCAACTCGACGGCAATGGGCGTGGGCAGCGCGCCCACTTCGACGGTGGTGCGCGTCGGCCGGTTCGTCGCGAAGTGCTTCGCGTAAAGGCGGTTGAACGCGGGGAAGTCGGCGTTCATATCGGTGAGGAACACGGTCACGTCGACGATGTCGTCCCACGAGGCGCCGGCATCTTCGAGCACGAGCCGGACGTTCTTGAAAACAGCCAAGGTCTGGGCCTCGATGCCGTCGGGAATCTCCTTCGAGCCGCGCTTCCGAGGCCCGATCCCCGATAGAAAGAGAAAGTCCCCGACACGCTTGGCGTGCGGGAACGCGCCCACGGGTTCGGGGGCCCTTCCGCTCACGACGTCGTTTTTCGGATCGCTCATGTCTTCACGCACACATTCTTGGGTTCGGTGAAAAAGCGCAACGAGTCTTCGCCCCCCTCGCGCCCGACGCCCGATCCCTTCACGCCGCCGAACGGGACGCGCAGATCGCGCACCATCCAGCAGTTGATCCAAACCGTTCCGGCCTCGATGCGGTCGGCGACGCGATGCGCGCGGCCGAGGTTTTGCGTCCACACCGTTGCCGACAGTCCGTACGACGTTCCGTTCGCCAAAGCGACGGCCTCGTCTTCGTTCGAAAACGGCGCGATCGTGACGACGGGGCCGAAGATCTCTTCTTGGTTGGTGCGGCAGTTCATCGGGAGGTCGACGATCACGGTGGGCTCGATGAAATAACCGTTCTTGCAGCGCTCGCTGACGGGTCCCGGCGGGCCGCCGCCACAGAGCACGTGGCCGCCTTCCTGTCTCGCCAGCGCGATGTGCGACATGATTTTTTCGTAGTGCGCCTTCGATACGATCGCGCCCTGTTCGGTCGCGGGGTCGAGCGGATCGCCCTGACGAAGGGTTCCGGCCGCCGCGACGAACCGTTCGACGAACGCCGCGTACGCGCTCTGCTCGACGAGAATGCGCGAACCGCACAGGCAGATCTGTCCTTGGTTTTGGAAGGACGAGCGCAAGCTCGTTTTGATCGCCTCGTCCATGTCGGCGTCGGCGAAGACGACGTTCGGGTTCTTGCCGCCCAGCTCGAGAGAGAGCTTCTTGAATTTCGGCGCGACGACCGCGGCGATCGAGGCCCCCGTTGCGGTCCCGCCGGTGAACGAGACGGCTTTGACGTCGGAGTGTCCGGTCAACGCCGGGCCCACCTTGGGGCCGAAGCCGTGCACGATGTTCAGCACGCCGGGCGGCAAACCCGCGGCCTTGACGATTCGTGCCAGATGGAACGCCGTCATCGGCGTGATCTCGGAGGGCTTGGCGACCACGGTGTTTCCGGCCGCCAGCGCCGGGGCGATCTTCCACGTCAATAGGTAGAGCGGGAGATTCCACGGCGAGATACACGCGACGACACCCAGGGGACGGCGGAGCGTGTAGTTGAGCGCCATCGTGTCGGCGACGTGCAGCTCGGAGCGCGCATGCAGGATCAGTGTCGCGAAGAACCGGAAGTTCGCCACGGCACGGGGGAGATCGCCGGAGCGCGCGAGGGCGACCGGCTTTCCGTTGTCGATGCATTCGAGGCGCGCGAGCTCTTCGATTTCCCGCTCGATCCCATCGGCGATCGCGAGCAGGATCCGCGAGCGCTCGGCCGTCGGTGTCAGCGACCAGGCGGGGAACGCCGTCTTTGCCGCCGCCACCGCGCGCTCGATATCCGTCGCGTCGCCGTCGGGGACGAGGGCGTAGGGCGCGCCCACGGAAGGGTCGACGTCGTCGAAGTAGGCGCCCGAGGCCGGCTCGACGAAGGCGCCGTCGATGAACTGCAAGATCTTGATCACGCACGGCCCCTTGTCTCGCTCACAGCGACGCAATCCGCCCGCCGTCCACCGGCAGGCTGACCCCCGTGATGTACCCGCCCGCGGGGCTCGCCAGGAATCCGATCGCCGAAGCGACCTCCCAGCTTTCCGCGAACCGGCCCGCGGGAACCTGCGCGAGCATGTCCCGCGCAATTTCGTCGGCCGCGCGGCCGGCGGTCTTCGCTCGCCCGGCGATGATCGCGTCGAGGCGCGAGGTCTTCGTGAAGCCGGGAAGGACGTTGTTGACCGTGATGCCGAAGCGCGCCAGCTCGCCCGAGAGCGTCTTCGCCCAGCCGGCGACGGCCGCGCGGATGGTGTTCGACACCCCCAAGCCCGCGATCGGCTCGCGCACCGAGGTCGACACGATATTGACGATGCGGCCGTAGCCCGCCTCTTTCATTCCGGGAATGACGGCCTGCGCCAAGAGCTGGTTGTTGATGAGGTGCGCACGGAACGCCGCGAGGAACGCGTCGGGCGCGGCGTCCACGATCGGCCCGGCGGGGGGGCCGCCCGTGTTGTTGACGAGGACGTGGATCGCGCCGTGGCTTCGAACCTCGGCCATAGCCGCCTGGCGGACGGCCTCGTTGTCGCTGAAGTCCGCCGCGAGAGAGGTGTGGCCGGTTCCCGGAAGCTCGGACCGCACGCGCTCCAAGGCGACCGGATCTCGCGCGAAGAGGGTGACCGCAGCGCCGCGCGAGGCCAGCTCGAGGGCGGCGGCACGGCCTATCCCTTGGGTGCTCCCGCAAACGAGAGCCCGTTTTCCCTTCAAAGAATGAACGTCCATCGCAGGAGGATAGGAAGCCCCGAGGGAGGCTGTCAACGGCCCCCCTCAACCGATCCAGAGCGACCGGGCGGTCAGTTCGCGGTGGTCCAGCCCTGCTGCCTTGTCGAGGAGCCTCATCCTTTCGGGGAACACGGCGGGGAAGCGCCATGTGTCGTCCCGGCCGCCCGCGGCGCGAAAGGCGTCGGCCCACGCGGGCCAGAAGGGGACAGGCCGCCGCGCGATCGGTTCGACGACGAGCACGCGGCTCCCTTTGGAATGAGCGGAAAGGAGACGGCGCAAGAGCTCCGCGCGGGCGTCGTCGTCCAGCTCGTTGACCGTGTAGGCGGCGACGATCCCCTCGCCGGCCGCCCCCAAGGGGGCCTCGACCAGGTTGCCGCGTCGCAGCGTCGCCGTCACGCCGAGAGTCCGAAGGTTCCACTCCGCTTCGCCGATCGCCCAACCGCTCCCGTCGATTCCCGTGACCGTTGCGCGCCCGCCCGCGTCAAGCGCCCACGCGGCGCCCGCGGCGCCGGTGCCGCAGCCCAAGACCACGATGCGACGGACCGGCGGATCGGCTGCCTT
>JANMVW010000444.1:0-3999 GCA_031393555.1 Acidobacteriota bacterium
CATGGCGGTGGCCCTTGCAGGAGGAACAAACCTGCGGACGCCGGAGGGTCCCGGTCGTCGGCGTACAGCCGCACCCACGGGACGAGCGCGAGGCAGGGGAGGTAGTTCCATGTGGCGCACCACGCGTGAACGCCCGGGAGCAACGGCGACGGCAGGGCCACGAGATCCTCCAGAAATCGAGTCGGCGACGCCCGACAGCTTACTAGCAGCGACGAAGGCGACGTGTTCGGGACACCACCGCGCGCCGCGCCCTCGAAACCTGCGGCTCCTGAACCCGTGCCGCGCGAGCAGCCCCAACGACCGAAGTGTATATTCGCGCGTTGATGGCCCCTCGCCCCTCCCGGATCCGACGGATGTTCCTCCGGGTCGCGGCGGCCGCCGCGCTCTCCGTCGCCGCCGGCTGTACGAGGACGCCTCAGGGGCCGTCGGAGTTCACGTCGCGCCGGCCTTTCCCCTTGCGGCGGATCCGGCCCGCCACGGAACATTTCGAGGGGGAGTTCCGCTCGCTGTTGAGCGCGAGCGATCCGTCGCGACGCTTCGTCGCCCTCGTCGACCTCACCGAACAGCTCGACCTTCGGGCGTTCGCGCGGCAGTTGCGCGCATCATCCGCATCCAAGGCCGAAACGCGCACCGCGGTGGTTTTCGCACTCGAAAGCGTCGCTGCGCGCCAGCAGGCGAGGCTGCGCCCCCTGCTCGACCGTTTGGTGGCAGCGGGGTCGATCGGCTTCGTGCACCCCGTGGCGGTGATCAACCGCGTAATCGTCGAAGGAACCGCGAGCGGCCTGCTCACGATCGGATCGAGCGGCGAGGTCGCCGCAGTCCGGCCCGACTGGACTTCGGAACGCGCGGCGTCAAAAACCGGAGACCTTCCACAGGACACCGGCACGCCGTCGGGAACGTCGTTCCGGAGTTGGGCGATCGACGCGATGAAGGCCGACCGGCTGTGGCGCTTGGGGCTCGACGGCACGGGGATCACCGTCGGCACCATTGACACCGGCGCCTTCGAGGCTCACGAGCAACTGCGAGGGCGCCGCGTTCCCGGAGAACGCGGGTGGTTCGACCCCGTCGAAGGCTCGACCGTGGCGAACGATCGGCACGGCCACGGGACGGGCGTCCTGTCTCAGGCCGTCGGGGCGAACCCGGACGGACGCATCGTCGGGGTCGCCCCGGGCGCGCGATGGGCGACGGCGCTGGGGAACTGGAAGAACTTCTACTCACGTTCGCGGATGACCCTGGCCGCCGACTGGGTCCTTCGCGTCGCGCGCCCCGACGTCCTCGTCAACGCCTGGTCGCACGACGAGGGAGACTGCAACGATTTCGACCGCCCGTTCATCGATGCCTGGAAGGCGTCCGGCATCTTCGTCGTCTTCCCGGCGGGAAACGCCGGCCCCTCACGCGCGAGCGGAGAAAGCCCGGCGCAACTCGGGGGGATCTTCCCGCACAGTGACGGCGTCTTCTCGGTGGCGGCCCTGCTGGAATCCGGAGACGCGTCTCCGCTGTCGAGCCGCGGGCCGAGCCGTTGTGGAAGCCACGCATTCCCCACACTGGCGGCGCCGGGCGCCGATCTGCCGATGGCTTCTCCCGGCTCGCCCACGGCATACGCGCGCGGCGAAGGAACGTCCCTGTCCGCAGGGCTCTTGGGAGGCGCCGCGGCCCTTCTCCTTCAGGCGGCTCCCGAGACGGACCCCGAGACGTTGGAACGTGTCTTGACACGGAGCACGCGCGACGTCGCGCCGGAGGGAAGAGACGACGCCACCGGGGCCGGAGTCGTGGACCTCGAGGCGGCCCTCGCACTGCTTCTTGCGCCGGCCCCCCTGTGACACCCGCCTCCGGGGTCCGCAACAACGGGTCGTTCGTCCTTCCCGAAGGCGGGACCACGCGCGCCGAGCGGGACGCCCGAAAGGTCAAGGCGGCGACGGCGCCTCAGTTGAACAGGGTGACGGAACCGTCGGGCTCCACGCGCATCTGAACCTTCGCCGTCTGGGTGGTCACCAAACGCCCTTCGTTTCTTCGCGGCGTTCTGCCCATCTTCGCTTGGACTTTCTTGACGTAGTCCCTTGTTTCAGCATAGGCCGGAACGCCGCCGTAGCGCGTCACCGCTCCCGACCCCGCGTTGTAGGCGGCCAACGCCAGCGTCACGTCGCCCTCGTACCGGTCGAGCAGCTCACGCAGGTGCTTGGCTCCCGCGTTGAGGTTTTGATAAGGATCTTTGAGGTTGGTCACCCCGTATTGCGCCGCGGTTTTCGGCATGAGCTGCATGAGCCCCTGCGCCCCCTTCAACGAGATCGCCTTCGCGTTGAAGCCCGACTCGACGAGCGCGACCGCCTTCACCAACGAGGGGTCGACGCCGTTTTCGCGCGAGACCATCTCGATGTACGGATCGTAGGGCGTCCTGGGGAGCATCGTGGCACGTTGCGCGGGTCCTCCGCGCAAACGCGGGACCGGCTTCACGTCCCGACGGGACGGCGTGTTGGTGATCACCATCTCGCCGTTCTTCTCGTAGTAGAACAGCTCGTCGGCGCGGGCGGAGCCCACGGCGAACGCAAGCCCTGAAAGCGCGAGGACGAAGCGCGCGCGAAGGCGGCGCGTCATGCGGTCGATCCGGCCCGGCGGGCCACCGCATCGCGACCGGCGCGCAGCGCTTCATCGAGGCGCGCGGGATCCTTGCCGCCGGCCTCGGCCAAATCGCTGCGGCCTCCGCCCCCTCCGCCGATAATGCGGGCGAGCTCCTTCACGAGATCGCCGGCTCCGATTTTGGCTTTCAGATCGTCGGTCACCGCGACGAGGATCGAGGCTTTGTCGCCCTCCGCGCGCCCGAGGATGACGACCCCCGATCCGAGCACCTGGCGCAGGCTGTCCGCGAGCATGCGCGCCTCTTGCGAGGCGAGCCCGTCCACACGCGCGGCGAGCAGCTTGATGTCCCCGACCATCTCGGGATTCTCGGCCTGGCGCGCCAACGCGTCCCGCACGACGCGCACGCGCTGCTGCTCGAGTTCGTGCTGGAGCTCGCGCGCGGATTCCATGCGGCGCCCGAACTCGGCCAGCACCTCGTGCCGGGGAACGGAGAGAATCTCTTCCATACCCTTTAGAATCTGGTGGTCCGACCGCGACTTTGCCAGCGATCCTTCTCCGGTGGTCGCCTCGACCCTCCGGGTGCCCGACGCCACCCCCCGCTCGTGGGTCAGAAGAAAGAGCCCAATCTCGCCGGTTCCCGTGCAATGGGTCCCGCCGCAGAGCTCCTTGGAGAACGAGCCGATCGAGACGACCCGGACGGTTTCGCCGTACTTTTCTCCAAAAAGAGCCATCGCACCGGATTTGAGCCCCACTTCGAGGGGAAGTTCCTCGGTCTCGACGGGAGTGTTGTCGAGGATGCGGCGGTTGACGAGCGACTCGATGTCCGCCAGCGCCCGATCGGTGAGCCCGGTGAAATGGCTGAAATCGAAACGCAGCCGATCGGGGGCGACGAGGGACCCGGCCTGCTTGACGTGCGTGCCGACGACCTCGCGCAGCGCCGCGTGGAGGAGATGCGTCGCGGTGTGATTGCGCCGGATCGCCTCACGGCGCGGGGCGTCGATCTCGGCGGTGACGTCATCCCCCACGACGAGACGTCCGGCTTCGACCGTCGCCCGCGACGCCACCAATCCCAAGGCCGGCCGGTAGGTGGCATCGACCCGAACGCGCGAAGCCTTCGACACGATCCACCCGGTATCGCCGACCTGGCCCCCGGCCTCGCCATAGAACGGAGTCGCCTCGAGCAAGACTTCTCCGCTTTGACCTTCCCCGAGCTCGGACACGGGAGCGCCGTTTTCGTTCAAGAGGGCGACGACCTTCACGCCGTCGAGCCTCGCGGCCGAAAACCCCGCAAACATCGTTCGCGTGTGCGCGGCGAGTTCCTGCCACGCCCCTTTCGCCTCTTCTTTTCTTGCGCCCTTCCACGACGCCTGGGCGCGCGCGCGCTGCTGGCCGAGCGCCGCCTCGAAACCCGGTGTGTCGAGCGTG
>JANMVW010000469.1:0-8518 GCA_031393555.1 Acidobacteriota bacterium
GCGGTGTGGGTGGCGCAACCTCGATAGCTGAAGTCGATGTCGAATGCCCCGGAGACGGCGTTCGAAAGCGCGTTTGCGCCGTCACCGAACTCCTTGCGCGGATCCGCGCCCGCCTTCAGCAAAGCGGCGACCACGTCGGCCTGCGCGTAGCCCGCGGCCATGAAAAGGGCGTCGTCGAGCTCGCCCGAGGGAGCGGTACACGTCGCGATCAGCCGCATTGCCGCGGCCGGCTGATCTTTGTGAAGCGCATGCAGAAGCGGCGTCCATCCGTTGACCCCGCACCCCCGATGCGGGTCCGCCCCGCGCGCCAGGAGCAGCTCGATCGCCTCGACCTTGCCGTTCCGAGCGGCGGAGGCCAGAGGCGTCATCCCGTGCGCGCCGGCAGCGTTCGGATCGGCCCCGTGGTCGAGAAGGGCGGTCATCGCGACGAGGTCCCCTCCGCCGGCGGCACGGCCCAAAGGGGTGTCCGGCCCTCCGAAGAAGCACCCCGACAGGGCGCCGAGGAGCAAGGCGGGAAGGAGGAGACGGGCTGGGAAGTGGCTGGCGCTCATGGCGTGTTCTCCGGGTTTGTCGACGCACGGGAGAACATACTGAAAATTACTTTGCAATGCAAAGTCAAATCAAACGGGGCCCGGGGCCGAAGCGGCGAAGGTAACCTTTGACGTTCATCTTCCTGGCCGTGTTCTCCGAGCTCATATAACGAATCGTCCCGAAGATCGTCCGCTCCGGGCCCCAGGCACGATCGTAGCGGCCGAGCACCCAAAAAATCCCGGAATACGAATTCGGGTCCCGGCCGTCCAGCGCATACCGGTTGTTCAGCTCGATCATGACGTCGAGGGCGTCCTCGGGGGAGCGGGTCCACTCGAGGATCTTCTTGCCCCAAAGCATGCGCAGGTAATTGTGGATGCGACCGTCCCGGACGAGCTGCGTCTGCGCCGCGTTCCAAAGCGGATCGTGCGTTTGTGCCGCGGTGAAAGCCTCGAGGTCGTAAACGTTGGCTCGCGGATCGGCGGCGTGTTTCGCGAGCGTGTTGCGCGCCCAATCCGGCAGCGACTCGAACTGGTCGACGTCGGAGCGTTGCGAGCAGAAGTTGAACCCCACTTCGCGCCACGTCACGACCTGATCGAGGAACCCTTCGGCGGAAGGGCTCATACCCCACCAGCCGGCGCGCTTCCCCGCCGCCGTCGCTCCCAGATCCCCGATCGACCAGCCCTCGCGGGATGCGACCGCCATCAGCACCTGGTGGACCGACACGTGCCCGAAGTGCAAGTAGGGGGACAGCCCGCTCGTTGCGTCGATTTCGGGTTCGTTACGATCGTCGCCGTAGCGGTCCAGCTTGCGATCGACAAAGGCCTGGAGCCTCGCGGCGCCGGCTGTCTCCCCCCCCCGTGCTCCATCGACCGGGGCCACGGTGTGCACGATCGGAAGCGAGGCCGGCCCGCCCAGCGCGCTCGGCCAACCGGCCGCGATCGTTTTGGGAATCGTGGGGTCGCGCTTCAGTTCGGGCGTTGCCAACGGGTCGGCCTCCGGAAATTCACGAAGATGCGCCGGCAACCGCTTCTGGAGATGCCGTCTGAAGGCGTACGCCGTCGGGAAGACCTGGTCGGCATCGCGGAGGGGGAGCAGCCCGTTTCCATCCACCGTCTCGAGCCGGACGTCGAGCTTCCTCGCCGCCGAATCGACCATATGCGGGAGGAAAAAGCAGGGAAATTCGTCGGTGACGACCAAGCACGCACCCTGCGCCAGCGCGACAAGAAGCCCCTTCCCCGCATGCGGTCGAGGCTCGACGTAGGGAACGTAGGCGACCCCCGCGGAGGAAAACCGGGCCGCGTTGTCGGCCATCCCGTCCAGAACGAACTGGTGGAGCCGGTCGCTCGCGTAGAGGTAGTCGCAACGCAGGGCTTCCAGCACGACGAGGCGCTTCCCCATCCGCACCGCCTCGTCGACCGCACGCTCGAGCCCGAAGTTCCACCGCGTGCGGCGGGCCGCGATCATCCAGTAAAGGACGTAACCACGGTCCGGCCTGAGCGGGGCGCCGTTGCGGACGGCAACGCGAAGGGCAGGGATGGCCATGAGTCGGCATTAGAGCGCATGACGGCGGTTTCCGGGTTACCAATCTGCGAGACCGCGCCGGCGGGGCTTGACGGACGGAGGTTTCGCCGTACATCAAGGGCGTCGAGGGGAGAACGGTGCGGGACGTCATGAGGTCGCGCAAGGTCACGCTCGAAGAGTCGATCGTGAGGCTCGCATCGGAAACGGGAGCCTCGCCGTCGTTCGTCGAAAAAGTCCGCGCCTTGTTTCTCGGCCGCGGAATCGACCTCGAGGACAGCTCCGAACCCTACACCGCCGCCTTGAGCGAAGCGTTTCAGCGTCACTCGATCATTCGGGAGCGCCTCGACGATGCCCGAGAGTCGCTGGTGCGCCTGCACACGAACATCGCGGAACTGGGCGAGGTCTTCCACGATCATCTCTCCCGCCTTCGCGGGATGCGCGAGCGCACGGCGGTGGTGCCGCAGAAGCTGTACCTCGTGCCCGGAGAGCGCGATCGGTACGTCGTACCGGGGCCCGAAGAGATTCAGTAGCGCGATTTCGCCGTAAAGGCGACGCCCGCGATCACGAGCACGCCTCCGAGCAGCATCCGCGAGGTGAGAGGCTCGTTCAGGAAGACAACCCCCGTGGCGACGGCAATGACCGGCGTCGCGTAGGCGATCAACGCGACATGGCTGGCGCGTACGTGCCGCAAGAGCCAGTAGTACAGCGTGAACGTCATCGCGGAGCCGAAGACGGAGAGGTAGGCCAACGCACCGACCGAAGCCCGCGTCCAGACGATGGGGCGGTGGCGCTCGAACAGGAGCGCCATCGCCGTCATCACAACGGTTGCGATCGCCATCGGCATGGCGGCGAGGGAGATCGGGTGGATCCTCGCGCCCCACTTCTTGATGGACACGCTCGAAAGCGCCGAAACCAACGGCGAGAGCATGAGCACCGCCGCGGCGAGTTTCGTTTTCGGTCCGCCGATCTTCACGAGATCTTCCGAGAAGATGACCACGACTCCGCAGAAGGCGACGAGCGCGCCCAGCCCGGCGCGGAGCCGCAGCGGTTCGCCCGGAAGCAGCAGATGCGCAAACAGCGTGACCAGGAGCGGAAAGGTCGCGAAGAGGATGGAGGCCAGCCCCGACGGGACGTACTGCTCGCTCCAGTAGACGACGCCGTACGACACCGAAAAGAAAAGGGCGCCGTTGATCAGCCAGAGAATGCGCTCGTGGGGTTCCGCCCCCAGGCGGACCTTCATCGCTTTGGCGATGACGAGGAGGATCGTGGTCGCGATCGCGAACCGCAGCGCGACGCCGGTGAACGGCGGCATGCCCTCGAGCCCGACGCGGATCGCCGCCCAGGTCGTACCCCAGACGAGCGTCAAAAGGATGAAGACGACGGCGAGGAGCCCGTTGCGAGGTTTCAGGCGCCGTCCTCGTCCAGCACGCGGCGCAGGTAGTCGGCGTAGCTGGTCTTGCCCATCCGATCCGCGAGGCGGGACACCGCGTCGCGATCGATGAACCCACGCTTGTAGGCGATCTCTTCGAGGCAGGCGACCCGTAAGCCCTGCCGCTCCTGGAGCGTCTGGATGAAATTCGAGGCCTGGAGGAGCGAGTCGTGCGTTCCGGTATCCAGCCACGCGAACCCCCGCGTCAGGACCTCGACGTGGAGGTCGCCCAGCCGCAGGTAGGCCAAGTTGACGTCGGTGATCTCGAGCTCACCACGAGGCGAGGGCTTCAGGGACGCGGCGATGTCGAGTACCCGGTTGTCGTAAAAGTACAGGCCCGTGACCGCATAGTCGGAGCGCGGCGCCGCGGGCTTTTCTTCGATGGCGATCGCGCGTCCCGAGGTGTCGAAGCTTACGACGCCGTAGCGCTGTGGATCGCGCACGCGATAAGCGAACACCGTCGCGCCCGACTCCCGCGCCGCGGTGCGCTGCAACAGACTCCCGAATCCCTGCCCGTAAAAGATGTTGTCGCCGAGTGCCAATGCGACACGCTCGGTCCCGACGAACGCGCGGCCGATCAGGAACGCCTGCGCCAGCCCTTCGGGTCGCGGCTGCGCCGCGTAGACGATCCGAATTCCGAGCGCCGAGCCGTCTTCGAGCAGTCGTTCAAACGCCGGGCGATCCTCGGGCGTCGTAATGATGAGGATGTCCCTGATCCCCGCGAGCATGAGCGCGGAGAGCGGGTAGTACACCATCGGCTTGTCGAAGATGGGGAGGAGCTGCTTGCTCACCGCCCGTGTGACCGGATGGAGGCGCGTGCCCGACCCGCCGGCCAGAACGATGCCCTTCATGCCGGGCTCGACTTGGCACCGGTGCCGAGTCGTTCGCGCTCGTATCGGGCCTTGCGCTGCACGGCGTCGGCCCACGCGCGGTTGTCGAGATACCAGCGCACGGTCGCGCGCAGCCCCGCTTCGAAGTCGCAAGACGGCGCCCAGCCCAGTTCGGCCTTGATCTTCGAGGCGTTGACGGCGTAACGGCGGTCGTGGCCGAGGCGATCGGGGACGTGGACGCGAAGCTCACGATAGGCGCTTTTGCCGCCGCGGCTCAGCGCTTCGTTTTCTCCCGCCGGCAGGAACGATTCGATCGAGTCACAGATGAGATCGACCAGAACGAGATTGGCGCGCTCGTTGTCTCCGCCGATGTTGTACGTCTGGCCGGGACGCCCTCCTGTCAGGACGGCGAGAAGCGCTCGACCGTGATCGTCCACGTGGAGCCAATCGCGAACGTACAGGCCGTCGCCGTAAATCGGGATCGGCCTCCCCTCGACGGCGTTCAGGATCGTCAGAGGAATCAACTTCTCCGGGAATTGGTACGGCCCGTAGTTGTTGCTGCAATTGGTGATCAGCGTCGGCAGTCCGAACGTTTCGTAATAGGCCCGCGCGAGATGATCGGCGCCCGCTTTCGACGCGGCGTATGGCGAGTTGGGAGCGTACGGTGTCGTCTCGGAAAACGATCCGTTGGCGCCGAGCGCGCCGTAAACTTCGTCGGTCGAGACCTGGAGAAAGCGGAACGAACTTGCGGCTTCGACGCTCAGGGCCGCGACGAAGCGGCGCGAAGCGTCGAGCAGCTCGAACGCGCCGACGGTGTTGGTGGTCACGAAGTTGCGCGGGCCGTCGATCGAACGGTCAACGTGGCTTTCCGCGGCGAAGTTCACGACGGCCGTGGGGTGGTGATCGCGGAATACGGCGTCGACGGCGGCGGGATCGGCGATGTCACCGGCGATAAACGTGACGCGAGCGTCGGCTAACACCTCGCCCAGGCTGTCGAGACTGCCTGCGTAAGTCAACTTGTCGAAAACGACGACACGGGCATTGGTTTCGCGAAGCACGAGACGCACGAAGTTGCATCCGATGAAACCAGCGCCACCCGTGATCAGCCAGGTCTCCATAACGAGCCTCCTAGGGGGCGGCCATTGTAGACTGCCCGCGCCAACCTGAGGTTCTCATGAGCCGATCCTTCGATCTCGAGAAGTTCCTGGTCGACGTCTTCGATCCGGTCGCCGGTGAGCGCGTCGCGGTCGTCGTGGACAGGCCGGTTCCGGGCGTGCCGGACAACGACGCCTGGCGGGAGCGTCGCGTGATGGCCGCGACATGGCGTTCCGGCCTGGCGCGCCTCGGAGCCAAGCTCGGCTTCGAGACGATGCCCCTCGTCAGCTTCCCCACGACCGGCCGGAGCGGCGCCGATTTCCCCTTCGAAGGTGAGGCCGAGGAACGCACGATTCCCATGGCCGCGGTCCTCGACGGAACGAGCCTCTTGCTCGCACTGACGGAGTTCTCCATGACGGCGGCGCTGTGCGACCTGTGCAAGCGCCGTCCGGGCGCGGACGTGTTCCGCGCGGCGAGCATGCCCGGGGTCCAAAAATGGATGGAAGAGACCTCCCTGGCGGCCGACTATCGAGAGGTGGCGAGACGCTGCCGCGTCTTGAAAGAGGCGTTTAGCGGGGCCGATCGCGCCGAGGTCTTGTTCTCGACCGGCCATCGCTGCCTCTTCGACCTCAGGCACCGCGTCTGCGAGGCGGACGACGGCTATCTGCATCGCGACAAGAACGACGACATCCCGGTGATCAACCTCCCGAGCGGCGAGACCTTCGAGGTGCCCTACGAAGGCGAGCTCGAGGGCGATCCCTCCCGGACGCAGGGTGAGCTTCCCGTCCACGAGGAGGGGCAGACGGTCGTCTTTCGCGTCGAAGCGAACCGCATCGTCGAGGTGATCGGGGGCGGCGGCGTGGCCGAACGCTACCGCAGCTTCTTTCGCGCGGACCCCGTCCGAGGGAACGTCGCCGAGGTGGCCTTCGGGTGCAACGACGACGCCAAAGTGACAGGGAATGTTCTCGAAGACGAGAAAGCCGGGTTCCACTGGGCCTATGGCCGAAGTGACCACCTCGGCGGTAAGGTCGGCCTGGCGGAGTTTCGTTCCCCCTCGCATGTCGTGCACCAAGACATCGTCTATGCGAAAGGGAGCCCGATTTCGGTCGCCAGCGCCGAACTCGTCCAGGCCTCGGGCCGCCGGATCGTGGTGATCCGCGACGGCGCCTACGTCCTTTGGTAGGAGCGCGCGTGCTGAACTGGGTCGAGATCGACGCCGGCGCGCTCCGGAACAACATCGCCGAGTTCAAGCGACGCCTTGGTCAGGGGCCCCGTTTCGGCGCCGTCGTCAAGTCGAACGCCTACGGCCACGGGATGATCGAGGTCGCGTGGGTCGCCGAGCGCGCTTCGGCGGACTGGCTGTGTGTCAACAACGTCGACGAAGGGATCGCGCTGAGGAACGCGGGGCTCACGCTCCCGATCTTGGTGATGGGGTACGTCCCGCTCGACGGACTTGACGAGGTCGTCGAGCGCGGGCTCCAACCGATCGTCTACAACCCCGAGACCCTCGATCGGTTAAACGCGATCGCGGCGGCCCGGGGGGCGACCGTGGGCGTTCACATAAAAATCGAGACCGGCACGCATCGCCAAGGGGTCTTGGAGCGCGATGTTCCAGCGTTCGTAGCGCGCCTCCGCGAGGCCGGCGCCCTCAGGCTCGCCGGGGTCACGACCCACTTTGCGAATATCGAAGACACGACCAGCCACGCCTTCGTGGAGTCCCAGATGGCGGCGTTCTCCCGCGTCGCCGATGCGATCGCCACGCTCCATCCGGTGCCGTTTCTCCGTCACAACGCCTGTTCTGCGGCGGTGCTCCTGTTCAACCGGACCCACCTCGACCTCGCTCGCGTCGGCATCTCGCTTTACGGCCTTTGGCCCTCGAAAGAAACCTATGTTTCGTGTCTCGAGCGCGGCAAGCCTTCGCTCGACCTCAAACCCGTCATGGCCTGGAAGACGCGTATCGCTCAGGTGAAACGGGTTTCCGAAGGGGACTATGTCGGCTACGGCTGCGCGTGGCGCGCGACGCGGACGACGAAGATTGCGGTGCTGCCGGTCGGTTACTACGAGGGCTACGATCGCGAGTTGTCGGGGCTCGCGCACGTGCTCGTCCGTGGCAAGCGTGCCCCAGTGCGAGGGCGCGTTTGCAAGAACATGTGCATGGTCGATGTGACCGACATCCCCGGAGCCAGTCTCGAAGACGAGGTGACGCTCCTCGGTCGGCAGGGGGACGAGCGCATCACCGCCGATCAACTCGCCGCCTGGCGCGGGACCATCGCCTACGAAATCATCGCGCGCATCCACCCGAGCCTGCCGAGGTTGGTTGTCTGAATGGGGTCAGGTCTCCCATTGATTCATTAGCGCCAGCCGAAAGAATCAATGGGAGACCTGACCCCATCCCTACCGCCGAGCGGTGACGACGAGGGCGCCCTCGCGTTCGTAGAGTTCACGGGCGAGTGCGATGGCGGCAGGGGGTTGCCCCAAAAACGCGGCGGGGTTGAACGGGCGCCGGTCGTAAAAGCGGTAACGCCTCACGTCCTTGAAACCAGAGCGGGCCAGCAACAACTGCCACTGCACACCCGAGAGGAACTGTGGATAGCCGTGCTCCCTCGTGACGTCGTCGATCAGACTGTCGGCCACCCGGCTCTCCCGGTAAAGATGCGCAATCGAACAGAGCATCCCCTCGGGCTCCAGGGCGTCGCAAAGCGCCTGCAGCGTGGATTCGAGATTGGGCACGAAGTACAGCGCGTCCAACGCGAACACGTGAGTGAATTTCGCCCCGTGGAGCGCATCGGTGAGCGACTGGCCCATCTCGATGCGGTGAAAGCGCGCCCGGGGGGTCCCCAGGGAACGCCTCCCAGCCTGCGCGATCCCCTCGGCGGACGGGTCAATCCCCAGGTAACGGGCCCCGCTCGCGGTCAATATCGGTGCCGTCCAGCCGGTGCCGCACCCGAAGTCGAGGACCCGGCCGTTCGGGCCGAGCCCCATCAAGAGCTCGACCACCTGGTGAACCACGTCTTCTTTGCCCGCCTGCCACGTCACAGCGCCGCCCTGCCGGTACAAATCGTCGAAACCGACCATGTGTTCCTCCGGCGGGGATTGTATCCGGCTTGATTCT
>JANMVW010000076.1:0-17229 GCA_031393555.1 Acidobacteriota bacterium
GCGATGACCGGGTTCATCAATCCGCTACTCGCGGCGATCCTCATGCCGTTGTCGTCGCTGACGGTGATCGCCAGCAGTTCGTTGTCGCGCTCGTTCGCTCCGTCCCGGAGGCTGCCATGGCGGTGATGTTCGTGCTGCTCCCGGCGGCGCTCCTGTTCGCGGCCGCGGCGGTCATCGTCTTCGCCTGGGCCGCCCGCTCGGGGCAGTTCGACGACCTCGAGACGCCCGCGATGCGGATTCTGGGCGACGACGATGCGCCGAAACCGCCGACGAGGCCGGACGCGTTGTAGCGCGACCTCGAGTCGATTGGGGCGCGCGTGCTACTCCTGGTGCCACGATGCAGCATGGAGGGGTGCCATGAAAAGAGCGCTGATCGTCGGCGCGATCGTGGCCTTCGGAATGGTCTTTCTCGTCCTCGTCGTCCGATTCCGGGTCGAAGAGCTCAAGGCCAACTCCGCTGCCTCTTCGACCGACGCGCCGGAGCCGGCGGAAGCTGCGCGGATCCAGCCGGGTTTCCTTTACGGCCGCGTCGTCACGAATAACGGCGACACCTACGAGGGACGGCTGAGATGGGGCGGCGACCAGGAGGCGTCCTGGGGGGACTACTTCAACGGCACCAAGGCTGACAACCCCTGGCTCGCGTCCGTTCCTCCCGGGAAGCTGCCCACGAGGCCCAACTCGGTCCAGGTGTTCGGACTCGTGCTCGTCCATCGGGACGTTCCGATCGATACCGACCGGCGCTTCATGGCGCGCTTCGGCGACATCGCGCGCATCGACGCGCACGAGCGCGATGTGCGGGTGACCATGAAGAGCGGGACCGTGTTCCACCTCAACCGCATGGACGCGAGCGACTTCGACGACGGCGTGCGGGTGTGGGACTCCAAGCGTGGCGTCTTAGACCTCGATAGCGCTCAGGTTAAAAGCGTCGAACTCCTCCCCACCACGGGACCGATCGCCGCCGCCGGCCGGCTGCACGGCACGGTGCACACGGCGCGTGGGGACTTCACCGGCTTCGTTCAATGGGACCGGGAGGAGTGCGTCGGCACCGACAAGCTCGATGGCAGCGCGGACGAGCGCAAGCTCAGCGTGCGCTTCGATACGATCCGCTCAATCGCTCGCCAGACGCGTAATAGCTCGCTCTTGACGCTGGTCGACGGCCGCGAGCTCGTGCTCTCGGGCACCAACGCTGTCGGCAACGGTAACCGCGGTGTCTACGTCGACGACCCGCGCTACGGCCGGGTGCTGGTCTCCTGGAAGGCCTTCGAGCGCCTGGACCTCAGCCCCGCCGGGAGCGGCCCCGCCTACGGCGACTTTCCGCCGGGGCGCCCGCTTTCAGGGAACGTCACGACCCGTGATGGACGCCAGCTCGCCGGACGTCTGGTTTACGACCTCGACGAGAGCGAGACCACCGAGACCTTCGACGCCCCTTTAGAGGGCGTGGACTACACCATACCGTTCGGCATGATCGCCTCGATCGTGCTCCCCGACCGGGTCACGCTCCACAACGGCGAAAAGCTTCAACTCGAACGCAGCGCCGATCTCGGCAAGCAGAACGCCGGGGTCCTGATCTTCGTCGACGGCGGCCAGCACCCCGAGTACGTGCCGTGGACGGAGGTCGCGCGACTTGCCTTCACTCCCGTTGCAGAGACTCGATAGGAACGCGGCCGTCGCGCGCCGCTGGTCGGCGGCGATCCACGCCCACCCCGCGAAGCCCGACGGGATTCTCTGCCCGGCGCGCCACGATCCGGCGCGCACGGTGTGCGCCGTCTTCGAGCGTGCGAAGAGTGCGCTCCGGGCGGAGGAACTGGGCTCGTTGGTCGATGGCGCGCTGCTCCCGACTCTTTCGGAGTTGCTCGACACCTACGGGCTGGGACTCGTTCCGGATGTCTCGTAGGGGGGTCGGCACGAATAAAGCCCAAACGGCGAGCTTTGTTTCTTTTCCAGGCTCTTTGAAGCGTGTTTTTGGGTCCTCGGAGCGAAAAACGAGCGTCTAGGAGGGTCCTAGAGACGCGATCTCCCTCTCGGGCGGGCTTCAGGACCCCGCGATTCTCACGAAAATAAAGAGAAAGTCGCTCGTCTCTGCACTCAGACGGATCCGCCGATCGCCGCGGCCAGGTCCTGCCAGGGAACGGCCGTTACGGCCGCGCTCAGACGGACCGCTCGAGGGCTCGTGCAGATCACGAGCCCCTTCTTCGCTTTGTGCTCTTTCATGAAAACGGAGAGATGCCGCGCGTCTTTGAGGGACGGGCGATCGGTGAGCTTCACCTCGATCGGCAAGTACTTGCCCTCGCGCTCCAGCACCCAATCGATCTCCGGCCCGTCCGGATCGCGCCAGCACCTCAAACGCCATCCACGCCCCCGCTGGCGCGCCAGCCGTATGATCTCGAGACCGACGAACTGCTCGAAGAGCTCGCCCATTCGCGTCGGATGAAGGCGTGTTCCCTCTCCCGCGGCAAGCCGACGAACCCCGAGATCGAAGAGGAGGTACCTGCTGGCCTTCGTGAGTTTTTTTCTGGACGCGCTGCTGAACCGTGACCGATGACACGCCGACGTCCCGGGAGATCTTGGAGTAGTTCGCGATGCGGCCGGACTCTTGCCCCGCGAGCTCTAGAAAACGGCCGAACGCGCCGACGTTGCGCACCAGCGCCTCCTGCCGGACCTCCTCCTCGAGATAGGTCGTGACGTACGAGGCGAGATCGGCTTCCTTGTCGGTTTTCTTTTCCACCGTCCGGATGGCCGGCAGGGAACCGAAGAGCAGCACTTCTTCCAGACTACCGGGTCGACTCTCTTCGATCGTCAGCGGATCCAAGTGCATGGCCACCACGCGGCCAGGTAGGAGGTTGATCTCTCCACCGCGACGGAGTTTCCGGGCCAAGGACCCGGTGAAGACGAACTGCGCTTCGCCGCGGTCGATCAGGTCCTGTCCGACATCCATGAGGCCGGGCGCCCGCTGCACTTCGTCCACGGTGACGAGCGGCTTTTGCTTCCGTCGCCCGGGTGATGCCAGTGCCCGGATCTCACCGGCCAGAAGGGACGGGTCCCTTTCGTACCGCTGGCGGACGCCGGGAGCGACCAGGGCGATCGCGAGATCGGCGCCGAGACCGGAGAGGAGGGTCGTCTTTCCGGTCTGCCTGGGCCCGAGGAGCAGAATGCTCTTCCCCCGGGCCAGGTGACGGGTGAGCTCAGGCTTGAACCAGCACTCCGTGCGGGCACGGGATCTTAAGGCCGAGAGGAAAGGGCGACGGATCGAGGATCTCTCAATTCGTCTCCCTTTCCCGTTTACTAGGGGTACGAGGATTGCTCTATGGTCCGAGGATTATGGTCAGGCGGACACACTGCTTGCATGTAGTCATGCTTCGTGAGGAATGGCGTTTCGTGATGGTTCTGTTCAGCGACCTCGCCCGCTCGAGGGGACTTGCCGGACCCCTGACCCACGGCTGCCGTCTGTGCCGCCTTATGTCGGTCGAACCGCGTGGCGCGCCGCATCCTCTGCGGGGTGTCCTCGCTCACGCTCCCTCCCGTCGGAAACAGGCTTCGGCGCGGCGACTCGTTCGTTCCTGCGAGCGGCGTAGGGACGCTTCGCATCAGGTTGTACACTCCGGAACTCGCATGAACCGCGAGCCCCGGAGGTGTTTACGATGCGATTCGCTCTGCCCGCGCTCTGCTTGGCCCTGACGTTCGCCCCGATCGCGTTGGCCGCCGTCAAAGAGACCCACCCCTTCGGCGTGCGCGACCTGATCGCCTTCGACCGGATCTCGGAGCCCAGGGTGTCACCCGACGGCCGCCAGGTCGTCTTCACCCTGTCGGCCCTCGATTTCGACGCCAACAAGCGGCGCACCGACTTGTGGCTCGTCGGCTCCGACGGGACGGGCCTCCGGAAGCTGACCCAGCACGACGCCTCGGACACGAGCGGGGTCTTCGCGCCGGACGGCAGGGCGATCTATTTCCTTTCGACCCGGGGCGGCTCGTCGCAGGTGTGGAAGCTCCCTCTCGACGCCGGAGAGCCGCAGCCGGTCACGAAGCTTCCACTCGACGTCGGCTCATTCGTCGTTTCCCCGGACGGCACGAAGCTGGCGCTGTCGATGGAGGTGTTCCCCGGCACGACCGTCTCCGAGACGAAAAAGCGGCTCGATGACGAGGCGGCGAAGAAGGCCTCGGGGAAGCTCTACGACAGCCTCTTCATGCGGCACTGGGACGCGTGGGCCGACGGCCGCCGCTCCCACCTCTTCGTGATGCCCGCCGGAGGCGGAGATCCCGTCGACGTCATGAACGCGATGGATGCCGACGCGCCGTCGAAACCGTTCGGCGGGACCGAGGAGTACGCCTTCACGCCGGACGGCCAAGGGCTCGTGTTCGCCGCGCGTGATGTCGGGCGCGAGGAGTCGTGGTCCACCAACTTCGATCTCTTCCTCGCGCCGATCGATGCGAGCGCCAAGCCGAAAAATCTCACCCAGGCGAACCCCGCGTGGGACTCGTACCCGGTGTTTTCTCCCGACGGGAAGACGCTCGCCTACCTTGCGATGAAACGTCCTGGGTACGAAGGGGACAGGTTCCGCATCGTGCTTCGCTCTTGGCCCGACGGAAATGAGCGCGTCCTGACCGAGGGCTGGGATCGCTCGCCCTCCGACCTCGCTTTTTCGGCCGACGGGAAGGAGCTCTTCTGCACCACGGACGATCTCGGGCAGCACGCGTTGTTCGCGGTCGACGTCGCGAGCGGGAAGCCGCGCAGCGTCGTCAGCACGGGGCACGTGGTGGCGCCGCAGGTTACGCAGGGGCGTATCGTCTTTCTGCTCGACAGCTTGAAGGGCCCGGCGGAAATGTACTCCGTTCGATCGGACGGCGGAGACCGCAAGACGCTCACGTCGATCAACGAAGCGCGGCTGTCGGCCACGCGGATGGGCGAGCCCGAGCAGTTCACGTTCAAGGGCGCAAAGGGCGACACGGTCCACGCCTACATCGTCAAGCCCGTGGATTTCGACCCCGCCAAGAAGTACCCGATCGCCTTCCTGATTCACGGTGGCCCGCAGGGCTCGTTCGGCAACGACTTCCACTATCGGTGGAACCCGCAAACGTACGCGGGTCGCGGCTACGCTTCGGTCATGGTCGATTTCCACGGCTCGACCGGCTACGGCCAGGCGTTCACCGACGCGATCAACGGAGACTGGGGCGGCAAGCCGCTCGAGGATCTGAAGAAAGGGCTCGACGCGGCCCTCGCGAAGTACCCGTGGATGGACGGGGCCAACGTCGCCGCGTTGGGGGCGAGCTACGGCGGCTACATGATCAACTGGATCGCGGGGAATTGGGCCGACCGGTTCAAGTGCCTCGTGGCTCACGACGGCAATCTCGACGAACGGTTCGCGTACTACGCGACCGAAGAGTTGTGGTTCCCCGAGTGGGAGCACGGGGGAACGCCGTGGGACAACCCGCAGGGGTACGCCAAGCACAACCCGGTGGACTTCGTGAAAAACTGGAAGACCCCGACGCTCGTTGTCCACGGCGGCAAGGACTTCCGCGTCGTCGAAACCGGCGGCTTCGCGACGTTTACGGCGTTGCAGCGCAAGGGGATTCCCAGCAAGTTCCTCTACTTCCCCGACGAGAACCACTGGGTGTTGAAGCCGCACAACAGCGTCTTGTGGCACGACACGGTGCTCGACTGGCTCGATCGCTGGACGAAGCGCGGCGGTAAGGAGTAGCCGAAAAGGGACACGCCCCTTTCTTCCTCTCCGCCTATTCGGGCGGCGGAACCGTCTGGGCGATCGCCCACAGGCGCAAGAACTCGTCTCGCACCGACGGGTCGAGCGATGTCGCGAGGTCGAGGGGGATGCGCAGGTGCTGGATCAACTCTTGGACGTCCACCAGATCCTTGGCGCGGTGGGCGGCCGACAGTCCCGACGCCAACTTGAGTTCAACGATCGTGCGCAGACTTGCAACCCACAGGCCGTCTTTCCGTTCCCGGGCGAGCGCAGGATCGGGAAACGAGACCGGCTTGGGCTTGCCGTCACCGGGGAACTCACCTGTGGTGAGGACTTCGACTTTGACCCTCGTTTCGGCGTCGCGGAATGTCTTTCGAGCGCCGGCAAAGGCCGGAACGTAGCCCCGGCCAACCAGTCGATCCTGGAATGACGCGAGTCCTTCAGGCGTCAGAAGGATGTCGACATCCTCCGTGAATCGACGGTAACCATGGAGAAAGAGCGCCATTCCGCCGATGAGCGCGTACTCGATTCCTTCTGCCTCGAGCATTTCGGCAAGCGAGCGGAGCGAGTGGTGCACAGGTCCTTGATTCATGAAGAAACGGCTCCCATCGAGGAGGCTGGCTCGATAGGGTTCTCTAGACTTCGAGCGGGACATGCGTCGAGTATACGGCCGGCGGCGGTTCGCGACATCGGGCTGGCCTGGCCGGCGGTCTCGCCGTAATCTCCAAGGAACGCGCGGCATGACGCCGCCTCAAGGAGGATTGACGATGAACCATCGAGTTTGGCTGTTTGCCGGTATCGCATCGGTCGCCGTGCTGGCCGTCGCCACCATCGCGTTCGCGGACGACGCGATCGAGCGCCAGGACAACGACGATCATGGCCAGTCCCGGGTCGAGCGAGGTTTCGCGCTCGCGCCGGTCCACCTCAATCTCCGCCACAAAAATCGTGAACTCGTCGGTCTGGGCAGCTACATCGTCAACGCCCAGGGCGCGTGCAACGACTGCCACACCTGTCCGCCTTTCACGCCGGACCACGACCCCTACACGGGTGGCGACGGCACGCCTAACGCCGCGAACTACCTCGCCGGAGGGACGCCGTTTGGTCCCTTCGTTTCGCGAAACATCACCCCGGACGCCAACGGAAGACCGGCCGGACTGTCACGCGCCGAGTTCATCGAGCTGATGCGAAACGGACACGACCCCGACAACCCGAGCGAGTTGCTGCAAGTGATGCCTTGGCCGGTCTACGGGCGGATGTTGAAGAGCGATCTCTCGGCAGTCTACGAGTACCTTCGCTCGATTCCGCACGCCGAGCCGAGCGCGGAGTGCGTCCCTCCATCGCAGCGCTGATCAAGGGGCGGCAACCGTTTTCCCGTCGGGGCGACGGTTGCCGTCTCCCTCACGCGAGGGTGTCGGACGGCTCCCAGCAGGTGACGCAGACGCGCTTGAAGACGTCGAATCCGTTCAGGCGAACCGAGGGCGACAAGTAATCGTCGCGGGCCGGTTCGTCGCGGCACAGGTCGGTCGAAAGGTACTTCTTGTTGTCGTCGCAAAAAACCGTGACGACGACCGCGTCCTCGCTCTTGTTTTCGAGCACCTTCAAGGCGCCAAGGAAATTTGCGCCGGACGAGATGCCGACTCCGAGGCCGAGCTCGCGCGCGAGTTTCTGCGCCATCAGGATCGCGTCGCCATCCTCCACCGCGATGATCTCGTCGAGGAAGGCAAGATCCAGGATCGGCGGCACGAACTCGTCCGAGATCCCCTGGATGCGGTGCTTACCGACCTTGCATCCCGCGGACAGCGTCGGCGAGCTTGCGGGTTCGAGCGGGTGGATCTTCACGCCCGGGACGGACCGTTTCAGAAAACGGCCGACGCCCATGACGGTTCCGCCGGTGCCGACTCCGGCGATGAACGCGTCGGGCTTCAGCCCGTGCTCACGCAACTGCCAGAGAAGTTCGGGGCCGGTCGTCGTTTCGTGCGCCGCGCAGTTGTCTTCGTTCGAGAACTGCCGCGGCAGGAAAGCGCCCTTCGACCCGGCGCATTCTTCCGCGCGTCGAATGCTCCCGAGGAAGCCGCCTTCGGCCTGGCTCACCAGGTGGATGTCGGCGCCCAAGCTCCGGATCAAATCGATCCGCTCCCGGCTCATCCAGTCGGGCATGAAGATCGTCACCGGGTGGCCGGTCGCGCGCCCGACGCCCGCGAGTGCGATGCCGGTGTTCCCGCTCGTCGCTTCGGCGATCGGTTGCCCGGGTGCGAGGCGGCCGGCGGCTCGGGCGCGCTCCAGAATGTGGAACGCCATCCGGTCCTTGATGCTCCCCGTCAAGTTGATGTGCTCGGCTTTCGCATAGACCGTGCACGAGCGGCCGCGGTATTCGCAACGGATCGCAAGCAGCGGCGTGTTGCCGACGAGATTCTTCAGACCCATGCCCATGGTGCGCATCATGGCCCCGTCACCGGCCCCTCGCCGTTGGGGCCGATGCCCGATACGAGCCAGTAGGCGTCTCCCGCGCTCGCGTCGTGAAACGCCGTGTCGGCGTCGTTGCCGTCTTCCGAAGTGACATCCACGAACGATCCCGGTGCGCGCGGATTAGGCGAGCGGTAAATCTTGTAACGGATCGCCGACGGGTACGGCCAGAAGCTCAAGTCGGAGCCGCCGCCGTTGGCCCTCGCCACGTCGCGAAGACGCATGGCGGGGAGGGAGGCCTCGAACGGTCGTCCGCACACTTCGACCGACCAACCGTTGAGCGTTCCGGTATTGAGCGGGACGCCGTCTTCCACCTCGAGCTTCCACGTTCCCAAGGCGTGGCCGCCGCGCAGATGCGTCAGTGTTTCGTTTGGGGTCAGCTGAGCGTCGTACCAACCGACGATGTTGTCCGCGGAGCCGCCCGAACGGGCATGCAGCACCACCGGGACGCCATCCGGGGAGACCACCCGCACGTGGAGATCGCCGATGTAAGGGTGCGTGATGTTGACGAGCACGTTCACTTCGGTGATCTCGCGATCGATGAGAAATGAGATCGTGCTCGTCGCGGTGGCTCGATCGGCGATCGTTTTGGGAATGTTGATCGACGCGACCGTCGTACAAGACGCGGCTCCGGTGGGGACGAAAAACGGCGCGCTGGTTCCCGATCCTTCGCTCGCGCGGTAGGTCAGCGCGAAGCCCGCCCGAGAGCCCGCCGGCGCCGAAGCCCGAAGCGTCACCGCGTGGTGCGGCGCGGTCGAGGTGCCCGATGCACCCGCCGCGAGGTCGGGGTAGCTGGCCTGCGATCGCGTGACCGTCGCGTTCCATCCGGTGGGGATCAACTCGGCGGTGATCCCGGTCGCCGCGCTTCCGAGATTCGTCGCCGTCACCGCCAGGTCGGCGGTCTCACCCGGATCGAGGGCGCTGTTTCCGGAGGCCCCGTCCAGCACGGCGGCCGCGACCGGTTGCAGGTCGACCGCCAAGGGGACGAGGTCCACGTCGAGGCGCGTCGCGACCTGGCTCGCCGCGACGACCACGCTGTCGACGCGCGCGCTCGAATAGCCGGTGGCGAGCACCTCGACCGTGTAAGTGCCGGGGAGCAGCAACCGGTGGTAGTCGCCGAGGCCGGGATCGGTGACGGTGTCGCGCGCGTTGTCGACGACGTGGATCGTCGCCGCCAGCGGCGCGTGGGTGGCCGCGTCGCGCACGACGCCGTAGAGACCCTCCCCTGCGCGTTCGAGGTACGCGAGCATCGATTCGCGGTTGTCCTCCCAGAATTGCGGGAGTTGCGCTCCGGAAGGCCCCTTCGCCGTAGAGATCTCGAGAGTGATTTCCTTTCCGCCGCGCCAGACGTAGCTCCAGTCCTGAAGGCCACCGTTGATGTGGTACCAGTCCGCGCCGTTGCAAATGCCGTTCGTGAACGAAGCATCCGCGTTGGACGCGTTCATCGGGGCGTTGCGATCGGCGTACGTTCGCGCCAAGGACACCCACAGCGCATCGTCGGGCGCGAGGCTGTACACCGACGCGCCGCTCGCGGTCCCGTCGTAGGGGTAGTTCGCGACGAGGGCGCCGCCGTGGAAGTTGGCCGAGAGGTTGACGCTGTGCGCCGAGGTCCAGTTCATGACGTGCTGGGTTTCGATCGCGCGCCCGGCGGGCGAGTCGACGGGATTGGCGAACTGATCGGGGAAGTTGCGGTTCAGGTCCACGTTGTTGGCGTTGTAGCGCCGGTTCAGCGCGGTCCCGTCCGGGTTCATCGACGGGAGAATCCAGATCTCGTTGCCGTCGACCAAGGCCGTCAGGCGCGGATCGTTGCCGTAGGAATCGACCAGGAGGTGGATGAGATTGATGCACATCTCCTTGCCGACCACCTCGTCGCCATGCATCGCGGCGATGTAACGGACCTCCGGTTCGTTCTCTTCGACGTCGGGGTTGCGGGTGATCTTCATGATCCAGAGCTCGCGCCCCTGAACCGACTTCCCGAGAGAGTACAGCCGGGCGATGGCCGGGTTGGCGCTTGCGAGCTGCTGCAGCTCCAAGGTCAGCGTTTCATAGGTGTGGTAGGTCGTCGGCACGGTCAGGGGGGCCGCGGGGGTGAACAAGATCTCGGCCGGTTCGAGATCCTCGGGAGCGAGCGTGAGCGCGAAGCCCAAGCCCGTCAGTTTTTCGAGCTCCTCCGGGAGGACGTACACCCTTGCCCAGGTTGAAAAGACGCCATCCACGTCGATGTCCAGATCGTGCAGGAGCTTCAGATCGGAAAGGCGATCGCGAAGGGTGAGGCGCATAGCGAAAACCGGGCCTGGCTCGCCCCGGCCGGCCGCCGACAGCGGAGGCGAGAGCGCGATCTCGAGCAGACAACTCGTGACCAGGCCCGCCAGCACCAAACGGCATCGACCTCGCAAGACAGCTCCCTAAAGACCCGATGGTAGCGCAGGCTTTATACGGCGAGCGGACGGCGCACTCCACAATTAAGACTCGCCCCGGCGGAGGCCGCGCCGTAGAGTCGTTCCAGGGGGGTGCCGTGACGAACGGTTGGCCACGAGAAGAACTCGACGAGGTCGTCGCACAGATCTACCTGGCGACGACCGAGCCCGAGCGATGGAACGCCGTCATGGAACGGATCGGCCGTCGCATCGGGGCCAGTCTCGCCGCGGTGCACGTGCATGCCCAAGACGGCGAAACCGATCCCGCCACGACCGTGGGCGCCTGGGGCCGCAAGGCGCCGCCCGGGATGCGCGACTACGAGTCGTATTACGCCACGCGAAACGTCTGGGTGCAGCATGGGGCCCACCTGTTGAAGCCCGGCGCGATTCTCACGGGTGAACAGATGTGCTCCGACGAGATTCTGTTGCGCTCGGAGTTCTACCTTGATTTTCTGCGCCCCCGCGACGTCCGCTATTCGATTCGCGCGGTGCTCACGAACGACCCCGAACCGCTTTCGTATTTTTCCGCGGGCAGGCCGCACGATGCGCGCCCGTTCGGCGACGTGCAACGCCGCATCCTGACCGCCGTGACCCCGCACCTCATCCAGGCGATCCGGATCCAGTCGCGCCTCGAGGCGAACCAGTCGGGGCGCTACGCGGTCACCGGTGCGCTCGAGCGTCTTCCGCTTGCGGTCATCTTCCTCGACCGCCGATGCCGTGTGATCGAGATGAACCAGTCGGCGCGAGGGATCGTCGAAGCGGGAGACGGTCTGAAGCTCGAGCGCGGGGTGCTCGTGGCGCTCGACACGCGGGCCGAGGTCCAGCTGCAACAGATGATCTTCGGCGCCGCCGCGCTCGACTCCGGCCGCCTCTTGCAACACGGCGGCGCGCTTTCGCTTCCACGCTCGGGGGGCCGACACCCTCTCTCGGCGATGGTCGCCCCGACCGGCGTCACGGGGATCTTCCCCGGCTCCCGTTCGGCCCGCGTCGTGGTGCTTATTGAAGAGCCCGCGCGCCGCTCGACCGGCCCCCTCGCGGCGTTCGCGAAGATCCACAAACTCAGTCCGGCCGAGTCCGGGCTGGCCGCCCGGCTCGTCGGCGGGATGTCGCTCCGGCAGGCGGCCGCGGCGCTCGGCGTCAGCGAGCACACCGTACGAAGCCATCTGAAGCGCGTTTTCGTGAAAACCGGCGTGCGGCGACAGGCCGAGCTCGTCAGGCGGGTGCTGACGTACGAAGGTGGCGGCGGGGAGGCGTGAAAAAATCGACACTCACCCATTTGGGGGATAGGCCTGTTCTCCGGAAAGTGTACTTCTAGTATCAGTCGAGTTTCGGCCGGCCGAAGCTGTAGTTGTCCGAAGTGGTTCGCTAGAGGAATTTCCCCGCCAGGGTCGCCGGTGCACCGCGGTATCGGCGACCCTAATTTCTTTCCAGGAGCCGGTGGAGCAAGGCGAGCGCCTCCTCGCGCTCCTTGATCTCGCCGCTGTCGCGGGCGTCCTCGACCGCGCGCACCAGGCGGCCGACCTCGGGCCCCGGGGCCACGCCGAGCGCCAAGACGTCCCGGCCTCGAATCAGAGGCGTCGCCGCCGCGACGTCCAGCTTCTGGCTCTCGATCGCCTCGGCGAAGCGCAGACCGGGATCGAAAGGCAGCGCATCCACGCCTGCGATCCCCCGACCGCGCCAGTCTCCTTCGCACGCCGCGACCAGCACCTGCCAGCGGACCGGGTGGATGCGTTTGAGCACCTTTCTTACGGCGTTCGCATAGCCGCGCTCGTCCAACTCACCTCGCTCCAACGCGTAGAACAAAGAGCCGGGGGAAAGATGCCAGCGCACGATGGCGAGGACCGCGCTCTCCGCATCCTCGCCAAACGCCAGGCGTGAAAGCACGGCGTGCGCGGGAGCTTCGCCGGCCGCCTCGTGTCGCGGCGAGACGATGCGATCCCGACCGTCCTTGATCGTCCTTGCGGTGGTCGAGGCTTTCCCCAGATCGTGGAGAAGAGCCCCGAGCACGACGTGCAGCGGCTCTTGGCCCGAAAGTCCCCAAGCCCCGCGGGCGACGACGGCGGCCGCTGCATCCACCACCATCAGGGTGTGTACCCAGACGTCCCCCTCCGGGTGCCACTCCGGATCTTGCGGGGTTTCGGCCAACGCCGCGAGCTCGGGGAAGGACGACGTGATGGCGCCGGTGGCCCGCGCCAACCTCAGGCCGATGGACGGCCGGGCGGCTCCCAGGAGCTTCTTGATCTCGTCGGTGACGCGCTCTTTGGACAACTCCGCGAGGTCTCCGCGGCCGACCATCGCCTGGAGGAGCAGGAGCGTGTCCGGGTCGAGGCGGAAATCCAGGCGCGCGGCGAACTGAACGGCGCGCCACACGCGCAGCGGGTCTTCGGGAAACGTGCGCGGATCGATCGCTCGGAGCGTGCGGCGGGACAGGTCGTCGACGCCGCCGTGGGCGTCCAGGATCTCTCCATTCAACGGATCGCAGGCCAAGGCGTTCACCGTGAAGTCCCGTCGGCGCGACGCTTCAGCGAAGTCGAGCAGTGGATCGCCCTGCACCGCGAAGCCGCGGTGCCCGGCTCCGGTTTTTGAATCGCTTCGGGGAAGCGAAACGTCCAGATCGATCCCGGCCGCGAGATGCACTTTCAAGACGCCGAAGGACCGGCCGACGGCGTTGACGCGTCCCGGGAACATCCGCGTGACCAGCGCCTCGAGGCGATCGCGGGGGACACCGTAGACCTCGACGTCCATGTCCGTCGTCCTACGGCCCAGCAGCGCGTCCCTCACGTATCCGCCGACCAGCAACGTCCGAGGGGGGCGGTTGGCGCGCAGGGGATCGAGGGTCTGCACCTCCCGTGCGAGGCGCACGACCGCATCCTCGGGCGGGCCGACGGCTCGGGCCAGACGCTCGCGCAGCGCGTCGCGATTCACGGCGTCAGTCTTTCTTCGGCGCGGCGACGACCGCGACTTTTCGCCCGCGGGTATCGACCACGATCGTCATCCCGTCGAGCAGATCCATCCCGAGAAACCCCGAGATCTCGACGCCACCCAGGCGGCTGCGCTGGGTCAGGTCCGAGGTGTACACCGGACCGTCGGTGCTCAAAACGTCCTGGAAGCGCAGTTTGACGCCGCGCACCGCCGACGCACCCGCGACGCGGCCGCCGTAGGTGCGGACACCTGCGGCGCCTTCAACGTGCGCGCCGGGGACCCGGTCGACGAACGCACGCGCGATCATCGATCGGGTCGCGCCGGTGTCGAAAAGGAAAAGACCCGCCGGGCCTGAGGTGGCGGAAGCGGAAACGAGCATCTGTCCGGAGACGTCCCAGTAAGGCGCCCCGGCCGGATCGGCACCGCAGGGCTCGAGGATCAGTCGTCCCCGCCCGAGGTCCAGGGTCACGCGGTAGCCCGAAAAAATGTTGAGCCCCAGCACGCCATGGATGCGCCCTTGCGGATCGAACTCGTCCTTCGTCGTCGTCACGAGGGCGTCTGAAAACTCGAGCCCGCCGATGGCGAATCGTGAGAGCAGCCCGCGGGAGGACGGCGCGCGCCCCGCGCCGCCGCCCGCGAAGACCGTTTCGAGGGAGAGCGGAGTGAAGCCGCCTTTCTTGACCGCGCGCTCCACGACGAAAAGACCGGTGCTCCCCGTGTCGAGGAGGAGGCGAATTTTTTTGTTGCGCGCGAGCGTCGCTTCGACGACGTACCCGCCTCCGGTGCCGGCGAGCGGCATGAGCGGCATCTCGACACGCTCCGGGCTGGCAACGGGAATCCAGACCTTGCGCTCGCCCAAGGCCGCGTACAAGCGGATGGTCCCCCGCGCCCCTTCGAGACGGTCAGGATCGTCGCCGTCGGCCGTTTCGAGATAGGTCTTGAGCAGCTCGATCGCGCCGGCGCGGGAGCGCGCCGCCCCCGATGCGCGGTAGACGACCCACGGATCTCGCGGGGCCGCGGCGACCGCGCGCTCCATCAGCGCGACCGCGTCGCCATCTCTCCCTTGCGCCGCGCGCACGAGACCCAGCTGAGCCAGCGCCCGCGCCGGGGCGTCGTCCGATGCGGCGACCGGGGCCAACGCCTCTCCCGCCTCGTCGATCAACCCGGCGCGGTAAAGCGCCTCTCCGAGCGACGCCGAGGTGCCGGGACCCGGTGCCTCGGCGTCGAGGGCACGCGCTCGTGCCAAGGCCTCGGCCCACTCGTCCTTGGCGATCAACTCGCGGACCGGGTCGGCCGCCGCCGCCGCCCCCGCGAAGACGAGGGCCGCGGTCACGGAGGCCGCCGTGACTTGGATCGTGCCGAGGAAGGTGCGTCGTTTCATAAGGATAACGAAAGAAGGGACCGCCCAATTATAGATGGACTGGTCTTTCCCGAGACCGGGACACAGATTCGGCTCGGCACGGGAGGGTAGACGATGCGCATCGGAACGAGACTCGTGGGGGCTGTCCTCCTCATCGCGGCGCTCGGCGCCCCGCTCCAGGCGAACGACGCCCCGTCGGATCGTCTCGTCGACGCGTCGCGCCTGCAAGAAACCGGGAACCACCGCGAAGCGATCGCCCTGCTCGAGGAGATCCGCCAGGTCGACCCGCGCAATCCCCAAGTCCTTTACGGTCTGGCGCTCTCGCTTTACTCCGTTGGCGACTACCGCGAAGCGGCGCACGTCGGTGAAACGCTGCTCGCCGAACAAAAAAACGCTCCCGGCGACCTCTATGTGATCGCGGGCAGCGCGTACGGACGGTTGAGGGAGTACGTGAAGTCCGAAGAGATTTTTCGCAACGGCCTCGCGGCGTGGCCCGACTCTCAAACGCTCAAGGTGCAGCACGCGATCAGCCTCGAAGGGCTCGGCCGTTTGGACGAAGCCGTGGTCGAGCTCGAAGGTTGCATCAAGCGATCGCCCTACGATGCCGCGCTCTGGCGCGCACTGGGTGACGCGCAGTCGGCGACGGGCGCGCCCGGTCGTGCGTTTGCGGCGTACGTGCGCTCGGTGACTCTCGAGCGCGACGAGGCGCGCTCGAGGGAAATCGCGGGGGATCTCTGGAAGCTGCTGTTCAACGGAGCCGCGGACGTCTCGGCGTCCGACGCGTCGGAAAAGGCCGAGGCCAAGGGCTTGGCGTTCCTAGCCGCGCTCCGGCGCGACGGGCCCTGGGCCAAAGCCTCCGACGCTGGATTTTTCGCGTACGCTCTCGATACCTCGCTCCGACTCGTTTCGGCGCTTCACGGCGGAACGACGACAGGCATGTTCTGGGGGCCCTTCGTGCTTGATTACTTCGATGAGGTCCGGGCGGCGGGCCACATGGAAGCGCTGGCCTACGAGGTCCGCCGGGCGACCGGGGATCCGGACGTCGCCCGGTGGTGCGCGCAAAACACCAAGAAAATCGAGGCTTTCAAGAACTGGTCCGAGCGATGGGCGGTGCACCGGTACGAGGTTGCCGAGCAGCGCCAAGGCTCTCACTGACGGAATTTTCCGAAAACACCCATCCGGTCGACCGCTCCGTCTCGTATTCGCTACGATGGGCATCATGGCGCACTTGAATTCATCGGAGCCCGAGTTCGACCCGCAAGGTGGGCTGGCCTCGGTGGTCGCGCGGGTCGCCGCAGGCGACGAGCGCGCCGTGGGCACCCTGTACGACCTGACCAGCCGGCGCGTCTTCGCGCTCACGCTCCGGATCCTGAGGGACCGCGGGGCGGCAGAAGAGGCCACGCTCGACGTTTTCACGCAGGTCTGGAAACAGGCCGATCGCTACGAGCCGTCGAAGGGAACTCCGCTGGGCTGGCTGCTGACGATGGCTAGGACGCGTGCGATCGACCTCGTTCGCAGCCGGGGGCGGCACACCGATCGTGAAGCGCGGCTCGACGAGGCGACGGCAATTCCCGATCGGGGACGAAGCCCCGAGGACGCCGGTCGAGACGCCGAAGATGCCCGCCGCGTTCGCCGGGCGCTCGCCGTGCTCCCCGCGGAGCAGCGCGAGGCGCTCGTCGCCGCTTACTTTGGCGGATTGAGCCACACCGAGGTGGCGTCTGCGCTCGGCCAGCCACTCGGCACCGTGAAAACGCGCATTCGTTCCGGGCTGATCCACCTTCGACGTCTGCTCGCCGAAAACGGAGATCCGGTGTCATGAAGTCTCACGAAAAACTCACGGATGACGACCGCGACCGGGCCGCCCAGTACGTTCTGGATGGGCTGGAATCAGACGCCGCCGTCTTGTACGAAGCCCATCTCGAGATCTGTCCGCTCTGCCGCGCGGAAGTCGCCATGTGTCGCGGCGGCGCCGAGGCGCTGGGACGTTCACTGACGCCGGTGGACCCGCCCGCCGCGCTGAAGGATCGGCTGATGGATCGCACCCAGAGGGGCGCCGGCATTCAAACCTGGAAACAATGGCGACCCGAAGCGCCGGGGGACGGGAGCGTCATCGTCCGTGGGGGCGCCAGCGAGTGGCAGCCAACCGCGGTCGAGGGCGTTCGCGTCCGCCGGCTTTTTGTCGATCCCGCGGCCGACCGGATCACGATGCTCGTGAGCATGGATGCCGGAACGACCTACCCGGCCCACCGCCATGGCGGCGTCGAAGAGTGCTTCGTCCTCGAGGGCGATCTCCACGGCCCGGACTTCGAAATGAAGGCTGGGGATTACCAGCGCCTCTCCGGCGGGTCGACCCACGGCGTGCAGGCGACGCGTG
>JANMVW010000097.1:0-21325 GCA_031393555.1 Acidobacteriota bacterium
GCATGGGTCCAGGTTTCCCTGCAGCGGATGCGCGCCGCTCAAGCGGGAGCGCCAATCGGCGCCGAGGACGTTGGCGCCGCAAGTGGCGACTTCGCGGGCGGCGTGGGCGGCGTCGAGGGCGAAGTTGATCGTGGGGACGCCCTCCGAAGCCACGGCCGCGAGCACGCGCTTCACGTAGGTGAGCGAGAACGTCGCGTAGTCTTGGGCTGAGACACGTCCCGCCCACGTGTCGAACAACTGGATCGCCTGCGCGCCGGCGCGCACCTGGGCGACGAGGTAGCGGATCGTCGTCTCCGTCGTCTTGTCGAGGAGGGTGTGCGCGACCTCGGGGGCGGCGTAGAGCATCCGTTTCCAATGCCCGAACGTGCGCGATCCTTCGCCCTCGACGAGATACGCGGAGAGCGTGAACGGCGCGGCGGCGAAGCCAATCAGCGGGACGCGTCCCGCGAGCTCGCGGCGGAGGATGCGGATCGTCTCGTAGACGAAGGGAACCTCTTGCTCGATCTCGGGAACGACCAGGCGGGCGACGTCGTCGGCGGAGCGCACGGGAGGGTCGACGACCGGCCCCGGATTGAAGTCGAGGTTCAGACCCATCGCCGGGGCGGGAACGAGGATGTCGGAAAAGAGGATCGCGGCGTCGACGCCCAACCTATCGATCGGCTGGAGCGTGACCTGCGCGGCGAGTTCGGGGGTCCGGCACAGCGTCAGGAAGTCGACCTTCTTGCGGACCTCCCGGTACTCGGGGAGGTAGCGGCCGGCCTGACGCATGAGCCACACCGGAGGGCGCGACCCGCGCTCGCCCCGGCAGGCCCGAAGGAAGAGGTCGTTGCCGTTGTCCACGGGCTAGTCGTCCAAGATCGATTTGGCGATCGTCGACAGCTGCATGAACGAGGTGCCCTCGTAAATTTTTCCGATTTTGACGTCGCGGTAGTACTTCTCGACCGGGTACTCCGTCGAGTAGCCGTTGCCGCCGAACACCTCGACCGCCATCGCGCAGATCGTCTCGGCCGCGTCGCTCGCGTACAGCTTCGCCATCGCGGCTTCCTTGACGAACGGAAGCTTGGCGTCTCTCAGGCGCGCGGCGTTGTAGACGAGCAGGCGCGCCGCCGCGAGGCGAGTCGCGCCGTCGGCCAACTGGAAGCGCATCGCCTGGAACTCGGAGAGACGCTTGCCGAACTGCACCCGTTCTTTCGCGTAGCCGATCGCGGCATCGAGCGCCGCCTGGCCGACGCCTAACATCTGCGCCCCGATCCCGATCCGTCCTTCGTTCAAAGTCTCGATGGCGATCTTGTACCCCTTCCCCACGGGGCCCATCAGCCGGTCGGCGGGGATGCGGCAGTTATCGAGCAAGACCTCGCAGGTCGAGCTCGCCCTGATGCCCAGCTTGCTCTCCCGCTTGCCGAGCGAGAAACCCGGGTCTTCCTTCTCGACGAGAAACGCGGTGATCCCTTTGTAGCCGGCCTGCGGGTCGACGGTGGCGAAGACCAGGAAGATTCCTGCCTCGGCGGCGTTGGTGATCCAGAGCTTCTGGCCGTTCAAGACGTAGTGATCGCCGCCCGGAACCGCACGGCATTGGAGCGCGAAGGCGTCGGAGCCGGAGCCCGCCTCGGAGAGACAGTAGGACGCGACGGTGTCGGCCGACGTGCGTGCCAGGTACTTCGCCTTTTGCTCCGGCGTTCCATTCCGTTCGATGGCGTTATTGACGAGCGTGTTCTGGACGTCGACGAGGACGCCCACCGCGGCGTCCGCCCGCGAGAGTTCTTCGACCGCGAGGCACGCCTGGAAAAAACTCCCAGCGGCGCCGCCGTACGCCTCGGGCACGTCGATCCCCATCAGTCCCATCTCGAAGAGCTTCGTCAGGACGGCGGGGTCGTACCGCCCGGCGGTGTCCATCGCGCGCGCCAAAGGCGCGATCTCGGACTGGGCGAACTCGTGCACCAAATCTCGAAAGAGCGCCTCGTCTTCCGAAAGGACGGTGAGCGGGGACGGTACGACGAGCGGCGGCATCGGCGGCTCCTTCCGGGTGGCCGCGCATTGTAGCGAGCGGAACGGAGGCTGTCCCCCTCAGCCGATCAGGGTAGAGGGACCGTGAGGACCACCTCGGACCCTTCGGCGACCGTCGCGGTGGAGGTCGCTTTCGTGGCCCCTCCCACGGAGATCGTCAGTTCGTAGGCGCCCGGAGCCAGCGACGAAAGCGTCGTCGTGCCGTCGGGCTCGGTCGGCAGCGTCCTGTCGAGGAACGCGAGGTAGCCGGCGCCGAGGTAGTCGGGCACCGCCCGGTAGCCGACCTTAGCACCTCCGACCGGGTGTCCTTCCCGATCGACGACGGTGACGCGAATGCGGCCCGGGCGCGGTGCGCGCAGCACCACGTCGACGCCGTCTTGCAGCTGCACCGAAACCGCTCGCGCGGCGGGGAAACCGGCGGCCACCGCGGTCAGGTCGATGGGGCCGTCGGCAGGGGCCGTGATCACGAACGTCCCGTTGACGTCCGTTGTCGCCGGCATCGAATCGCGCCCGGAGGGCGCGGCGCCCGAGGCGGCCGTGAGGACCATGGCGCCGGCGATTCCGTTGCCGTTGGCGTCGAGTACCCGGCCGCGGACCGTTCGCCCCGGCTCCAAACGCACGTCGACGGCGGGGACGTCGCTGTCGTTGGCGATCGTCACGGTGGGCACCTCGGCGTTCCGGTAACCGGGGGCCGCGACGCTCAATCCGTACGTGCCCGGGTCGAGACCCTCGATGAGAAACGTGCCGTCCGATTCGGTTTGATCTTGCATGCCGCCTCGTCCATGCCCCTCGCCGGCCCCCTGGCTGCCGGTGGACTTCACGCTGACGACCGCTCCGGACACGGGCTTTCCTTCGGAGTTCATCACGCGGCCGGAGATCCCCGCGGCCTTGACGGTGACGTCGACGACCGGGTTGGGTTGGTCCGGAACCTGGATCGGAACCGCCGTTTGCCGGCCCCCGAACATCGCTCCGCCCGCGGCGACGACGACCCCGTAAGCACCCGCCGTATCGAGCCCGATCTGGTAGTGGCCGTCGGCATCGGAGCGCGACTGCTTGATGTCCGTCGGCGCGGAGTTTCCATCTCCCGCGCTGAAAAAGAGCATCGCGTTGGCGACCGGCTGTCCGCCCTTCACGACGCGACCGCTGAGGTTGATCTTCGCGGCTTCGTCGAGATCGTGGACCGTCGTTTCTCCCTCCCGGACGACGACCTGCTTCATGCCGCCGAACAACATCAGCGGCCCACCGCCCGTCGGCGCCCGGATCACCATGTACTCGCCGGGAGCGATCTTCTCGAAGGTGTACCTGCCGTCGGCCCCCGTGGACACGGTCTGCGGCCCGCCGCCCATCGGGACCTTCGTGAGCAGCACCTGTGCGTTGACCAGCGGCGCTTTCTGCGCGTCGCGCACCATCCCGGTGATCGTCCCGCCGCGGGAGAGTTTGACGATGAAGTCGTTGGTGTCGGCGTCGGCGCCGATCTCGACGCGGCCCGTGTTGGGGGAGTAGTCCGGCTGGGTCGCGTCGATGGCGTAGGTGCGCGCCTCGAGCCCGGCGATTTCGAACGTCCCGTCGAGCGCGGAGATCGCAAGCCCCGCCGTGGTCCGATCGGCGGACATCATGAAGCCCTGCGGCGGCGCCACCGTCACGGTCGCCCCGGGGATCGGCGCGTCGTCTTTCGCGGCGACGACCCGGCCTCGCAACGTTCGCCCGTCTTCCAGGATCAGCGTCCCCGCGTCCACGACCTGATCCGAGACGACCGTCAGCCCGCTCTTGCGCGCCGGAGCTTTCCCGTCGGCCTTCGCCGTGATGGTCACCATTCCCGGGTCGACGCCGTCCACGCGAAAGTTGCCGGAGGGGTCGGTGAAAACCTGGTCTTCGTCGGGCCGGTTGCCGATCACGATCCGCATCCCCGGCCGCTCTTGTTTCTCTTTGGCCTCGGGGAACGCCTGCACGCGAAACGCCTCCGGGACCGCGCCGCCTCGGTACTGGACCTTGCCCACCACGCTTCCGGTCTTTTCCAGAGTGAAGTCGATCGCGGTGTCGCCGGGGGTCGCGGATTCCCGGCTCGCGCTCGTGTAGCCGACCGCGCGCACCGACAGGTTGCGCAGCGGCTGGTCGCCCAGCCCGGAGAGGCGGTAGCGGCCGTCGGCGGCGGAATGTGCCTCTCGCGAGAAGCGCGCGTCGCCGTCCAGCCACATCCCCGAAATCGTCGCCCCCGCGACCGGCTGCCCCGCCGGGTCGGTGACGCGCCCGGCGATGCTCTTCGATTCTTTCACCCGGATCGTTCCCAAGTCGGTCGTCTCGCCGCTTTTGAGCTTGAGCCCTTCCCGCGTGACGTCGGCGTAGTCCATCGGCTGGAGCGTCAGGTCGAAGGTCCCCGCATCGAGCGCTTTGATGAGGAACTTCCCGTCGCCTTGCGAGACGATCTTGTCGCGATCGACGTCGTTCGCGCCGAACGCCATCGCGCGGCGCCTTCCCGTGCTCGGCGCCTGCAGTCGCACATCGAGGTCTTTGACCGGGACCTCCTTGTCGGTCACCAAGCGGAAGGCGAGCAGAGCTCCCGCCTCGAGCTTGAACTCCAGGTCGGACCGGTCCGTGCCGGCCTCCACCGGGATCGGGCCGTCGTCCTTGGCGGACAAGCCGTCCTTCGAAGCGCGGATCGTGTACTTGTTCCCCGCGTTGATCCCATCGAATGAAAACTTGCCGTCGGCGTCGGTGCGCTGCGCGTTGCGCGCATCACGGACCATCGCGAAGAGGCTGCCGTCCGAGGGCATCGCGACGACGATGGCGTCCGGGAGCGGCTTGCCGTCGGGGCCCACGACGCGACCCGCGATGCGGCCGCCGGGCTGAAGATAGAGCGTATGGGCGTCCGGGTCGCGCTCTTCGCCGGGTGCCAATGCCTTGGCGACCACGCGGTCGAGCCGGGCCCGGGCCTTGGCGGGAGCGATCGCTTCAACCACGACGACGCCGGGAGCGCAATCGATCAGGAGGAACGTCCCATCGTCGCCGGTTCGGGTCGTGTGCGCGGCTTCTTTTCCGAATCGCGCGTCGTCCTTTTCGAGCCCGGTCACCGTCGCGCCCGTGATCGGCCTTTGCGTGGTGAGATCGAGCACCCGGCCAGCGACCGAAACACCCGGCTTCAATCGCACGTTGAGGGCGGCCCCCGCCGGGATGTCGGTCACGACAGTCGGGGCGAGCCCGGCGGACGCGACGCGTACCGCGAACGGGCCCGAGGCCAGGCCCTCGAGCTTGAATGAGCCGGTGGCGTCGGATTTCGCGGCGAACGCCTTCGGAACCTCGACCCGCGGGCCCCTCATGCTCGAGACGCCGCGCGGCGGCATCGGCATCGCGAGCACGGAGGCGCCGGCGATGGGTTTACCGTCCGGGCCCGTCACCTTGCCTGTGAGGGTGACGCTGGGCGCCGGTTTGGCCACGGCGGCCTGAGTGGGGGCCGGTTTTGCGGCTTCGGCCTGTTTCGGATCGGCCGCGAGCGCGGCCGCGTGGACGGTGAGACCCAAAGCGAGAGCGAGCGCTGTCAGCCGCATGCGGGAAACCTCCTCGTTCGAACGAACGCATCGTTATACGCGCGAACGTGGCGAAAGGTCGAGCTAGCCGACCCCCCCGGACAGGACGACGGCTTCACCGCCGTAGAGACTCTGCGGGAACAGGATGGGGAGCAGTTCGTGAAGGAACTGGCGTCGCTTGTAGGCGGCGTGGCTCGCGAAGTGCGTGTCGTAGAGCGTGCGCAGGTAAGCCTCGAGGGGGAAAATCTGAATCTCCACCGAGAAAAGATAGGGAACGTCCGACGACGGGTCGTCCATCAGGATGTCGACGATCTCCTTCAGCACGAGAAACCCGCTCGAGGATTGCGGGTCGAGCCGCGCCCGATCGCGGCTTCCGGACAGCGTGTCGACGCGGTCGCGGCATCTCAGCGGTCCACCGAAAGCGGACACGAGTCGCCGCTCCAACGCGTAGGCCTGACCACGGTCCCCGACGATGAACATCGCTCCGAGAAGATCCTGGACCATCCGGGGATCGGGGATCGCCCTCCGGATCATCTTCGAGAGGATCGATCCGCTGTACCGCCCGAGTCCCGGCCAGCGCGGGGATTCGGCAATCCGGATCCAGCCTTCGTCGGCGCGCTTGTCGGTTTCCGGGTCCGCTTCCCGTTTGAAACGGGTCCGGTAGTGGAAGATCTCGATCGCGGGATCCTGCCCTTCGGCCGGCAGCCGCCGCGGCCGAAAACGGAACGCACGCGCGCCGGGACCTGCGATCTCGACCTCGTCCGCGCTCGTGACCTCGGACAGCAGGGCGTCCTTGACGATCGACTCGAACCGGGCGCGGTGCTTCGGGCCGTCGCGCACGGCGCGCGAGTGGTCGATGTCGAAGAGGAGTTTCGCCAGGTAGAGCTTCCGCTGCGCCTCGTAGCGCGGGCGCGTGTGGGGACCCTCGAACGTCGCTTTGAGCAGGTCGCGAATCGTGCTTGCGCCGCGGGTTTCCGGCAGAGGCGCCAGATGCCTGGCGAGCGAATCGGGCACGAGCCGGAGCAGATCGTTCAGGTAGGCGTCGGCGTCATGGAAGTACGGGCCGAGGTCGACGGCGGTGGAGGCCCGGCTGCCGGCGGGCATCACGTACCCGCGTACGATGCGCTCGAAAACCGCCGCATCGCCCATCATGCGGCGGTACGTGTCGATCCAGAGGCGCGCGAGCGCGGGATGGCGGCTCGGGAGGCGCGGGTCGAGCAGGGGATGGGCTTCGTACGCCGCGGCGAGGTGCGCGTCTGAGGGGAGCGCGGGACGTTGCGGGTTCGGCGTCGTCACGTTTGTCTTTCGCTCCGCGAGAGTACCAAAGGGCGAGGCGGGGTGCGAGCGCATGCTAATCTGACCGCTTCTCAAACGGAGGACACCCATGGCCGATATCACGCTCGGAGGCAAACCCTGCCACACGTCCGGAGAACTCCCGGCCGTCGGAGCCACGGCTCCCAATTTTCGCCTCGTCACGACCGACCTTCAAGACGTCACCCTCGAGACCTATCGTGGAAAGATGAAGGTCCTGAGCATCATCCCCAGTCTCGGCACCGGCGTCTGCGCGGCGTCCGCCCGCAAGTTCAACGAGAAGGCCGCGTCGATTCGAGATGCCGTGGTCCTCGTCATTTCGGCCGACCTGCCGTTCACGATGAAGAGCTTCTGCGCCACCGAGGGGCTGCACAACGTCGTGCCGCTTTCCATGATGCGCGGGCGCAACTTCGCGAAGGAGTACGGGACGCTCATCACCGACGGCCCGTGGGAAGGGATCTCCGGCCGCGCGGTGGTCGTGATCGACGCCAACGACAAGGTCGTCTACACGCAGCTCGTCAAGGAAATCGGGGAAGAACCCAACTACGACGCCGCGCTCGCCGCGATCGCGAAGTAGGCCGGCTCAGCCGAAAAACGGGGCGAGGCCTTCGCGGAAACTCGGATAGGTCAAGACGGTTCCCAGTTCCCGGCGCGTCGCTTCGGCATTGACGCGACGGTTGGCCCCGCGCCGGCCCCCGGGCGCGCTGGGCTCGGACCGCCGGAACGGCTCGATCGCGAGCCGGGAGGCGATCCAGAAGACGACGTCCCGCCGCATCGCGGGGGAGGCGTCGCTGGCGTGGTAGATCTCACCCGGACTTCCGCGGTCGAGGGCCGCGATGACCGCGACCGCGGCATCGTCGCGATGGCAGAAGTTCATCCAGGTCTCGTCTCCATCGCCCAACGCGAGGCTTCCCGCGTGCACGCGCTCGATCGTACCGATGCGCCCCGGTCCGTAAAGGCCCGAGCAGCGGACGATTCTCGGGATGCAGCGATGCCGCGACCGGTCGAGGACGAGGCGCTCGGCTTTCACGAGCACTTCGGACGTCGGGTCCGCCGGCGAGGGCGGCGTCGATTCGTCCACCCACGACCCGTCGGTCTGCCCGAAGACCCCCGTCGAGCTCACGGAGACGAACGCGGAGCCGGCGGCGCCTTCCGATTCGAGGACGGCCAGGGTCGCGTCGAGATAGGCGCGGCGGTAGGCGGCCTCGCCGTGACCTGACGCCGACTGCAGGGTCACGATCCCGTCGTAGCGGCCGGGAATCGATCGTGACGCGCCGGGGGTGGCCAAATCGAGGGCGAGAGCTTCGATCCCGCTCTCGCGCAGGCTCGCGGCGCTCTTTTCGGTCCGTGTCAGCGCCGTGACGCGATCGCCTCGGGCCAGCAGGCGCCTCGCCACCTCACGTCCCAGCCAACCGCAACCCGCGAGCAGTACGTCCATGGGACGACGGTAGCACCCGGGCCTGACGAACGGTCGGCTACAATGCGGCGGCCATGGATTACGCGATCGAAGGGTTCGAGCTCGAAAAGTCGTTCGCGAAGAAGCGCTCCCTTACGGAGCTGTTCACCAAGCCGTTTGCGACGCCCGAGCGCGTTCGCGCTCTGCGCGGCGTCGACTTACACGTGAAGACCGGAGAAATCTTCGGGCTCCTCGGTCCCAACGGGGCCGGCAAGACGACGCTCGTCAAGATCCTCTCCTGCCTCATCCTTCCGGATCACGGCCGCGCCCTCATCGGCGGACTGGACGTGCGTCACGAGAATAAGGTCAAGCCGCGGCTGGGGCTGGTGCACTCCGACGAACGCTCGTTCTACTGGCGGCTTTCGGGGCGGGAGAACTTGAGGTTTTTCGCGCGGCTTTACGACGTCCCCGGGAAGCGCATCGACGCCCGGATCGACGAGCTTCTGAGAAAGGTGGATCTGACCGAAGCGGCGCCCCGGCGCTTTTCGGACTACTCGTCGGGGATGAAGCAGCGGCTCGCGATCGCGCGCGCGCTCCTCCACGATCCGCCTGTGCTCCTGATGGACGAACCGACCCGGAGCCTGGATCCGTCGGCGTCCCTCGCCCTGCGCGCGCTGATCAAAAACGAGCTGCAAGGGCGCGACGGGAAGACGATCCTTCTGGCGACCCACAATCTGCGCGAGGCCGAGGTCCTGTGCGACCGGGTCGCGATCCTCGTCCAGGGGACCGTTCGGCAGGTCGGGTCCATCGACGAGGTGCGCCGATGGGGGATCGACGAGCACCAGTTCCGGCTCGAGGTCGCAAACTGGCGCGACGACATTGCGGGGCCGTTCCGAATCGTCTCGAGCGAGCCGGTCAACGGCCACCGGCGCGTCGTGATCGCGCTCGTCGGGCCGGGTTGTCTCGACGACGTCTTGAAATCGGTGATGGCCCAAGGCGGTTCGATCCATGCCTGCGACCGGATCGAGCCGGACCTCGAGGAATCGTTCGCGCGGTTTTTGGCCCAAGAAACGGCGAGGGTGTCCGCGTGACGGGCGTGTTGAGGCTGCTCACGAAGATCTGGGCCTTCCTCGTCCGGGACTTCCTCTCGGACGCCTCGTACCGGCTCGCGTTCGTCTTGCAACTGGGGGGCATGTTTTTCGCGGTCGCCTTGTTCTATTACGGCAGCCGCATGGTCAATCCCCAGACCGAAGGCCTCGAAGGGGTGGAGCCGTTCCCGTGGCTGCTCGTCGGGATCGCCTTCCAGCTGTACTTCTCGACGGCTCTTTATGCGTTCGCCGCGAAGGTGCGCAGCGAACAGGTCATGGGGACGCTCGAGGCGATGCTCGTCTCGCCGACTCCGACGTCGATCGTCATTTTCTCGTCGACCGCGTGGGATTTCACCTGGGGCGGCGTGCGGCTTCTCGTTTACCTGGTCTGCGCGGTGTTCGTGTTCGGCGTCAAGCTCAACGTCGCGAGTCCTGCGGCGCTCCTGTCCGGCGTGGGGCTCACGCTTCTCTCGTCGGCCGGAATCGGCATGCTGTCCGCGTCGTTCATCCTGTATTTCAAGCGTGGTGACCCGATCAACTTTCTCCTGTCCATGGGAACGACGTTCTTCGGAAACGTCATCATCCCGTCGAAACAACTGCCCCACGCGGTCCAGTGGGTCTCCGACTGGCTTCCGATGAGCTGGTCGCTCAAGGTCGTTCGCGGCACGCTCCTTACGGGCGCGTCGTTCGGCGACGTGGCGGGCCCGCTCGGGCGGCTCGCCATCCTCACCGCGGTCTTGGTCCCTCTCGGCCTCCTCGGCGCGCGCATCGCCATCCGCAAGGCCAAACGCGAGGGCTCTCTCGTCCAGTATTGACGTTGCCCGCGATTCTTCCCGGGTGCTACCTTTCCCGGCCTTTCGGGGCTGCTTCCCGCAGGTCAAGGAGCCGCACATGCGCAAGAAAATCACGGTCATCGGGGGTGGATTCGTAGGCGAGCACGTGGCGATGGGCTGCGCGACCAAGGAACTGGGCGACGTCGTCCTTTTGGACATCCTCGAGGGGCCGCCCCAGGGGAAAGGACTCGATCTCTTCCAGGCCTCCCCGGTCCTCGGCTTCGATGCGATGGTGCGGGGCACGAACTCCTACGACGACACGGCGGGATCGGACATCGTCGTCATCACGGCCGGTGTCGCGCGGAAGCCGGGGATGAGTCGCGACGACCTCTTGAACATCAACACGAACATCGTGAAGCAGTGCGCCGAGAAGGTGAAGGCCAGCTCGCCGGACGCCATCGTGATCCTGGTTTCGAATCCGCTGGACGTCATGGCCTATGTCGCCAAGGTCGTCACGGGCTTTCCCAAGGAGCGGGTGATGGGGATGGCCGGCGTATTGGACACCGCGCGCTACCGGGCGTTCATCGCGATGGAGCTTTCGGTTTCGGTCGAGAGCGTCACGGCCCTGGTGCTGGGCGGTCACGGCGACTCGATGGTTCCGCTCCCTCGTCTCACGATGGTCGGCGGCGTCCCGCTGACGGAACTCCTCCCGGGAGACAAGATCGAAGCGCTCGTCAAGCGAACCGCCGGCGGAGGCGCCGAAATCGTGTCCCTCCTCAAGACCGGCTCGGCCTACTACGCGCCCGCGGCGTCGACCGTCGAAATGGTCGATGCCATCCTCAAGGACAAAAAGAAGATCCTCCCGTGTGCCGCGTACCTCGAAGGCGAGTACGGGATCTCCGGCTGTTTCGTCGGAGTGCCGGTCAAGCTCGGCTCCCGGGGGATCGAAAAGGTCTACGAGGTCAAACTGCAAGCCCACGAATCGGCCGCCCTGGCCGCCTCCGCCAACGCGGTCAAAGAGCAACAGGGTAAACTGTCGCTTTAGGCCGTAGATTAGGTCCTCAAGGAGACCCAACGATGTCCAAGAAGAATCGAGAGCGCCGCACGGGCGAAGCCGAGAACGAGCAGACAGGTGGCGGTGGGGGCATGAACTGGCTCCCCATCGTCCTGGCCGCGGGTGCTTTGGTGCTGGGCTTCGTGGCCTGGACCGACGCCAAGCAGGTCAAGGAAGACACCTTGAAGCGGCTCGTCGAAATGGATACCAAGGTCCTCCAGCTGCAGACGCAAGTGGCCAACGCCGCCAAGGCCAAGCCGGCGCCGCAGCAGGGTCCGGACCCGAACAAGGTTTACACCGTCAGGACGGACGGTTCACCGGCCAAGGGCGGCCCGACCGCGCCGATCGTGATCGCCGAGTTTTCCGACTTCCAGTGACCTTTCTGCTCGAGGGTCGGTCCGACCCTCGCCCAGGTTGAGAAGGTTTACGGCGATCAGGTCAAGGTGGTCTGGAAGAACCTCCCGCTGTCGTTCCATCCGAACGCGATGCCGGCGGCGCTCGCGGCCATGGCCGCGAACGATCAGGGCAAGTTCTGGGAGATGCACGACAAGATCTTCGCGAACCAACAGAAGATGAGCCGGGATCAGTACATCGCTTATGCCAAAGAGCTGAAACTCGACGTGGCGAAGTTCACGAAAGCCCTGGACGCCGCCGCGTTCAAGCCGCAAATCGAAGCCGACATGGCCGACGCGGGCAAGCTGGGCGTCAGCGGGACGCCCGGGTTTTTCGTCAACGGGAAGTTTCTCTCGGGCGCCAAGCCGTTCGGGGAGTTCGCGACGGCGATCAACGCCGAGCTCAAGCGGCTCAACCTCCCGATCCCGCCAGGTGCGCCGGCGAGCTAGAGGTTACGCGGGAGGGCATCCACGGCTAGAATGCGCGGCCGATGTCCTCCCGCTTACGCATACTCATCCTCAGCGCCGAGGTCGCCCCGTTCGCCAAGACGGGAGGCCTGGGCGATGTGGCGGGATCGCTCCCCAAAGCGCTCGCCCGTCTGGGCCACGACGTGCGCGTGGTCATGCCTGCGTATCAAGCCCAAGAGCGGGCCGCGCGTGCGGGGGAGGGCGGGTTCACTCACCTTCCCGGCGGGCTGACGGTCCCCCTGGGTGCGGGTCCCCTTCCGGCGGGGGTTTTGCAAACGGTGCTCCCGGGAAGTGACGTTCCGGTCTACCTGATCGCGGAGAGCAGCCTCTTCGATCGGCCGAACATCTACGGATACGACGACGATCCTTACCGGTTCGCGTTCTTCTCGCGCGCCGCGCTCGAGCTTTCGGCCGCCCTGGGCTTTCGTCCCGACGTGGTGCACGCTCACGACTGGCACGCCGCTCCCGCCGTGATGTGGCTGGACACGACGGGGCGCGGCGACGATGGGTTCGGCGACGTCGCCACGGTCTTCACGATTCACAACCTCGCGCATCAGGGGCGCAGCTCGCGGCGCGTCGTGCGGTATCTGGGCGTCGGCGCGCCGCCGCTGCTCGAGGAGAGCGGTTGGGACGAGGTCAACTTCATGGCGCGGGGGATCTTTCACGCGACGTTGGTCAACACCGTCAGCCCGACCTACGCGCGAGAGATCATGACGCCTCAAGGCGGGAACGGTCTCGACCCGCTCTTGCGCGCCCGGCACGAAGACGTCTACGGCATCCTGAACGGAATCGACTACGACGTCTGGAACCCCGCCACCGATGAGAGATTGGTCCGCGATTTCGACGCGACGACGGCGCAGCGGCGCGTGGCGAACAAGCTCGCCTTGCAGGAACGATTGGGGCTGACGCAGGACGAGGGGGTTCCGCTGGTCGCGATGGTCACGCGTCTTGACGCGCAAAAAGGGATGGACATCACGGGGCACGTGATCCACCTCCTGATGAGCGGCGTGGCCGGCGAGGCGCAGTTCGTCGTCCTGGGGACCGGGGCCGCGCGGTACGAAGACGCCTTCGCGCACCTGGCCGGCTACCACCCCCGCAAGATGGCGGCGGTTTTGACCTTCGCTTCGGATCTCGCGCCGCAGATCTACGCCGGGAGCGACCTCTTCCTGATGCCCTCCCTGTTCGAGCCTTGCGGATTGGGGCAGCTCATCGCGATGCGCTACGGCAGCGTGCCGGTCGTGCGCAGCACGGGAGGATTGGCCGACACCGTTCGCGACGGGCAGACGGGGTTCACCTTCCACGAATTCACGGCCGAGGCGTTTTGGATGGCCCTGCAGCGCGCCTTGTTGGTGCACAACACCGACGCTTCGGCGTGGGCCCGTTTGCAAAGCAACGGAATGGCGGCCGACTTTTCCTGGATCGGCGCGGCTCACGCGTACGAACAGCTCTACGAACGGGCGATCTTGCGGAAGCGGACGGCCCACGGATGAAGGCGCCGATCCGGCTGGCGCTGATCTGGCATTTCCATCAGCCCGACTACACCGACCCCGAAACCGCAGCACCCGCCATGCCGTGGACGCGCCTGCATGCGCTGAAGGACTACGCCGACATGGCCGCGTTTCTCGCGCGCCACCCGACCGTCCGCGCGACCTTCAACGTCGTGCCGACGCTCCTCGACCAGATGCAATCGCTCGCCTCGGGGGGGCTGGCGCCGGATCCGTTCCTGGCCCTCGCGCTGAAAGATCCCGCCGATCTCTCCCTGGAAGAGCGGGCGTTCGTCATCGGCCATTTCTTCTCTTTGAATCGCGACATGATGGCGGTGGGCCTCAAGCGATTGAACGAGCTCCATGCCTTGCGTGGGGAAGAACCGGCCGCTGCGATCGGACAAGCGGTGGTTGCCCGCTTCGACGACCAGGCGTTGACCGATCTCCAGGTGCTGTTCCATCTGGCCTGGAGCGGCCCGCTCCTGCAGTCCGACCCCTTGATCGCAAGTCTTCGCGCGAAGGGGCGGGGCTACACCGCCGACGACAAGCGCGCGCTCTTCGCGCGCCATCGGGAGTTCCTCGCCGACGTCATCCCAAGGTGGCGGCGGCTCTACGACGCCGAGCAGATCGAGCTGTCGGTCACCCCCTACTACCACCCGATTCTGCCCCTCCTGTGCGACCTCGGCTCGGCCCTCGAGGCCCTTCCGGATCTGCGTCTGCCGGCGGCCCGATTCCAAGGCGTCGAGGATGCGGATCTTCAGCTTGCGAAGGGGATGGAAGTGTTCCATGCGACGTTTGGCCGCAGGGCCGCCGGCGGGTGGCCGTCGGAAGGCGCCATCTCGGAGCGCGCCCTCGAACGGATGGGGGCCGCGGGCTACCGCTGGGCGGCGAGCGACGAAGACGTTTTGTTCGCGTCGCTCGGCGAGACTCTCCCGGCGGAACAGGCCGAAAGGGAAGTGCGCCGGGCCGAGTTGCTCTACCGTCCGTGGCGCCACAAGGACGGGCCCGTGCTCCTCTTCCGGGATCACGATCTCTCCGACCGGATCGGATTCGCCTACGCCACCCGCGCTCCGAAAGACGCGGCTCACGATTTCGTCTCACGCCTTATGCATCTGAGGGAGCTCCTGCCCGACGACGGCACGCCCTACGTCGTCAGCGTGATCCTGGACGGCGAGAACGCGTGGGAGCACTACCCGGAGCACGCGGCGCCGTTTTTCGACGCGCTCTACGGGGCGCTTGCGGCCGAGCCCCGGATCGAGACCGTCACGGCGTCCGAGGCGGCGGATGCGGAGCGCTCGCGCCCTCTTCCCCGGGTGGTCGCCGGATCGTGGATCTATCGAAACCTCGCGACCTGGGTCGGGCATCCCGAAAAGAACCGAGCGTGGGAGCTTCTGGCCGCGGCCCGACACGCGGTCGTCGAAGCCGCGGGGCCTCCGCGCTGGGAGGATCCGGCGTGGCGCATGATCCTGGCGGCCGAGGGGAGCGACTGGTTCTGGTGGTACGGCGACGACCATCCGACGGAATACGGCGCCGAATTCGACGCGGGGTTTCGCGACAAGTTGCGGGGGGCCTATGCCGCGGCCGGACTTTCCGTGCCGTCCGTTCTCGACGAGCCCATCCGCAAGACCCCCGTTCGCGGACAGACGCGCCCCACCGGGCCGGTGCAGGCGCGGATCGACGGTCGGGTCGGCGACTATTTCGAATGGCGCACCGCGGGGCACGTCGCTTGTATCTACGGCGCGATGCACGCCGCGGTCCGCTTCGCGCGCGAGCTGTTTTACGGAACCGACGGGAGAGCGGTGTTCGTCCGTCTCGATCCGTTCGAGCCGGGTTCGCTCGACGGCACGACGATCGTGGTGCGAACGCCGGCGGCGGGCTCGGCCGGGCTCCAGTCCAATGCCGGCGGCTCCGCGGGGGATTTGATCACCGCGCTCGACCGTGTCCTCGAACTGTCCCTTCCGTTCGATCGGCTCGCCGAGCCCGGAGCCCCCGCGCGATTCGCGATCGAGATCAAAAACGAGGACGGCGCCACGCAGCGGATCCCGGGGGACGGCTTCGTCGAGCTGGCGCGGCCGAAAGACGACCCGTCCCAATACGATTGGTTCGTCTGACCCGTCGTCTAGAATGGGCGCCTTCGGAGGAATGACGATGAAGACGGTGGGCATCCTGACCGGCGGCGGGGACGCACCCGGGTTGAACGCGGTGATCCGGGCGATCGTCAGGCGCTCGCTGCCGCGCGGGTACCGGATGATCGGCATCCGTCACGGCTGGCGAGGCCTGCTGAACAAAGAAACCGTCGAGCTCGACGCGCAGGCGGCCTCCGGGATTCTCCATCGCGGCGGGACCATTCTCTTCACGTCGCGCACGAACCCGTACAAGACCGTCGAGGACGCCCGCGCGCTCGAGGCCAACTTCACCGCGTTGGGACTTGACGCGTTGATCGCCATCGGCGGCGAGGACACGCTGGGCGTCGCGGCGAAGTTGTCGGCCGCGGGTTTTCCGGTCGTGGGTGTGCCCAAGACGATCGACAACGACCTGTCCGGCACCGACACCACCTTCGGATTCGACACCGCGGTCGCGATCGCCACCGAGGCGATCGACCGGCTCCACTCGACGGCGGAGTCCCACGACCGCGTCATCGTCTGCGAGGTCATGGGCCGGCACGCCGGGTGGATCGCGCTGCATTCGGGAATGGCCGGCGGAGCCGATTTCATCCTGATCCCCGAACGACCGATCGACGTCGAGGCGGTGTGCGCCGCGGTGTTGCGCCGGCGCGCCCGAGGGCTTCGTTTTGCGATCATCGTCGCGGCGGAAGGGGCGGTCCTTCCCGAGGGCGAGATCAAAAAGAAGGCGGAGACCGACGCCTTCGGCCACGTCTTGCTCGGCGGCATCGGTGAGCGGCTCGCGAAAGAGATCGAGGCGCGCACGGGGAGCGAGACGCGCTCGGTTCAACTCGGCCATGTCCAGCGGGGTGGCACGCCGACCGCGTTCGACCGATGGCTCGGCTCTCGTTACGGTTTGCTCGCGGCCGACATGGTGCACGACGGACGTTTCGGCATGATGGCCGCGTATCGCGGGGGCGTCTTCCTGCCCGTGCCCCTGGCGTCGGCGGTCGCGGCGTTGAAGACGGTGCCTCCCGATCTCATCGACCTCGCCTCCTCACTTTTCGCTTAACGCGCGCGGCCGGCGCCGCCGGCCCGCGGGAAGGGAACGAGATGTCCGAGCTTCGCCACGATCCGCTCTCGAAACGCTGGGTGATCATCGCCAACGAGAGAAGCCGCCGCCCCGAAGACTTCACCGACGGTTGGGAGGCACGGCCCGAGGGCGGTTTCTGCCCGTTTTGTCCGGGAAGCGAGGACAAGACTCCGGGTGAGATCGCCGCGATTCGGACCGCCGGCGGGACGCCCAACGGCCCGGGTTGGGACGTGCGGGTGATCCCGAACAAATATCCCGCGCTGTCCATCGAAGGGTCGCTCGACCGTCAGGGGGTCGGACTGTACGACCGGATGCGCGGTGTCGGCGCTCACGAAGTCGTGATCGAATCGCCCCAGCATGCGATGCACATGGGGGACATGGAGCCCGTAGCCCTCGAGAACGTGCTCGCCCTCTGCCAGGACCGCATGCGCGACCTCGGCCGGGACCCACGGTTCAAGTACGTGCTCCTCTTCAAGAACCACGGCGCCGCCGCCGGAGCCACGCTGAGCCACCCGCACCTGCAGCTCATCGCGACCCCGGTGACCCCGCGCGCGATTTCGGTCGAGCTCGATTCGGCGCGCGAGCACTTCTACTTGAAGGAGCGGTGCATCTTCTGCGACATGCTCGAGCAAGAGCTCGCTGCGCGCGATCGGGTCGTGTCCTTGGACGAGCACTTCGCCGTGCTGGCCCCGTACGCCTCGCGCTTCCCGTTCGAGCTGATGATCCTGCCGCGCCGGCACAACCACGCGTTCACCGACGAGTCGCGCCTCACTCTGGCGGCGCTGGCGCGAACGCTGAAAGAGACGCTGGCCCGGTTGAAGAGCGTCCTGCGCGACCCCCCCTACAACTTCGTGCTGCACAGCGGTCCGAATACCGAGACGTTGGTGCGCCGCCGCCACTACTGGGACACGCTGCCGTTTGACTTCCATTGGCACATCGAGATCCTCCCGCGCCTCACCCGCGTCGCGGGGTTCGAATGGGGGACGGGGTTTTACATCAATCCGACGGCGCCGGAGGAAGCGGCGGCGTTCCTGCGAGACGCGGTGATCTAAGGACCAATTCCGGAGCGTCCCGGAGTCGAGGCGCGATCCGACAGCGAGTACAATCCCGTCGGGTCTTCCGCGGAATACCTCGCCGCAGCCCGCTCGTTCTGGACGATACGAAGGAGGGGCGATGGGGGCGGTCACGCACAAGGATCAGCGCAGCAAGTTCGACGCTTTCTTCCCCGGACGCGCGGACGATTTTTTGCGCATGCTCGGCGCCTGGTCGATTCCGTTCGCCCTCCTCGACAAAGACGACGCGGTTCTTTTCTGGAACCGTGGCGCGGTCACGTTTTACGGGGTGAGCGAAGACGATGCCCTCGGAAAGACCTTCGGCGACCTCGTGGAGGAAGACGCCCCGAGCGTCGCGACTCCGGTCGCGGGCGTGCGCACGCGGCGCTACGAAACGCGGCACCGCAGCGCCGACGGCGTCGTTTTACCCGTCATGGTCACGCGTACCAGTCTCCCGTTGAGCGACTCGCTGACGGGGGCGTTCGTCCTCATCACCGACCTCACCGAGTCCAAGGCGCTCGAGCGGCGGCTCGCCCGTCGGATCGCGCAGTTGTCGATCATCCGCGAGATCGGCGAATGCCTGCAATCGGCGATGAGCCCGGAGCGGATACTGCACACGATCCTCGTGGGCGCGACCGCCAGCATGGGCCTGCGCTTCAACCGCGCCTTCTTGCTGTTGGTCGACGAGCGCCACGGCGTCCTGCGCGGACGCGACGCGATCGGTCCCGCCGACGCGGAGGAGGCGCAGAGAATTTGGTCCCGTCTGTCCAAGGTCGAAAAGACGATGCGCGATCTCGTGGATGACCACGAGCCGATCATCGAAGGCGAGGAACCGCGAGTGCTCGAGATCGCGCGTCTGCTCTCCGCCAAGCTCGACGACGCGACGTCCTTCGTCGTCGCCGCGCTGAAGGCGAAGGGGACGACGCGCGTGGTCGACGGGCGCGTGGTCTTAGGCGACGCCCCGTCGCCCCATCGGATCATCGGCGTTTTGGATGTCGACGCCTTCGTGGCGGTCCCGCTGAGGACCGATGGAAAGCCCGTGGGGCTGCTCCTCGCGGACAATGCCATCACGCGCCGTGCGATCACCGACGAAGACGTCGACATCCTCGAGCTGTTGGGCCTGCAGGCCGGGCAGGCGTTGGCCCGGGCTCATCTGACCGAAGAGCTCGCCCGCCAGGTCGCCTCGCTCGAGGCGGCGACGAGAGAGCTGCGGCGCAACCAGGAGAGGATGGTGCGATCGGAGCGCCTCAGCGCCATCGGCGAGATGGCGGCCCGCGTGGCGCACGAAATCCGGAACCCGCTCGTGGCGATCGGCGGCTTTGCCCGTTCGCTGCTGCTTCGGCCCGACGAACAAGATCCGGCGACGAGGGAGTCGCTCGAGATCATCGTGAACGAGGTGCGACGGCTCGAAAACATCGTCAAGGAAGTTCTCGATTTCTCGCGCCCGACACCGCCCAAGATCGGAACGGTCCCGTTGAAGCGGCTCGCCCGGGAGGCGCTCGACCTGTTGGCGTGGGAGCTCGACCACGCGGGGGTCGTCGGGCGCGTCGAGGAAGAGTCCGGCACCCCCGAAGCCGCGGCCGACGGCGATCAGATCTTCCACGCGGTCATCAATCTCTTGCGAAACGCAGTGCATGCCATGCCGCGGGGGGGCGAGCTCATCGTCCGATTGCGCGGTGTCCCGTACGGTGTCGAGATGGCGATCGTGGACACCGGAGTCGGTATGTCGGAGGATGTACTCGCGCACGCTCAGGAGGCGTTCTACACGACGAAGACAAACGGATCCGGCCTCGGCCTGACGATCGCGTCGCTCATCGCGCGCGATCATAACGGCGAGATTCGGATCGAAAGCCGCGAAGGGGAGGGCACCACGGTCGCGCTGCGCCTCCCCGCGTCAACGGAGGGTGAGGCCGATGCCCAAGATCTTGATCATTGAAGACGAAAAAAACCTGCGCGTTCTCTACCAACAGGACTTCGAGCGTGACGGCTTCCAGGTGGTCACGGCGGCGACCGCCGCGGAGGGGCTCGGGCTGGTCGAGGCCGAAAAGCCCGACCTCGTCGTCATGGACATCCGTCTGCCGGGGATGGACGGGCTCGAGGCCATGAGCCGATTGCTCGACAAGAACCCGAAGATCCCGGTCGTCCTCAATTCGGCCTACTCGTCCTACAAGGACAGCTTCATGAGCTGGTCGGCCGACGCGTACGTCGTGAAATCCGCCGATACCGGAGAGCTGCGCACGTGTGTGCGCGAGCTGCTCGCCTCCCGCGCGGACAGCTGATGGTCGACCGCCGCCGAACGCTCTTGGGCGACACGTTGGCGATCGTCATGGCCGGCGGTCAGGGGGAGCGCCTCTACCCCTTGACGCGGGATCGCGGCAAGCCCGCCGTTCCGTTCGGAGGCATCTACCGGGTCATCGACTTCACCCTGTCGAACTGCCTGAACTCGGGATTGCGCAAGATCTACGTTCTCACTCAGTACAAGTCCGGCAGCCTGGAGCGCCACATTCGCATCGGCTGGGGACCCCTGTTCAATCACGAGCTCGACGAATGGATTCAGTGCGTTCCTCCGCAGTTGCGCGTGGGCGAGCGCTGGTACCAGGGGACCGCCGACGCGGTCTACCAGAACGTCTACCTCCTGGAGCAGGATCGTCCGCGCAACGTCGTCGTCCTTTCGGGCGACCACATCTACAAGATGGATTTCGCGCGCTTGATCGCGCGCCACGAGGCCAACGGGGCGATCGCGACGGTCGCGGCGGTCGAAGTCCCGATCGCGGAAGCCTCCGCCTTCGGAGTGCTCGCGGTTGACGAGGAGTCGCGCATCACCGCGTTTCAGGAAAAGCCGAAAGCGCCGAGTCCCGTTCCGGGCCGTCCCGACACGGCGCTCGTCAATATGGGGGTTTACGTTTTCGACACCGAGACGTTGGTGCGCGCCCTGGCGAGCGACGCGCGCCGCGACACGCGCCACGACTTCGGCCACGACATCCTTCCCTCCCTCGTCGACACGAAAAAACTCTACGCCTACTCCTTCATCGACGAAAACAAAAAAGAGACCGCCTACTGGCGCGACATCGGCACGCTGGATTCGTACTACGACGCCAGCATGGACCTCGTCGCCGTCGAGCCCGTCTTCAACTTGTACGACAAGAACTGGCCGATCCGGACGATGGCCCAGCAACTGCCCCCGGCCAAGACGGTCTTCGCGCAGGAAGAGCCCGGGGGGCGCCTCGGGATCGTTCTCGACTCGCTGGTGAGCGGGGGCGCCATCGTCAGCGGCGGCCGTGTCGAGCGCTGCATCCTCGGGCCCGAGGTGCGCGTCAATTCGTACGCCAAGGTCGCCGACAGCGTTTTGATGGACGGTGTCGACATCGGACGCCACGCGCGCGTCACCAAGGCGATCATCGACAAAGGCGTCCGCATCCCCGCGAGCTTCGTCGTCGGCGAGGATGAGGCCGAGGACAAGCGCCGCTTCACGGTGACTCCCGGCGGCGTCGTCGTCATCCCTCGAGGGACGCAGCTCGACTAAAAGTGGGGTCAGGTCTCCCATTGAGTCATGCGCATCACGCCCATGACGCAATGGGAGACCTGAC
>JANMVW010000136.1:0-2303 GCA_031393555.1 Acidobacteriota bacterium
TTTGCGAAACGCTCAAGCCTTTCGTATCTTCAGGCCGTGACCGACCGCGAGAGGCGCCACCGCTTCTATCGGAACCTGGAAGAGCTTGCGAGCGCCGCCGGGATCGCCATGTCGACGCTCCATCGCATCGAGACGCAGGGCGTCAAACCGAACCGTAAGACCGAGCGCGCTATCGAGGCGGCGCTCGCCAAAGCCGAAAGGAAGGCCGCGCAATGAGGTGTTTCGTGTGTCTGCTGGTGGCCGTGGTGTTCGCTACCGGGGCTGAGGCGGGCGCCCATGCGTCTCGGCCTCAACGTGGGGGATCGTTTGTCTACCACTTCGATGATCCATGGGCCTGGCAGCTCTCGGGCTCGGGCGGTGACCCCATTGGGATCACCTGCAAGTACGGCTGTTTGTTTCCGCCGTATTCGCTTTCGCTTGGTGCCCACGACCGCGGCGACGGGGTGGCCGCAGGCAGTGCTGCGTACCGACTGGTGGACGAAATCCCTACGTGGAAAACGTACCGCGTTTCAGCTTGGGTCAATGGCGGCCAGTCTCCGGCGGAAACGGGCCTGAAATTTCAGGTGGACGACATCGACGCCCTCTCGTTCCGAACTGTGTACTCCTTCCGTTCGGACGTCTACCGCCGCGACATAGGGCCGGGGTGGCAACGCGTTCAGCTCGGGGTGGTCTACGCGATCGACTTCGTGCCCGACGTCAGATGGATGACGATCGCTACGCTCAACCCTTTTGGATCGCCCGTGTCGCACTGGCTCGTCGGCCAGATCGAGTTCTCCCCGGCGCCAGACCTCGACGACCAAGCGCCGGCCGATCTCCCCTGACGACTTCCGTGCACCGCCGAAGCACCTTCGCCGGTTCCGCACCGCAAGGCAGGCAAGTATCCGCCGTCCTTCGTCTGGCCCCGCCGAACTCCGTGCTTCACGTGCGCGCACCTCGCGCCAGCGCGGACTGCGATACCTCGATGCAGCGTTTCACCGATCCCACGGATCGCAGGCAACGCAAAACTGGCGTCCCGTCGATGGCGTCCACGTTACGCCCCGAAACCCTTTTCTTTCTGCACGATGGTTTGGTCGGCACACGTCAATCCCCCACCTCGCCGTACGTGTCCTTGCGCGCCTCGCCAGAACCCAGCTCTTGTAATCGTGTAACGGGCTAGTCGGAAACGATCGCGACACGATCGAGGTACGTGGACAATTCGGCCACCCACTTGCGCGACGCGTCGATGTCGACGCTCTCGGCCGCCTGCTCCAGGCCGGCGCCGATGGCGGTGATGGCCTGGAATCCATACATGCCCCCGGCGCCCTTCATGCCGTGCCCCACACTCTCCGCGGTCTCAAAGTCACCCCGATTCAAGGCGTCCAGCGTTGCGATGACATCCTGCCTGCAATTCTGCAAGAACCCGGGGATCAGGTCTGCGAATTTAGGATTCGTACGCACAAAGATCGTGTCCTTGAGGCTCTTGCAATGATCCTTGATCGCTTGCAGCAGCGCCTCTTGTTTGATTGGTTTCGTCAAATACGCCGTGCACCCCGCCGCCACGAACTTTTCTTGATCCCCCTTCAAGGCAGAGGCTGTCAGTGCGATGATCACCGTGGGCGGCCGGTGGTTCGCCTGTTCCCACGCTCTCATCGCCCGCGTCGCGGACAATCCATCCATGACCGGCATTTGCCGGTCCATCAAGACAAGGTCGTAGTGTTCGGCTGTGAACTTCTTGTAGGCGACGCTCCCATTGTCGGCGATTTCGACTCGGTACGGAGTGTCCTGCAGGTAGGCCAACGTGATCGTACGGTTGTCGGCGGAGTCCTCCACCAGAAGAATATGCAGCGCCGGCAGCGGCGGCTCCGGACCCTTGCCGACCGGCACGGCCGCCCGCCGCGTGGCCCCTGCCCAGATCTCGAGCGGTACGGCGAAGGAAAACACGCTGCCCTTCCCGAGCCCGCTTTCGACCCAAATCCGCCCGCCCATCAGTTCCACCAGGCGCTTCGAAATCGTGAGCCCCAGCCCCGAGCCCCCGTACCTCCGAGTGGTGGACGAGTCGGCTTGCGTGAATGGCTCAAACATCGTGCCCAATTTTTCCCCCGGAATACCGATGCCAGTGTCCGAGATCGTGAACCGCAATGCGCCCGGAACGGAGGAGTCCGCATCCGGCGTAACTCGTAGGGCCACTTCGCCGGATTCCGTAAACTTGATCGCGTTGCCAAGCAGATTAAGCAGCACCTGGCGCAGCCGGGTCGGATCGCCGATCAGGTCGGTGGGGACATCGGGCGCGAGCTCCCACGTCAGGTCCAGGGCCTTTTCGTGCG
>JANMVW010000167.1:0-6145 GCA_031393555.1 Acidobacteriota bacterium
GGAAGTTGGTGCGAAGCTCTCCGAGAACCTCAAGAGCGTCGAGACAACCGGCGAGCCCGTTGCCATCGAAAGCGACGGTCGTACGGTGGCGGTCCTCGTGTCTGCGGAGGACTTCGCGCTGTTGCAGAGGCTTCGCGAAGAGGAAGAAGACCGGCTCGACAACGCGGCGGCGGACGCGGCCCTCGCCGAGCCTGGCGAGAGCATCTCCCACGAAGTCGTAAAGGCTGAGTTAGGTCTATAGCCCGGTGCTCTACCGGATCGAATGGCTCCCCGTAGCGCGACGTCAGCTTCGCAAACTCCCCAAAGCCGCAGCGGAACGAGTCTTCTCCCTCGTCGATCCGCCCGCCGAAAATCCGCGCCCGGAGGGATGCCGCAAACTCGCCGGCCACGATGCCCGATTCCGCGTGCGGTCAGGCGACTATCGAGCCGTCTATGAAGTTCGGAATAGGGTGCTGGTGGTGCTCGTCGTCACCGTTGGCCACCGGCGCGACGTCTACCGCTGACGGGTTCCCCCGTCTTGGAGCCGGCACCCAGACTTGAACTGGGGACCTGCTGATTACGAATCAGCCGCTCTACCAACTGAGCTATGCCGGCATCGGACGGAAAGCAACGCGCATTTCTAGCAGAGTCGGCGGGTCCGGGCAACACGAGAGGGCTCCCGCGTGTCGACGGCCGGGCACGCCTCCACTACGATCGGTCGCATGCTCGATCGTCTGGTCGATCCGCTCGTGCGGAGCATGCTTCACCCGCCGCGACGGGGGCCCCGGCCTTTGCCGGCGGCGCTCCTCACGCGGGCGGAGGACGTTTCGATTCCGGGGCGCAAGTTCCTCCTTAAGGCCTGGCTGCTGCGCCCGGACGGGTCCCCGACGGGGACCGTGGTCATCGTTCACGGCTGGGGCGGCGACGCGGGGCGCATGGCGCCGCTGGCGGCGCACCTCGTGGCCCGCGGGATGACGGCGTTGCTCGTCGATTTGCCGGGGCACGGACGCACGGGGCCGGTCCGGCGCTACAACGCGGCGTTGATGGTCGACGACCTGCACGCGGTACGCGATTGGATAGCGAAACGGGACGAGCTCCGCCAGCTTCCGGCCGCGATCGTGGGGTACTCGTTCGGCGGGCTGGGGTCGTACGTGGCGGCATCGCGCGATCCGCGATGGGGCGCGTTGGTCGTCCTCGCCGCGCCGCTTGGGCCGATGGAGGCCGCACGCTTGTACCTCGACGGCAAGGGGCTTCCTGGGCGCTGGCTCGGCGGAATGGTGCGACGCTCGTTCATCCGCGCGGTCGGCGTCGACCCGGACGCGTTCGACGGCGACCGGAACCTTGCAACGATCAAGATCCCAGTAATGATCGTGCACGGCGAGAACGACGAGATCGTGCCGATGTGGCATGCCGAGCGGCTCCAAGCGGCGGTCCCGGCAGGCCTCGGCACGCTGCTGCGCATACCAGGAGCGGGCCACAGTGCGATCCTCGTCGACGACGTTGTCGGCTCGCGCGTGGCGGAGTTCCTGCTCACGCAGTTCACGCGGATTGGGGAGGGTTCATGAAGTCACGGCCATTGGGGCGCACGGGTATCGATGTCTCCGAGATCGGATTCGGCGCTTGGGGGTTGGGAAAGACGATGTGGCGGGGGGTCTCTGACGATGATGCGCTGCTCGCGGTTCGCACGGCCGTTGCGGAAGGTGTGACGTTCATCGACACGGCGCTGGCCTATGGCGACGGCCACAGCGAGCGCCTCATCGCCCAGGCGGGAACGCATGCCGTCGTTGCGACGAAGATCCCTCCCCTGAACGGCGTCTGGCCCGCGGCGGGAACCTCCAAGCTCGCCGACGTCTTCCCCGCCCACCACGTGCGGGCGGCCACCGAGACCTCGCTTCGCAACCTGGGAGTCCAGACGATTCAGCTGCAGCAGTTCCATGTGTGGCATGACGCATGGCTCGGCCAGCCGGAATGGGGGACGACGCGAAACGAGATGGAGCGGCTCGTCGCGGAGGGGAAGGTCAGGCACTGGGGGATCTCGATCAATGACCACGCGCCGGAGACGGCGCTTTTGGCGCTTGGCGATCCGATCTTTGCGTCCGCGCAGGTGATCTACAATATTTTCGACCGTTCGCCGGAGAAGGACTTGTTCGCCCTCGCCCGCGAGAAGAACATTGGGATCATCGTGAGAGTGCCGTTCGACGAAGGAACGCTCACCGGCGCCATCCGGCCGGAGACCCGCTTTCCGGACGGAGACTGGCGCCACCGGTACTTCCGAGGGGAACGGCGGACCGAAGCGGCGCGGCGTGCGGATGCGCTCCTCACGCTCCTGGGACAGGAGGCCGCGAGCCTCCCGGAGCTTGCGCTGCGATTCGTCCTGTCGAAATCGGAGGTCTCGACGGTCATCCCGGGGATGAGGCGGGTCGAGCATGCCCGGGCGAACGCCGCGGTGTCGGATGGAAGGCCGCTGACTCCGGCCCTCTTGGATCGGCTGAGGGCCCATGCCTGGGCGAAAAATTGGTACAGTGACTGACGGTTCAGATCGCTTTTGGCGGGCTGCGAAGGCCTCACTTAAGGAGAGCTGATGAGACTCGAGCGGACGATTGCGGTGTTGGTCCTAGCGACGGGAGTGATCTGCGGCAGGGTCGTCGCAGCGGCCGATCAAGCGGGCGAGGCAAAACCCCCGACGCCCACGGCGGCGGACAGTGATGAGCCGAAGTATCCGCCTGGGCAAAAGACGAAGGTTGGAACGAATCCTTGGATTCAGACCGACCTCAAGCCTGAGCATGCGGTCCTCACGGGGCTGGCCGGAAAATTCACGACGAAAGTCCACGTGTATACGGGCCCATTTGCCCGCATGTTCGATACCGAAGGCACCGCCGAAGGCAAGCTCCTCATGGGCGGGGCGTTCGTCCAATTCACCCACGCGGAAAAGCGGATGAAGCAGCCGTTCGAGGCGATGACGATTTACGGGTTCGACCAGGCCAACCGAAAATACACCGCCGCTTCGGTCGACAACACGTCCACCGCGCTCGTCAACCTCATCGGGACCTACGATGCCGAAAAGAAGCAGCTCGTCATGTCGGGGCGATTCATGGATCAGCATCTGCGGGTCGTCACGATCCTCAGGACGGTGACGACGTTCGTCGACGCGAACAGCTGGACCTATGAAGAATTCGTCTCGCACAAAGCCGGTGAACCGGAGACTAAGCTCGTATCGATCCTTTTCACTCGTTCGTAATTGACTCCGGGCGGAGCGCTCGGCCACGCCGGCTGTCATCACATGCGATTCGACGAGGTTGAGCGCCGCCTCGAGGCAGCGCGGTTATTGGAGCTTCCAGGGCCGGACGCCCAGTCGTCGATGGCCCCCCGGCCGCGCCGGTTCTGGGTGCCCGGCGTTGTTCCCGCCGGTGCGCGAAAGGCGGCAGGCCTTGCGCTGCTCTACCCGCGGGGGGACGACACGGCGCTCCTGCTGACGGTGCGCGGGGCGCACCTGGGGAATCACCGAGGGCAGGTCTCGCTCCCCGGCGGCGCGGTCGAAGAGGGCGAAACCGTAGAGGACGCTGCGCTGCGGGAGGCCGAAGAAGAGGTCGGGCTCAGCCGGGCCGCGGTTTCCGTGCGGCTTCACCTGACGCCGCTGCACATCCCGGTGAGTGCGTACGTCTTGCATCCGGTGGTCGCGATCTCGGCGTCGCCCCCCGACGTGCGGCCTTCTGCCAACGAAGTGGACCGGATCGTCGAGGTCGTCCTGTCGGGTCTTGCCCGCGGCTCCGGGCTCACGATCGAGCTTCGAGAACGCGAGGGCTCCGCGGTCGAGGTTCCTTACTTCGACCTGGGAGGCGCCAAGCTGTGGGGCGCCACGGCGATGGTCGTCGCCGAGTTGCTCGCCGTGCTGGGCGCGCCGATTGACCCCTGGAGCCGGCGCTAGCGGCTGCCGTGGCAGCGAACGCAATCTTCTCCGAGCGGATGTTTTGGCGCTTGAGGAACGGCGCCTTCGGGTCCGTGGCAGGCCAGGCAGGTGGCGGCGCTCTCGAAGGTCGCGTGCGTCTCGTCGCCCGGGAGAAGCGGCGGCTGCCGGCTCGACAAAGCGAGCCAAGCGATGAGCGCGGCGGAAAGAAAGATGATGGCGAGAAGGATCAGCTGCTTCCGATTCATGCATGCTCCAGGGCGGTGAGCGACGATTATAGGGCTCCGGCCGGTGTAACATGACCGCCCGCCTCGAGGGACTTTCCATGCGCCGACACGTTTTCGTGCTAGCGATTCTCATCGCCGCGGCGCCGTGCTGGGCCACCGAGCAGATGCTCGACAACGGCCTGCGCGTCGTCTTGATTCCGCACCATGCGAACGCGATGGTCGCCTCCGCATTCATCGTCGGCGCGGGGGTCGTCGACGAGGGGCCTGCGGCGTCCGGTGCGTCGCACTTCCTCGAGCACTTGCTGTTCGACGGCACCGCGACGCGTTCGCAACGGCAGTTGTACGACGACGTCGACCGGCTCGGCGCTTACAACAACGCGACGACACGGGAGGATCACACCCTCTTCACGCTGCTCGTCGCCAAAGAGCACGCAGAAGAGGGGCTGACGATCCAGGCCGACATGCTGTTCCGGTCGACGATCCCCGCCGAGAGCTTCGAAAAGGAACGGAAGATCGTCCTCGAGGAACTGGCGCGCGATCGGAGCGATCCCGCGTACGACCAAAACGCCGCGTTCCGCGCCCAGGCGTATGCGGGGACGCCCATCGCGCGGCCCGTCTTAGGCACGGAAGCCTCGCTCGCGGGGATCACGCGAGAGCAGGTCCTGGCCTACTACAAGAAGCGGTACGTTCCCGCGAACATGACGCTCCTCGTGATGGGGGACTTCGAGATCCCGGAGATGCTTGCGATCGTGGGACGTACGTTCGGCGCCGTTCCGGGGGTTCCTGCCCCGGTGGCGCTCGCCGGAAATTGGCCCAAGCCGCCCAAGGACAATGTGGAATTGGCTCCCGCGGAGAAGGAACCGACGCGCTTGCTTGCGGCCTTTCCGTTCGAGGCCCCGCCGTGGGACGACACGAGCGTGGCTGCTGGGATCCTCCTCGGCGCAGCGTCCGACGGAAAGGACTCGCCGCTCGCTCGCGCTCTTTTGAGCCGCGGGGTCAAGGACAACGCCGCCAGCCTCACCATCGATCCGCGCCGGGCTCCCTGGTCGACGGTCGTGCTCGATACCCGGGTCGATCCGGGGGTCGATCCCAAAGCGGTGCTCGATGCGTTGTGCGAGGCGATCCGGTCGACGCGCCCCGGTGGCGATGCTCGCGGGCGCATCGACCGCGTCCTCGCAAGAACCGCCTCGGACGCCGCGATCGCGCGCGACCAGATCCACTACTTCGCGATGCTTCGCTCGTCGTCGATCCTCGGCTCGCCGAAGGGGTCGTTGACCGACGAGGCCGCGAGGCTTGCCGCGCTAAAAACCGAGGACTGGGACGCGGCATCGACGCGGCTGATCGCGGGTCTGCCGATGCTGCGCGCGCGGATGGCCGGGCCCGGCCTCGCCCCAAAGCGCCTCGCGTGGACGCCGCCCGAGGATGCGCGTCCCCCGGCGAGCGCGCAGCCCGCCGTGAGCGCCGGGGCGCTCGGGAACGGGCTCCGCTACGTCGTCCGCGAAAGCGCCGACTCCGACGTGTTCGCGATGCACATCGCGTTCGTTCCGCGGGCCGCCGGCGAGCCGGGCGGGCGAGAGGGGATCACCGACCTCCTCCACCGGGCGATGGCGCGCGCAACGATCGTTCACGATCCCGCGGCACTTGAGGCGCGAGTGGCGGCCCTCGGGGCGCGGGTGAAAGCGGTCGACGATCCGGCCGTTCCTTTCGACGACTACTACACCACACCGGAATTTTCCTGGTTGCGTCTCGAGGTTCCCGCGTTGCAGTGGCGGGAGGCCGTCGCTCTGCTCGCCGAGATGGTGCGATTCCCGGCGTTGACCGCGGAGGCGCTCGACGAGGCCCGTCGCGACGTGCGGGAACGCGTGACGCGTCGCGCCGGTTCGCCGCGCGAGGTCGCCGCCGCCGCGCTCGACGCGCTCGAGGCGTCCGGAAGCCCGCTCACGAAACCCGTCTATGGAACCGAGGCGTCCCTTCAGGCGGTCACGCTCGATCAGCTCAACCGCTATCACGCCGCCTTCGCCGTCGGACGGAGGGC
>JANMVW010000172.1:0-5716 GCA_031393555.1 Acidobacteriota bacterium
CGCCAAATACTACGAAGAGCGGTACAGGCGTCGCGTCATCGAAAACCTCACGCGCCGCGCGAAAAACCTCGGGTACCAACTCGTCCAAAACAGCGTCGCGAGTGAGGGAGTTTCTTAGGAAAGGGGACTGTCCCCTATTTCCGAAATGCCTCGTTGATGATCGCATCATCGGCGTGTTCGGGCATCGTTATCTTCATGCGGGGGTCGGCGGCCATCGCGCGCCGGATCGCGAACTCGGCGCCTTCGTTTCTCGCCCAGGCGCGCCGGGCGATCCCGTTGTTGACGTCCCAGGCGATCAGGCTTCGAATCCGGCGATCGGCGTCGGCGCTCCCGTCGATCACCATACCGAATCCTCCGTTGATCGCCTCACCCCAGCCCACGCCTCCCCCGTTGTGCAGCGAAACCCAGGTTGCGCCGCGGAACGCATCGCCGATGGCGTTCTGCACCGCCATGTCGGCGGTCAGATTCGAGCCGTCACGGATGTTCGCCGTTTCGCGGTAGGGCGAGTCGGTTCCGGAGACGTCGTGGTGATCGCGCCCGAGAACGATCGGACCGCCGATGCGGCCGTCGCGAATCGCGGCGTTTAGCGCCAAGGCGATCCGCTCGCGCCCCGGAGCGTCGGCGTAGAGAATGCGCGCTTGGCTCCCGACCACCATGCGGTTGTCTCCGGCCTGTCGGATCCAGCGCGCGTTGTCCCGCATCTGCTGACTGATTTCAGCGGGGGCGCTTTCGGCCATCGCCTCGAGAACCTCGGCGGCGATGGCGTCCGAGACCGCGAGGTCGGCGGGATTCCCGGTCGTGCAGACCCAGCGGAACGGGCCGAACCCGAAATCGAAGCACATCGGCCCCATGATGTCCTCGACGTAGCTCGGGTAGATGAACGACCCGTCGGCGCGCGTCACCGCCGCGCCCGCGCGACCGGCTTCGAGAAGAAACGCGTTTCCATAGTCCCAGAAGCGCATGCCGGCCGAAGTGAGCACGTTGATCGCCGCGACGTGGCGCCTGAGGGAACCCCGCACCTTCTCCTTGAAAGCCGCCGGGTCGTCGCGCATCAGAAGCTGTGCGTCTTCGAAGGACACCCCGACGGGGTAGTAGCCGCCACCGTAAGGGTTGTGCAAGGACGTCTGGTCCGAGCCCAAATCGACGGCGAAGCCGTCCTTCGCCAGACGCTCCCACAGATCGACGACGTTGCCGACGTAGGCGATCGAGACGGCCTCCTTGGCGCGACGGGCCTTTTCGGCCCGAACGACCAGACGGTCGAGATCGCTTTCGACCTCCATGACCCAACCCTGGTCGTGTCGAGTCTTCACCGCCTTCGGGTTGACCTCGGCGACGATCGCGACCGCGCCCGCGATCACGGCGGCCTTGGCCTGGGCGCCGCTCATCCCGCCAAGGCCCGACGTCACGAAGATCCGCCCCGCCAGAGCCTCGGCCCCCGTGCCCAGGTATTTTCGTCCGGCATTCAACAGCGTGATCACCGTTCCGTGGACGATCCCCTGCGGGCCGATGTACATGAAGCTGCCGGCCGTCATCTGCCCGTAGCTCGTGACACCGAGTGCGACGAGGCGCTCGTAGTCGCTTGGGCTCGAGTAATTCGGGATGACCATCCCGTTGGTCACGACCACGCGCGGCGCATCCTTGTGCGAGGGAAAGAGCCCGAGGGGATGCCCCGAGTAAAGCACGAGGGTCTGCTCTTCGGTCATCTCGGAGAGGTATTTCATCGTCAGGCGGTACTGCGCCCAGTTCTGGAAGACCGCCCCGTTGCCGCCGTAGGTCACGAGATCGTAGGGGTGCTGGGCCACCAGCGGGTCCAGGTTGTTCTGGATCATCAACATGATCGCGGCCGCCTGAGGCGTCCTGGCTGGGTACTCGCCGATCGGCCGCGCGTGCATCGCGTGGTGCGGCCGGTAGCGCTGCATCGTGATCCGGCCGTCTTCTTCGAGCTCCTTGGCGAACTCGGGGGCCAGTGCCCGATGGAGCCTCGCGGGGAAATACCGGAGCGCGTTTCTGAGGGCGAGCTCGTTTTCGGCAGCCGACAGCGCGTTGCGGCGCTTCGGAGCCCGGTTGATCCCCGGCTCAGCCGTGGGACGCTCGGGAAGTTCCTGGGGGATCCCCTCGGCGACCTGCGCCGCGAAGGAGCGCTCGGTGTTCGTGCTCATGGCGACCTCGACGATCGCCGATGATAGCCCAGGGGGCCTAAGTGCTGGTACCTTGGGCGGATGCGAGAGGATGGACGCCCATGACCGCCACCCCCAAGATCACCCTCGATCTTCTGAAGAAGTACGACCGGCCGGGACCCCGCTACACCTCCTACCCGACGGCCGTCGAGTTCGCCGGGACCTTCGGCCCCGCCGAGTACGCCGCTCGACTTGCCGAGGCGGATCGTTTGGCCGGGGCTCTCTCCCTGTACGCGCACCTCCCGTTTTGCGAGCACCGCTGCACGTTTTGCGGCTGCCACGTGGTCATCACCCAGGACGCGGACGTCGTCACGAAGTACCTCGGCTACCTCCACCGTGAAATCGACATGTTGGCCGCGCATCTCCCGAACCGCCGGCAGGTTTCCCAGTATCACTGGGGGGGGGGCACGCCGACCCACCTGACGCCGTCCGAGATGGAGGCGCTCCACAGGAAGGTGACCGACCACTTCGTCCTCGAGCCCGATGCCGAGGTTGCCGTCGAGGTCGATCCGCGTCACACGAGCGTCGAGCAGATCAACCTCTTGCGAGCGCTCGGCTTCAACCGGCTCTCGATGGGAGTTCAGGATTTCGACCCCGACGTTCAGGCCGCCGTCGACCGCAACCAGACCGAAGCCCAGACGCGCACGATGTACGACCTCGGGCGTGCGAAGGGTTTCGCGTCCATCAACCTCGACTTGATCTACGGCCTCCCCTTGCAGACGAAAGCGAAGTTCGGCCGGACGGTCGACGTCGTGATCGGAATGCGTCCGGATCGCGTCGCGCTTTACTCGTACGCTCACGTGCCGTGGATCCGGGCCCAGCAGAAGTGGATCGAGCCGAAGGACCTCCCCTCCCCCGAGGACAAGCTCCAACTTTTCCTCGACTCGCGCGACCGGTTCCTCGCCGCGGGCTACGTCGAGATCGGCATGGACCACTTCGCGCTCCCGGGGGACGAGTTGGCCGAGGCGCGAAGCAAGCGCCGCCTCCACCGGAACTTCATGGGCTATACCGTGAAGATGGGGAGCGACATGGTCGCCGTCGGCGTCTCCGGCATCGGCGACGTCCGCGGAGCGTTTTCCCAGAACGAGAAGAAGCTCTCGCGTTACTACGAGGTGCTCGACGAAGGGCGCCTCCCCGTCGAGCGCGGCTACCCGCTCGATCGCGACGATCTGATCCGGCGCGAGACGATCACCCGCCTGATGTGCAACCTCTGGCTCGACACGCCCGCCATCGAGCGCGAGTTCGGCATCGTGTTCGCCGACTACTTCGCGGCGGAGCTCGCCGCGCTCAGGGCTCCGGACGGCCCCGTCGTGGAAGGCTTCGTCGCGATAGAGCCGGACCACCTCGAGGTCGTCGGACTCGGCCGCTTCTTCGTTCGCAACATCGCGATGATTTTTGATCGCTATCTCGAGAGCCGGAGCGGCGGCAAGCCGGTGTTCTCGCGCACCGTATGAACGGGTCCCGACTTGTTGTGACGCTGTTACTGGTCGCGGGATTCCGCTTCGATCCGCCGGCCCAGGCGGGGGACGAAAAAGCCAGGGTCGCGTTCCTCACGCCGCGCCGGTTCGCTGCATCCGCCAGCCCTTCAACGGCGACGCTTGCGGTCGTGCCTCCGGCGGGAGCCTCGATCGTGAGCGTCGCCTTCATCGCGGACGAGGTGCCCATGGGCACCCGCAACTCCCCTCCTTGGACGTTCGACTGGGACGCCGGCGATGGGACGCGGGAGCACAAGCTCGACGCGGTGGCGACGTTTTCGGACGGAACCCAGGCGGGCGCCTCGGTGACGTCCGGCCGCAGCATCGTGATCGACCACGAGATCGCAACGCCCGTCAAGGTTTACGCGATCGCCCGCGGGGCCAAGAATGCGTATGTCGACGACCTCGGGAAGGACGACCTCCACCTCTACGAAAACGGCGGCCTGCAAGCGTTCGAACGCTGTTCGGCCGAGCGGGGCCCGCTGCGGATCGCCATCGTGCTCGACACGTCCGCGTCGATGGAGGGCGAGAGGCTGAAGGCGACGATCGCCTCGGCGATCGCCTTTCTGGGCGTTTTGAGACCGAAAGACGAAGGTCTCGTCGTGGGGTTCTCCGACGAAGTCTCGATTCTCGAGGGCCCGACGTCCGATCGCCGCAAACTGGAAAGGGCGATCCGCTCGGTCTCGGCCCATGGAGGGTCGTCGCTTTACGACGCGATCGCCGTGGCCTCGGATCAACTGGCGGGGTTTTCGGGTCGCCGCGTCTTGTTGCTCCTCACGGACGGGCGCGACGAAGCCCTCAAAGGACGCGTGGCCGCCAGCGCCCACATGCAAGAGGAGGTTCGGGAGCGCGCGATCCGGAACGACGTGATGGTCTTCGTGATCGCGATCGGGAACTACCTACCCCACGACGCCGAGACGCTCGCCGGGAACACAGGCGCACGAATCCTCGTGTGGGATGTCGGCCACACTCAACCTGTGGCGGCGATTCTGTCGTCGCTTTCCACCACAACCGGAGGTGCGGCGCTCTTCACGGCCCGCACCGGCGAGCTTCGTTCCAGTTTCGACCGCATCGCGGACGACCTGCGCCATCAATACGTCCTCGCCTATCTGTCGCACGACAAGAAGCGCGACGATTCCTGGCGCGAGATCAAGGTCGTTGTCGACCGCCCGGGGGTCGCGCTCACGACGCGGACGGGGTACTTCGCTGCGCCCTGAAGGGACGGGGTCCGACTTCGGCACCGCGCGCAAGGTTGCGATGATCCTCGACCGTTGTCTCGCGAGTCCGGGCGGCGACAAACTAGCGGTAGACCTCCCGCCTGTGACCGATCTTGAAAACGGTCACGGTGCGAGCAGGGTCGGCGATTTCGTAGAGAAGCCGATAGTCGCCTTGCCGCAACCGGTACAACTCGTGTCCGCTCAGCTTTTCGGCACCCGTCGGCCGTGGCTTCGCAGCGAGTTCTCGCATTCGTGCCACCAATCGGCGACGATCTTTCAGAGGCACCGCTTCGAGTTCTTTGGTCGCCGACGGCTTGATCAGCAGGCTATAGCTTGCCACGGCGTTTCAAGTCTTTCAGTACCTTCTCGAGATCGACGCTTGGCTCTTTGGCGCGTGTCTTGTAGGCGCGAAGGTCCTCAGCATCTTCGGCGAGGTTGTGACGGACAGCGTGATTCACGAGATCCGAAATGCTCTGCTCCGTCTCGGCCGCCTTCACGCGGAGGGCACGATGAAGCTCGGAGTCCAGGTAAACGGTGGCTCGTCGTGCAGTTCCCATGCAGGCAAAATAGCGTCATGACGCTAAAACGTCAACGGGACGACTCCCGAGCTGGACGGGTGGCGGCGCCGCGGCCAGCGCTAGACGGCAGGGAGGCTCGGCCAGCAGCATGTCCCCAATTCACTCGGGCAGCGCACGCACCATCGAAAACCGCCCGGGATCGTAGAACTCACCGATGAACGCGTTGATCTCCCCAAGCGAGAGTGTCGACGCCCGCTCGATCTGGTCGTCGAAGTATCCCGGGGTCAACGAGAGGCGCCGCTCGATCAGGAAGCGGAGCAGGATCTGAC
>JANMVW010000186.1:0-2501 GCA_031393555.1 Acidobacteriota bacterium
CAACAACTCCGCGACGGTGGCGGTCCAGACCGGGACCCTCACGCTGGACGGCGGGGGCGTGCACAGTGGGAGCTTTTCCGGATCGCCCGGGACGATTCTCCAGTTCGGCGCGGGCACCCACTCCCTCGGCGCGGCTTCCAGCGTGAACGCTGCAGTGGTCTCCCTCACAGCGACCGCGGTCACCTTCGACGGTTCCTACAGCGCGACGAGCAGCACGAGTGTGTCCGGAGGCGTGAACACCTTCAATCCCGCGAGCACGGTGTCGAGCGTGGGCAACTCGCTGGCGATCTCGGTTGGCACGGTCAACTTCAACAGTGGCGAGACGATCGCGCCCGTGACGCTCTCTTTGACGAGCGGGACGCTCGGCGGAACGGACACAGTCACGGTCTCGGGGCTGGCCACCTGGAGCGGTGGGACGATGACGGGCGGGGGGACGACCAATGCCCCCGGCGGCCTGGCCATCGGGGGGGCGGCCGGCAAGATCCTCAGCTCCTCGCGAGTCCTCAACACTCCCGGCGCGACGGCCTGGAGCGGGACCGGCGCCTTGAACGTCACCGCGGCCGCCGGGATCAACAACACCGGGACCTGGGACTGTCAGAGCGATGCGGCGATCACCGGTGGCGGCGCGGGGGTGGCGTTCAACAACAACGCCCCCGGGATTTTCAAGAAGTCCGCGGGCGCCGGCACGACCACCGTGGGCATCGCCTTCAACAACACCGGCAGCGTGCAGGCCCTCGCCGGCACCATGAGGTTCACGGCGGGGTACCTGCAGACCGCAGGCTCCACGATCGTGAATGGCGGGACGATCAGCAGCACGACGACGATGAACATCCAGGGAGGAGTCCTCGGCGGCGTAGGGACCGTCACGGCGAACGTGACGAGCGCGGGAACGGTCGCCCCCGGGCTATCCCCCGGCGCCTTGTCCATCGCGGGGAACTACGTCCAATCGGGATCGGGAACGCTCGAGTCGGAGCTTGGTGGGCTGGCCGCCGGTACGCAGTACGACCGGCTCGCGCTCAACGGTACGGGTGTCGGCACTCTGTCGGGGACTCTGAACGTCGTATTCGTCAACGGTTTCGTCCCCACGGGGGCGGCGGTCTTCACGGTCCTCAGCGGCGTCGCGCTGAACGGGACGTTCGCCACGGTCAACCTTCCGGCACTGTCGGCACCTCTCCAGTGGCGCATCGTCTACGGTCCGACGTCGGTCGTCGCGGAGGTCATGGACGACACCGACGGCGACGGCCGGCCCGACCCACTCGATTGCGCACCGCTCAACCCGGGGGCGTACGCCATTCATGGAGAAGTGCCAGGGCTCGTGTTCGCCGGGGACAAGCAGAACCTCTCTTGGGGTTTGCCGCTGCCCTCGGGCGGCACGGACGCGGCCTACGACGTGATGCGCGGTGCCCTCAACGAGCTTCCGGTCGCGGGCGGAGCCGCGGAGGCTTGCCCGGCGCCGAACGTCGCGGGACCGCCGACCCAGGACGCCACGACACCGCCGGCGGGGGTTGGCTTTTACTATCTCGTGCGGGCGAGAAACGTCTGCGGCGCGGGAACCTACGGTTCGGCGACGAGCGGCGCGGTGCGCGTCAGCTCGGTCTGTCCATGACGAAGGGGACGGCGCAAAACAGGCCGGCGCATCGGGCAGGGCGACGAGCCTCAACCAGTCCGTCGCGAGCTTGACGGAAGGGTTTTTCTATCACCGGTACGCGCGAACCGTGAGCGCCGATCCGTTCTTCCCGCGCACGCCGTGGGTGTCGCTTCCCGGTAACAGTTTGACCGCGACGAAGCTACGAACCGCCGGCTGGATCGACCGCGACGGCGATGGGTAAGGCGATGGGGCGGATCCATCGTGCGTGAGCCTCGTGCCCGATTGTAACTTCGACAATCCAACGATCTGCGGCACTCCTGGAGAGTCCGTGAATCTGCGCGTCACCTCGACGACGGTGCATTATTGGGACGTCCCGTTCGATCCCGGGGCGCTGTCCTACGACACGCTCCGATCGGGAATCAAGTCGAACTTCCTGGTCGCTGATTGCGTGGAATCCGACGACGGTCCGAACACGACGGCCACCGATGTCGAACTGCCGTCGTCGAGTCAGGGGTTCTATTACCTCAATCGCGCGCAGAACTCCTGCCCTGTCGGCGCCGGGTCGCTGGGAGAGAACAGCGCGGGGGCGACTCGTGCTGGAGTGACTTGTCCCTGAGGTTCGCTGATTGCGCAACAAAGATCCGAAAACTGTTCAATAATCGCGACATGAAGTCGGACGCCGCGCCCAGCCTCTCCCTGCCCGAGGTCCACGGCAGCATTCGCGTCACCGGGGTCGGAGGATGGCTGAAACGCTTCCTCGCGTTCGCCGGCCCGGGTTATCTGGTTTCCGTCGGTTACATGGATCCCGGCAACTGGGCGACCGACCTCGCCGGCGGCGCCAAGTTCGGCTACGCCCTGTTGTGGGTGATCCTGCTTTCGAACTTGATGGCGATGTTTCTGCAAACGCTCTGCG
>JANMVW010000257.1:0-2312 GCA_031393555.1 Acidobacteriota bacterium
AATGTGTTTTCGACCTACCGCCGTTTTTTTCTCCGAGGATTCCGAGGAGTAACGGGGTCTACGAGTGTTCTGGACACCCAGATGGACACGGGTTTTCGAAGCGTGGTATGACCCCCCGGTTCGCGGCTTCGTCGTCACGCCGATGACCTCCTGAACCAATGGTGCGCCGTGCGGGAGCGTGCCCGGCGGGACAAGGCACCCGTCCTTCTGGAGGTTCGCGAGACGGTGGAGGAGCTGAAAGTGCTCCTTCGCCTGGGCCACGACTCGAAGGCTAAAGCTCGGCCTTGGCCAGAACCGGCGGGCGCGCCATGATCACGGCGTTTCTCGGCGACCGCACAGTGGTGTCAGGGCTTCACGTCGGCCGGCAACCGGGATAGTAGGGAGTCGAAAACCTCGCGCGCGATGGCCAGCGCTTCGCTGGCTTCCTCAATGGAAGGCTCGACGAGATCGCCCGGGTAGCGGAACCGCCACGCATATTCCGTCAGCGGAGCAGCGCGACGAAGACCAGACTCGAGCGCTGGGTCGACGGCAGTTGCCGCTTCTCCGAGCTCCACGAGATTGTGGGTCTTTCGGAACGGACGGTCATGCCAGCTCAGAAAACCCTTGATCGCCTTCTCGACGGCTTGCTGAGCGTGAAACACGATGTCCGCGGTCAGAGGCGGCTCTGCCGTGAGCTCGAACGTAGCCGCGCGTAGATCTTCTCCCGCCTTCGAGAACCAGGAACGCACCTCTGCGATCCGCTCGGGGTCATGCGGCATGGAGGAGCCGACCCTCGCGGATGATCGTCGCGGGAAGCGAGGTAGGAAGGTGAAGTCGGCGGTCGAAGCTGCTTCGGGTCCACACCAGGACGTCCACCGCCGCGCCGGTGCCCCAGAGGCTCGCGTAGGCCAGCTTGGCGCGCTTCCTTTCGGGAGCTGCATCGTCGGGAACCACCAGAAGGATGTCGTAGTCGCTGTCCGGTCCTGCATCACCCCGCGCGCTCGAGCCGAACAGATACACGCGTTCGGGCGCGTAGGCTTCGATCAGACGCTGCACCACAGCCGCTAGTTGCGGATCGGGAATCGCGGCTTCTTTCACGAGCGAATGACCCCCTTTCGCTGGTTCGACGATGCTCCGGTGGAATCATAACAGGATCGTCCGGCATCCAGCAGTTCCGTTGAGGGGCTTGCGAGCGCACGCACGGGCAGGCTGAATCGCACCGGGTTTTCCGGAAACCAAATGAGTTGACCTCGGGCAGAGAGGCGGTGGGCCGTGAGATCCTTGTCAGAGTGGACACCCAGATGGACACCTGTGCGTCGCGCAGCGATCCGCGTCGCGAAGGCCTGTCCCTCTAAATCGCTGAGAGCGCGATAGACTGCGCCCGTGCGCCGGAGTGGCGGAATGGTAGACGCAGGGGACTTAAAATCCCCTTCCCGCAAGGGAGTGCTGGTTCGAGTCCAGCCTTCGGCACCACATCGAATCAATGAGTTACAGGGATTCGAAGAGAGGCGATGAACGACGCAAGACGCTCGATTGTGCGCCTTTTGTGCGGGTTCTCGGATTGGCCTAGGTGTTCGGCGGGGCCTTGAGCACTCAGGCGAGCACGTACCTACGAGGAATGGAGTCTCCGGAAAACCGGGGCGGTTCAACGGCCTAGATTGCAGCAAAGGACAACGAGAGTCTTCCGAGCGGGCCGGCCCACGCACCGAGCCCCTGGGGAGCGAGGCCTATGGTCCATGTATCTCCGCCGTGATGTTGTAATCCCACGCTGCCGTCCCTGCGGTCGCGTCGAGATACGTCAGCCCCGAAGTCGTCCCGAGCTTCACGAACGCGTCGTTCGATCCCATCGGTCGCCGCCAGATCTCGTACGAGCTTGGCATCCCGCTGCCGTCGTCGAGAACGGGTGACGACCACGTGAGCCTGACCTCGCTGCTCGCCCTCGCGAGAGTGAGCGAGTTCATCTCCAGGGCGTGACCGTTGTTGATCTCGCGTAGTTCGCACGTCGCGTTCTTGCAGGTGTCCTTGTCGCGTGCCGCGTCGTCCAGGATCGCATCGGCGTCAGCGAACGACTGGCTGACGGTAGTGTGGGAGTTGCCGCGGCAATGCGAGTCTAGGAACTGCTCTTCGCAAACCCGCGCGCGACAAATGTTGAGCGCGGTCGCGATTAGCTCGTCCTCGCCCTTGTCGCAGTCCTTTCCGTCCGGGCCGTCGCCGTGTCCGCCGTGGTGACGTCCACCGTGCTGATTCTTGTCGATCACGTTGCAGATGTCGTCGATGGTCGAGATCCCGTCGAACGTGGCGGTCAACTGTCCTACGCAAAGGGCGTCCGCGTC
>JANMVW010000302.1:0-5051 GCA_031393555.1 Acidobacteriota bacterium
CCCTGGAAGATCCGGTCGTACAAAGCATGGAAGCGCCGACCTGGGCTGCGCTTGGCAGCCGTGTACAGCTTGCGCTGGAGTTCTCGCACTTTGTTTGTTTCTGGGAGATTGGTCCTCATCGGACCATGCCCTCGTGCTTACCACCACGCACAAGAGTGACCAAAGCAGGGCTCCTTCCCTCAGACGGCGTTGTGGTCGCCATCGTCATCGGTACTACGAACCCCTCGGACTCCCTCCCGACACTCGCCCCTTTCGCACTCGGCTTATAGGGCCAGCCTTCGCTCGACGTGAGCCGCCGGGTAGGGCCTCTCCTGTTCCGTGTCGTACTGTCGGCGCGTGCCCTCCTCAATACCCCGGGGGCGTCCTGCATCCTTCCGGCTCTCACGAATGCAGTCTGTTGCCTTCGCCGCGACATGATCGGCTCGGCCACCCCTCCCTTTCGGGGGCTTATGTCTCGGGGCTGCAAGGTTCGCTTCATGCTGGGCCCGCGTCGGTGCTCCCCTCCCAGGAATCTTGCGATCCCATAAGGGCTCTCGACAGTCCGCTCAGACCCACGGATCTCTCCGTCAGCCCGGACTCTGCTACGCGGCGCTCCGGCGCTTACCGCGGCGGGACTTCCACCCGCGAGCACGACACAACTTTCAGGACGCACCATCGGTCGCGCATTGTAGCCCGGCGCCGTGCTAGCGTGACCGACCCATGTCGACGGCCCGTCCCGAGAGGCTCTTCACGTTCCGCAGCGGCGGCTGGGTGTTGGCCCTGGCGGGCGCGGTGACGCTCGTCGGCACCCTGTGGAACCTCGCTCCGCTGATGGATCCCAAACGCCTTCGCCCCCGAGGGGACGGACGTACGGCCGCGAGCTACGGCTTCGATCTGACGACGACCCTCGTTCCGAAGGACAAGATCGTGTCGTGCGGCATGGTGACCGACGCCCTCCCGTCCTTGACCGACCCGAAGGCGATCACGCTCTCGGAGCTTTCGGGGCTCGAGACGGTGGGCCGCGGGAAGTACCTCGTTCCTTCGGACAAGGTCATCGGTGTCGTTGTCGACGGCGCGGCGCGCGCCTACCCGCTCCGTGTCCTCGTCTGGCACGAGGTCGTCAACGACACCGTCTCGGGGGTTCCGATCGTCGTCACGTACAACCCCTTGTCCGAGGGGATGGCGGTCTTCGATCGCCGCGTGGGTGGGCGAACGCTCGCCTTCGGCGTCAGCGGCCTGCTGTATCAGTCGAACCTCCTGATGTACGACCGCGCCGGCACGCGCCCTGACGAGAGCCTCTGGAGCCAGCTCCAGGCGCGCGCGGTCTCCGGACCCGCGGCCGCGGCGGGACGCACGCTCGACCTCGTCCCGTTCGCTCTTGCGAAATGGGAGGACTGGCAGTCGGCCTGGCCCCAAACGACGGTCCTGGCCCCCGTGGACGGTGATGGGAAGAAGTACGGCCAGGACGTGTACGGCTCCTACTTCAATTCCGGGGGGCTCCGCTTCCCGGTCGATCCTCTTCCCCCCGCAGGTCCGCTCGGCCGGAAGACCCGCGTTTTCGTCACGGGGACCCCGGGCGCGTGGACGCTGAAGCCCCTGGCCGTGCAGGACGACGAGAGCCGTTTCGAGGTCGTGGGTCCGTCGGGGACGAGCCCCGTCCCCGGCTTCTACGCGTTCTGGTTCGCCTGGTACGCAACCCACCCGGACGACCCGGGGACTCCCGGATCGCCCGAGTCGCGCTGATCCCTCGCAAGGAACGCGGCGGCCCTGTCGGCGGCCTCCTCACCGGCGCGGATGCAGTCGGGAAGCCCGAAGGCTCCGGCGACGCTTCCCGCGAGAAACAATCCGGAATGCGTGTGTGCGCGCGCTTGAATCGCGGCGATCACGTCCTGCGCGCCCACATCGAACTGCGGCATCGCGCGCGGTGCGCGGTACACCTTGGCGAGCACCGGCTCGCCGCGAATCGAGAGGATGCGGCGAAGCGTTTCGTGGGTCTGGCGGATCAAGCCCGGGTCGTTCGTGCTCAAAACTTCCGGGCGCGTCGCGCCTCCCAAAAACGCGCGGAAGACGGCCGTGCCCTCGGGAGCCCGGCCCTCGAATTTCTCGCTGACGTAACTGCACGCGAGGATCGACAGGTCTTCCGTTCGCGGAACGAAAAAACCGAAGCCTTCGAGGCGAGCCCCCACGTCGTCCCGGCGGTAGACGATGTTGACCGTCGCGCACGACGCGTAGCGAAGGCGGGACAGTGCGTCGGCGAGCTCCCCGTCTTGCGCCCGGAGAGCGTCGGCCGCGGCCGCGGCCGGGCACGCAAAAACGACGGCGCCCGCAAGGAGGGTCTCTCCGCTCGCGAGACGCACCCGCCATGCGCCACCGATGCGGGACGCCTCGACGCTCCTCACATGCGCCCCCGTTCGCACGGCCCCCTGGGGGAGGCGCGCGACGAGCGCCTCGACGATCCGCGACAACCCTCCGGAGACGGCGACGAATCCTCCCCGTCCCGTCCCGTGCCCGAACGGCCGAGCGGACGCATGGGCTCGTGCCGCGCGACGCAAACCGCGCGTCACGCTCCCTTCCGCCGCTTCGAGGTCCAGAAATCGCGGCATCGTCATGCGCAGGCTGAGACGATCGGAATCGGCCGTGAAGAGGCTCGCCATCACCGGCTCGGCGACACGCTCCAACACTTCGTTTCCGAAGCGCCTCGAGACGAAAGACGCCAGAGACTCGTCGTCGCACGAGGCGCTCCGCCGGGGAACGAACGGCTCGCACGCCATGCGCAGCTTTCCGCGCCACGAGAACAGGCTGGAACGAAGTACCGGCGCGAGGCGTGTCGGCGCCATCATCAGGAAACCGTCAGGCACGCGGTGCAGCCGTCCACGGTAAAACACCTGCGTGCCGGATTTCCGGCCGCCGAGCTCGCGAAGATCGGGGCCGAGCCCGAGGCGCTCGCACAGAGCAACCCCCGCGGGCTTTTGCGCCACCAGCGCGTCGGGCCCCCCTTCGAAGAGAAAATCCCCATGACGCTCGGTGCGAATTTGGCCACCCGCGCGATCGTCCGATTCGAGTACGACGATCGAAAGAGGCGAGCCACCCTGGCCCGCGCGTTCGACGAAACGGTGCGCCGCGGCGAGGCCGGTGATCCCGCCACCGATGACGACGACGGACGCGGGGCCTCCGGGAGAACCTATCGAAGCCACGCCGACGTCTCGCGCGCCAGGGCGACGACCCCGTCCGCCCAGGTGTCGCCCGCATTGAGACACGGAACCAGCCGTAGCGTCTGTCCACCGTTCGCCTTGAAACTGTCCGCGGCGCGGATGCCGAGCTCCTCGATCGTCTCCAGGCAGTCGGCCACGAACGCCGAGCTCAAAATCACCGCGCGCTTGACGCCGCTTTTCGCGAGATCGACGACGACCTCGTCGGTGTACGGGCGGATCCACGGTGTCCTCCCGAGGCGCGACTGGAAGCAGACGATGCGGCGGTCCTCGGGAATACCGAGGCCCGCGGCCAGAGCGCGCGCCGTGGCGAAACACTGCGCTCGGTAACAGTTGCGGTTGGCTTCGACGATGCGGTCGCAGCAACCCTCGCTTTTCAGGCAGTGCGCTCCCGTGTCGTCGGACTTGACGCAGTGGCGCTCGGGAAGGCCGTGGAAGCTGAACAGCACCTTCTCCCAAGGGGCCTCGTCGAGAATGGGGCGCGTCAATCCGACGCAAGAGTCGATGAACGCGGGGTGATCGTAAAAAGGCGGGACGACCTGGAGAAAAGGCGTGTTCCAAAGCCGAGACGCCTCGAGGAACACCTTCTCGATCGATGAGCCGGTCGCCGCGGAACTGTACTGCGGGTAGAGCGGGAACACGACGATGCGATCGACCGCGCGCTGCTTGAAACGCAAGAGGACGTCCGCGATCGAGGGGTTGCCGTAGCGCATCGCGAAATCGACGACCACGGTCGCGCCGAATCGATCCTGGACCTTCGCCGCGACGTCTTTCGTGTGGAACAAGAGAGGCGACCCGCGTTCGGTCCAGATCTTCTCGTAGGCCTCACCCGATGTGCGCGGACGGAACGGCAAGATGAAAAGGTTGAGGAGCAACCACCGCGGCAACGCGCCGATGTCGATGACACGCGGATCGGAGAGGAACTCCCGAAGGTACGGGCGGACGTCGCGTGGCTGAGGACTCTCGGGCGTGCCGAGGTTGATCAGTAAGAGCCCGACGCGATCCTTGGGTGGCATAGCCGCTCTCCGGAAGCCGCGTAGTCTACTCTTTGCGCGGACAACCTTCGATGTTGACACGTGCAACGGTCGAAATGACGCCTATGACGCGCTGGCCTGCTCCCCGCCGGCGTAGCGTGCGTCCGATCACGGATCAAGCAATGCGTGTGTGAATGATCTCCGCGCTGCACTGATCCGATGGGACGGGGCGGGTCAAGCAGGTTCGGTAGGGCGGCTCGCTCGAAGCCGCGATCACGGGCTCAACACGCGCACACGCCGGCTGAGCGCAATCGAATTCGTTGTTTCGCACTCCCAAATTGTCACGACACGAAACCCGAGTCGGCGAAGCTCGCGCGCTGTCGCGCGGTCACGCAGCCTATTGCGCGCGAACTTCAGAAGCCAAAACGCGCGGTTCCGCTTCGGAACAGTAGCCTTCGAGCATTTCGCGTGTCCGTGCCAAAAGCAACCGTGAACGAATACGACGAGCTTTCTACGGAGGTTGACGAGATCGGGCGAACCAGGGAGGCGTTGCTTCGGTGGGGCGATTCGGACACCAACCGCCCTCGCGACGCGTCGGACCGCTAACTCGGGCCCGGTGTCGTGCTGGCGGATGTGCGCCAGACGCTCTGAATCCGCTTCTGTCGTACGGGGAATTCGGCCGCGAACAAGCCGTCGCTCCACGTTCTTGAACGGTCGAGCCGCCGCTGCGTCAGACGTTGCGGAACTTCGAGGCATACAACGATGCCATGCGACGAATCATTTGATCGTAGCTCCAGAGATCTCTATCGGCCGGGGCCGGCGGTTCTGTCACCAGGGTGACCGGCGTACCGTCATTCGCCATGCGGACGACCACTATCCCGAGCGCGTC
>JANMVW010000319.1:0-2769 GCA_031393555.1 Acidobacteriota bacterium
ATTGCCGCTCGGCAACTGCCTCAGCGTCGTATGGCCCGGACTCGGCATTCCGAAGTCCGTTCCCGCGGTAATCCGGAGCAGGTCGAAGTCCGGATCCCCCGTGATCTGCCCGAGCAACCGGAACATGTCGGTGTTGAACGACTGGACCGGATTTCCCGGCGTGCGCGGAGCGGTGTGCGTCTCGAAGCTGATCGGTAGCTGAATCGTGCGATTGTAGCCCGCCAGGACGCCCGTCCCATGGAGCGACATCGCCAGCTTGGAGTCCGAGCACTCCTTTTCTCCGCCGAGCGAACCACCCGCCTCGTCACAATCGGCGAGCTGTTGGAAGGAGCACACGCCCCCACCGGCCGGGCCGTGGTTGCAAATGAAGTCCTTGTGAATCGTGCCGAGCTGGATCGTCGTGCCCGCCGGTAGGCCGTTGATGATCTCGTGCACGTCTTGGGGGCTGAGGTATTCGCAGCCCGCGGGCGGCAGGGTCACCGTGCCGCCGCCGTTGTCGGGAACGGTGCAGGCCGGGGTCAGGACGAGCGCCTGGATGCAACTGTCGTCCGTGCAGGCGTTTCCGTCGTTGCAGTTGGTCGGCGTGTGCACGCACTGGCCGGTCTTCGGGTTGCACGAGTCGTCCGTGCAGATCTGACCGTCGTCGCAAGTGACCGGCGTGTGCACGCAGCCGCTGACCGGATCGCAGCTGTCCGTCGTACACGGGTTGTTGTCGTTACAGTTGGTCGGGGTGTGGACGCAGCCGAGGCCGCTGCCGGTTTGCATGCGAATCGTCGCCGTCGTGCTCCCCGACATCCCGCCGATGCGACCGCCGGGATGTCCAACGAAGTCGATTCGGTACTGGATGTCGAAGAAGCTATCCACCGACCAGGATCCCGCGCTCTGCCGTCTCAGCGTCGTGTGGCCGGGGCTGGGCAGACCAAGGCTGTCTCCGGCTGTGATGCGGAGCAGGTCGAAGTCCGGATCGCCGGCTGCCAACTGCCCCCGCAGCATGAACATGTCGGTGTTGAACGATTGGACCGGCGCCCCCGGGACGCGCGGGGCGAGATGCGTTTCGAACTCGATGGGAATCTGAAGCGTGCGGTTCCAGCCCGCAAGCACGCCGGTTCCGTTGAGCGCCAGAGAGAGCGTGGAGTTATTGCACTCCTCGTTGCCGCCCAACGACCCTCCGGGCTGATCGCAGGTCCCGGGCGGAGGTACGAAGGAGCAGTTCGAGGGCGCTCCCGCCTGCGGACCGCACACGAAGTCCCTGTGGTTCGGGGCGAACCGGATCGTCGTTCCGGCGGGCAACCCGTTGATGATCTGGTGAACGTCCGACGGACTCAGATAGGCGCAGCCCGCGGGCGGCAGGGTCACCGTTCCGCCGCCGTTGTCATTCACGATACACGCGGGGGGCAGGAGCCCTTGGGCACAGCTATCGTTGGTGCACGCGTTGCCGTCGTCGCAGTTCGCCGGCGTTCCATGGCACGAGGCCGTGGTGCTCGCCACCTGCACGTTGTCGATCCACTCGCCGTTGGGCGCCGTGGCCGCGGCGCTGGTATCGGACGCGACCCTAAAGCGGAGGACGACCGTCTGGCCGACGGCCGCCGCGGGGAGGTTGACTTTGGTATGGACGAAGCCCGCGGAGGCGCCGCTCCATGCGGGCCGATTGACGAGCGGAGAGCTGAACGACGGGGACACGGTGTGGGTGTACCCGCCCGTTACGAAACTGCCCCCGGCAGTCACGATGTCCGTGAAGGCACCGGCCCCGATCTTGATCTCGAGTACCGCGGCGTCGAACGCCGTCACGCCAGAGGATTCGAGGTTGTACCGGATATCGAACTCGAGAATCGACCCGGCGGTCACGACGAATGAGGCGCTGTCGAGCGTCTTGTCCGTCACGGTGATCGGCGTGTCGGTGTTGGCGGAATTCGGCGCGGACACCGAGAAGGCCGTGGTCGTGACCCACGGGTTGCTTCCCGCAGTGACGGTCGAGACCCACCCCAGCGGGAGCGCCGGAGCCGTCACGCCGTCGAAGTTCTGGAGGAAATCCGCCGGGGCCAGCCCACAGACGTCGCCCACCGTGCACGCGTTGCCGTCGTCGCAGTCGTTCGTGTTGTTCGTGAAGACGCACAACCCGTTCGCCGCGTTGCACGAATCGGTCGTGCACACGTTGCCGTCATTGCAAACGATCGCCGTCCCGGTGCATACGCCGCCGGAACAAACGTCGCCGGTCGTGCACAGGCTACCGTCGCTGCAGGCCGCCGTGTTGGGCGTATGGACGCAACCCGAAGCCGGGCTGCACGAGTCGTCGGTGCAGGGGTTGTTGTCGTTGCAGTCGACCGCGCACTGCGTCACCGTGCACGTCGTCGTCGTGACCTCGAGCGTCCACGCCGAGAGATTCCCGCCGTCGAGGTTCGCATCGTCACCGACGGACAGCGTCCAGACGCCGTTCGGATTCTGCCCGACGAAAGCCGAGAGGTGCTCCTCGGACACGAGGGTCTGTTTCACGACGAGGTTGGTGTAGGCGGTGTCCGTTACGAGGAACGACGCCGCCAGCGGGGTGACGTACGGAACCTGATTCCCGGGATCGGCCTTGTCGCTCCACAGCGTGCCGTTGTAGTTGTCGTCGTTCGAGCCGCCGTTATCCGAGCTCACCGTCACGATCGTTCCAGAGGGCGACTTCAACGTGAACTCGAGATCGGAGTCGAAGGTGTGCTTGATCGATGTGGACAACCGGATCCGGCCGATCTGCGCTCCGGCTCCGGCGACCGTAACGGTGGAGGTGAC
>JANMVW010000416.1:0-2796 GCA_031393555.1 Acidobacteriota bacterium
CGCGTGTCCTTGGCGCGATAGACCTCGCCCATGCCGCCGGCGCCGAGGGGCGAGACGATCTCGTAGGGGCCGAGGCGGGTGCCGGGAGTGAGCGCCATCTACTTCAACCCCTTGATGACGTAAAGCTCGCTGCTATTTTTCCTGTAGCCGTAGACCATGGCGCCGTCGGGCGACACGATGAGCGTCCTGATGCCGGCGAGCGCGGGGAAATTCGGACGCACCGTTTTCCACGCGGACCGCGCCCCCGACGCGACCTCGAGCCGATCGATCTGCGTGGGAACGACCTGCCCTTGGTAGACGAACACGGACTTGCTGTCCGCGGTCCATCCGGCTACGGTCTCGCGAGCGTTCGAGCCCGGCAACGGCTGGCAGGCCGGCGTTGCGATCGTGCAGACGACGAGTTTTCCTTCGGCGTCGTTCGCGACGATGCGCGAACCATCCGGAGATATCAAATTGTCGCCGCTCAACGTAACACCCTCCGGGAGCAGCACGGCTGGATTGCGGCCGTCGGACGAGAGCACGTAAGCGACGGGCTTTCCGCCCGGCCGCGCGAACTCGATGACGAAGCGCCCGTCGGGATGCCAACCCGCCCACGTGATCGACTCGATGGGGCCGAGGTCGAGCACCTGCGGCCGCCCCGCGCCGGTGGGCACTATCGATACGGTTGGCGGCGCCAGACCCGAAGAGACGAGCGCTTTGCGGCCGTCGGGAGACAACGCCAGGGGAGGACCTTCAGCGATGCGAACGGGCTGCCGATTTCCCGGCGGCCAGAAGTAGGCCCACCCGACCGGGCCACCGCTCGACTGACTCAGCAGCAAGCCGTGAGCCGCGGACAGCCCAACCAGATTGCCGCCGTCGCGCCACGCTCGATCCTGCGGCGCCGCATCGGTTGTTTCGATGAGCTCAACGCGGCTCAGTCCATGATCGAACGATACGAGCATATCGCCCTGCACCGAAATGTCGTGCAGCGTGACAGCCCCCGGCGCCCTGAACACCACACGCTCGCGGCCGTTCAGATCGAGGCCACGCACCGCCGTCTCAACGCCGCCGGTTTCCTGCACCGCGAACCAGAGTTCGTTCGCGGGTGTCCAGGCAAGACCCCACCAGTCCAAAAACGGCTGACTGGAAATCACCAATTTGCCGGACCGGTTGAAGATCTTCACCGTCAAGGCGTTGGCGGTCCTCGTGTCGAAGACGGCGACGTACTCTCCCGACGGAGAAACTCGCGGCCCGATGAGCCCGCCTCGGCCTTCGGCGAGCACTTGCCCGACGGGATACTCCAAAGTGAGCCTGCGCTCGTCGTCGCGAATCACCGCCATCGCGCCATCGGCGCCGAAATCCGCGAAGCGCACGCCCTCGAGCTCCAACCTCGGCGCGCCGCCGGTCAGCGAGGCCCGCGCCAAGGTCCCTTTCCGGTAGTACGAATTTCCGCTGGGGACGGTCGAGCCGCTGAGGATGGCGAGCTCGCCCGAGCGCGAGATCGCAAGCAGATCCGCTCCCGTGAAGCCCAGCGGACGAAAATCAGGACTGTCGAGGCTCGTGACGAACACGTCTCGCGGCTGCCGATCCCAGTCCGCGCTGTAGACGATCGTGCGGCCGTCGGGTCCGAAGCGCGCCGCGAAGACGAACCCTTCCTCGAAGGTCACGGGCTTGAAGTTGAGGTCGGCAACACCCGCCGACGTCGGCGTCGATCGGCCGCGGCCCAGGTATCCGGCCGCTGCGCCCAGGAGGAGCGCTGTAATGACCGCCGCGACAGCCACCCACGCAAGCCGGCCACGCGCTCGCGGCCTCGCACCGACGGCGGCCTGCGCGCCCGCTTGCGAACCACCCGCAGCGAGCCACGAAAGCTGCAGCTTCACGTCGTGCGCGCTCTGAATCCGGTCGGCCGGGTCCTTCGCGAGGCAGGCACCCACGAGACTCTCGAGCGCCTGCGGTGCGAGCGGCGACACCTGCGAGATCGGCGCGGGCTCGCTCCCCATGATGGCGGTGATCAGCGACGCCTGGCTCTTCCCTTCGAAGGCGCGCTTGCCCGTTGCCATCTCGTAAAGGACGCAACCCAGCGCCCACATATCGGCACGGGTGTCGGCCTCTTGTCCTTCAAGTTGTTCGGGCGCCATGTACTGAAACGTCCCGATGATCGTGCCCTCGGTCGTCAGCGGGCCCACGACCGTCGGCGAGCTGGTCAATTCGCTGACCGCGCCCAGGCCGGTCGCGCGCGCGAGGCCGAAGTCCATCAGCTTCGCGCCCGACTTCGTGAGCATGACGTTTCCGGGTTTGAGGTCGCGGTGCATCACGCCCGCGCGGTGCGCGCGATCGAGCGCGTCGGCGATCTGGCCGCCGAATCTCAGAACTTCCGCAAGAGGGAGCGCGCCCTTCACCAGACGCTGCGCCAACGTCTCGCCTTCGATCAGCTCCATCACGAGGTAGTCGGTGTCCCCCTCGCGGCCGACGTCGTGGAGCGTGCAGATGTTCGGGTGGTTGAGCGACGAGACGGTCTTGGCCTCGCGCTCGAAACGTGCGCGGATCTCGGGGCTCGACGACAGGTGCTGCGGGAGAACTTTCACCGCGACCTCGCGGCCGAGCCGCGTGTCCTTGGCGCGATAGACCTCGCCCATGCCGCCGGCCCCAAGGGGCGAGACGATCTCGTAGGGGCCGAGGCGGGTGCCGGGAGTGAGCGACATCTAGACCAGCCTCAAGAAAAGGGGACAGTGGTGCGTTCAACCGGTCAATGCAACACCATGCCGCCAGCCAGCTGGCAGAAGGGCACGGTGGGGTATGCCGGTAATGAGACGAGGG
>JANMVW010000424.1:0-2591 GCA_031393555.1 Acidobacteriota bacterium
CTCGGCAAGACCCGCGGAGAGCGTGATGAGGCTTCCGGCCAAATTCCCGCTGTCCACCGACGAGACGTAGAGCGGGGCGAGCGGCTGGAGCGACCGCGTGTCGTACCAGTTGTAGAAATGACCGCGATGACGCGGGAGAGCCTCCATCGCGCCGATCGCGCGCTCGGTGCGATCGAGCACGCCGGAAGCGGAGATGTAGCCGAAGTCGTAAGCGGCCAGGTTCGCCACGAGCGCCATCCCCATATTGGTGGGAGACGTTCGCGACGCCACGGTGGGCGATGGGATCTCTTGCAGGTTATCGGGCGGCAGCCAACCCTCGCTCGCGGATGCGAACTCGGTGAAATAGCGCCATGTGCGCCGCGCGATCTCCCTGAGGAACGCGATCCGTGAAGGTCCCAGCGCGACCGACTCCGTTTCGAGCCGTTGGCTCATCCAATGACCGATCAGGGGTGACAACAGCCACAGTGCGAGAACGGGCGCGACGAGCGGCAGCTCCAAGGGACGGGTGCTCGCCAACACCGCGGTGAGCGCGGCGGCTGCGACCGGCCCGATCCAGATGTCTTTGTGAAAGGCGAGCAGCGTGCTGCGGGCATTCCGGCGCTCGTAGTATCGAGGATGCCAGAGGAACAGTCCCCGCCGCGTGAACGCCATGCGCCCCCCCGAGCGCACGATCGCGTCGACGCTGATCAGCGCGTCGTAGGGAAGTAACGCGATCGTGAGGCCGGCGCGGGCCAACGGCCGGGCGGCCGACCGGACGACGACGCTCGCATGCGCTGGCCAGGCGCGCTCGGCGGGCTTGCTCGTGAACTCCGCGACGGCGCCAAGCAGGGTCGAAAGAAAAACCACGCCGGCGACGAGAAGCGTGAATGGCAGCGTCGATCCGGCCCCGATGATCCAACCGCCGACCAGCAGCGCAAACAGCGACGGCGACACGAGAGAACGCCTCAAGTTGTCGGCGATCTTGAAGACCGACAGTCCCGTGAGCGGGTTTCCGGTCCATCGCCCGCTCGGCCCGGGGACCCTCGGGAGTATCCATCCGGCGATCTGCCAGTCTCCGCGGATCCACCGGTGTCTCCGGTTCGCCTCGCCGATGACGGTTGCGGGTTGCTCTTCGATCAGCTCGACGTCGGTCACCAGGGCCGCCCTGGCGTATCCACCTTCCAGCAGGTCGTGGCTGAGAACGAGATTCTCCGGAAAACGTCCTTCGACCGCGGCGCGAAAAGCGTCGACGTCGTAGATCCCCTTGCCGACGAACGAGCCTTCTCCGAACAGGTCCTGATAGACGTCCGAGACTTCGCGCGTGTAGGGATCGATCCCCGATTCTCCGGCGACCAAGCGTGAGAAGCGCGTGCGCCCCGCGCTCTCCAAACTGATCGACACCCGCGGCTGGAGAATCGCGAACCCGGAGACGACGCGGCCCCGCTTCGCGTCGTACACGGGTCGATTGAGCGGATGGGCCAGATTGCCGACCAGCTTTCGCGCGGAATCGCGCGGGAGCTGCGTATCGGTGTCGAGCGTGATGACGTAGCGGATCGTGGGCAGAATCGAGGCATCGCCGATGACGTCCGAAAACGCATCGATCGCCCCGCCTCGAAGGTAGGCGTTCAACTGCTCGAGCTTGCCGCGCTTCCTTTCGTAGCCCATGAAGAGACCTTCGTGGGGATTCCAAGTGCGGCGCCTGTGGAACAGGAAAAACACCGACCGCAGACTTCCGCCGTGCTTGGCATTCAACGCGCCGATCCCCGCGCGGACCAACGCCAACAACACGTCGTCGCCGGGCATCGCGCTGCGCGGCGCGTCGTGGAAGTCCGTCAAGAGCGCGAAAAACAGGTCCGGATCTCGATTCCCGAGATAACGGATCTCCAGCGCCTCCAGCATCGCGGCGATGCCTGCCGCATCTCCCAGCAGCGTCGGGACCACGACCAAGGTGCGGTGAGAGGAGGTGATCCCCTTCGAGAGATCGAGTCTCGGCAACGCCCGCGGCGGCACGATCCACGTCACGAACAGGTTCACGATCGACACGGCAAGAGCCGACAGGGCGATGAGTCCCGATCCCACGAAGAGCCAGACAGAAAATCTCCCCGTGAGAAGCGGCGCGAATTCGAGGCAAGCGGACCACGCGGCCGGGGCCATCACCAGCACGATGGCCGCCAGATAAACCGCGAGCTTCCCGCCTTGACTCAAACGTTCCCACGCGCGGCGCAGCGTGAAGCGCGAGCCCGCCGCCCGTTCGAGCACGCTCCGTCCGCGGTCCATGAGCACGTAACCGACGTGGGCCTCGCAATGCGCCTGGCCGAGCCGGCTCGAGGCGGCGCCGGCAAGTCGCACGGCTTCGCGCGCCACCTCCAACTCGCTCAGGTCGCCGCCTGACGCGATGTCCTCGACGACCCCGCGATAGCGGTTGCGCGTCGCGAAATCCTGGCCGTCGTAAGCTCCCGCGGGATCGCCCTGAGGATCTGCTCGACCACGCTCGCGGTCTCGACAAACTCCCTCCAATTCATCGCATTGACCAGCGCCAAGCTCGAGACGCTGTTCCCCATCGAAATCCGGTCGGCGCCCTGCGTTCGGCCATCGACCCGCACGAGCTGCGT
>JANMVW010000470.1:0-1525 GCA_031393555.1 Acidobacteriota bacterium
ACTCTCCGGCCTCGATTCTGGGCGGCCGAGGCGGCCTTGACGTTTTTCGAGGGGAACTAACCCGGAAGCTCGCCGTCGCTCATAGCGCGGGCTCCACCGGCACGGGCGACTCTTGCCGATCGGCCTCCTTGCCGCCGTCACGGGGCCTGAGACCGAAAGTCGCCAGGAGGGCGCCTCCCAGAATCGAACCCAAAGAGGCCATCGTCCCCACCGTGGAGTGGACCTTGGAGAGCGCGTCGCCGATGCCGCCCAAGGCCGAAAGCAGCGACGAGACGCGGTTCACTCCGTTTTCGAGATCGGTGGCTGCCCGATTGACGCGCTCTAACGTGATCGAGAGTCGCTCGAGCGCTTCGTTCAGGTGCCGGCCGGTGACTTCCATCGTCGCCTCCGCGGTTTTCAGCGTCTTTTTGAGCTGGAGGAGGACCGGAATGGCGGCTCCGACGAGCACCGCGACGAGCGCAACGAGTACCCAACCTGCTGCTGCTGTCATGACGATTCTCCCTCGTGACCGACCGCGCCACGGTAGCAGAACGGCCCCGCCCGGGACACGCCCCACCCCCGGCGTGACAAAGCGTAGACCGGACCCTAGATTTCGGAAGGATTCGGGGGAACTCCAGGTGGCCCACGTACTTCTGGTCGGCGATGATAGGAATCGAACCCTCGGGGTGAAATCCCTCCTCGCCCTCGACGGGCACAGCGTCGCCATCGCCCGCAACATTTCGCGTTGGCGGGAGGACGAGCGATCGGAGTCTCCCGAGCTCATCGTCGCGGCGGTGCCGACGCCCGATGCGGTGCTGTCCGTACCGATGGGGGGCTCCCGCGGATTCGCTCCGCCGATCCTGTTCGTGCATCGCGAGAGCGACGAGGCGCGCGAGCCCCACCTCGAAGAGCGCATGGTCGACCGGATCGCGTGTCCTTACGCCGCCGCGGAGTTTCTCGGTCGCGTGGACGCGCTCATCCGCGTGCGTCGGGTCGTCATGCACCAGAAACTCGCGTCAGACGCCGCCGCCGCCGAGGTTCCCACGCGCGGCCGGTGGAGCGCCGTGCTCCTGTCCTTCTTGAAGGCCCGGTTGCCGCGCCACGTGAAGCCGCCGGCCCCTTATCTCGAAGTCGCGGCGGCCGTGGCCAGCTGGTCCGACCGCCGCGATGGTTTCGAGGCCGGGCATCCGGAGCGGGTCGCGAATTTCGCCGCGATGATCGCCGATGGGTTCGGCCTCGCGGACGGCGAGACCGCGGCTTTGCTTCGCGCGGCCATGCTCCACGACATCGGCAAGGTCGCGCTCCCGATCGAGGTCTTACGCCAGAAGGGGCCCCTCGAGGATAATCAAATCAGAATGCTTCGCACGCACGCCGAGCGCGGGGCGGCGATCTTGAGGGCGCTCGACAAGGACGAGGTCGTGGCCGACACGATTCTCTACCATCACGAAAGCGTCGACGGGACCGGCTACTTCGGGCGTAAAGGCCGGGCGATCCCGCGAGCCGCACGGATTCTCGCGGTGGCCGAGGCCTTCGACGCGATGACCAC
>JANMVW010000015.1:0-2943 GCA_031393555.1 Acidobacteriota bacterium
CGACAACTCCCGGACCTGCGTTTTGTATAGGTCGCCCAGCGGGTTCAGCGCCGACGCGAGGTCGCCGTGGATCGTGCCGTAGCCCAACAGGAGCTCGGTTTTGTTGCTCGTCCCCAGCACGAGAGCGTCGTGCTCGACCGAACGGTCGTACAGCACGAGCATCCTCACCCGCGACATGACGTTTCCGAGCCGTCGCGGTCCGATGGCGCCGGCTTTTGCGGCGAAGACGTCGACCAGCTCCGAGATTTCGAACCGCTCCGCGACGATCCCCAGCGCGCCGACGACGGCTTCGGCGTCGCGCACCGAAGACGGAGAGCTCGTCCGATAGGGCATGAGCACGCCGACGACGCCCGACGGCCCGAGGGCCCGCACGGCGAGGTAGGCGGCGAGGGCCGAGTCGATCCCGCCGGACAGCCCCAGCACGACACGGTGCAGCCCGGTGCGCTCCACCTCGGTCTTGAGGAAACCCTCGAGAATCTGGAGGGTGGCTGAGACGTCGACGGCGAGGTCGGGCTCGCGTTGGGGCGTGGCCTTGAAGACTTGCAGCCGCCGCGTCATCGGGGCTTTCTCGTCGACGCGGGCTCCGGGAGCTGGAACCGCGTCTGCCTGATGCGCGAGACCTCCCGGTGCACGAGCTCGAGATTCTCGTCGCGCAAGAGCGGGTAGGCGGCGCGGGCGCGGCGGAGGACCTCGCCGTCGAGTTCGGCCACGATCACTCCCGCCGCGAGCGCCGGCAGCGAGGCCAGCGTTCGGCCGAACGGGTCGAGGGCGATCGATCCACCCCCGAAGTTCAAGCCGTCCTCGTACCCCACGCGATTCACGTAGACGACGAACGACGTCTGGAACTGGGCCGTCGTGCGCAGCAACTCGTGCCAGATCGGGAGGCTCGTGATCCCGCGCCCCGGCTTGGCCCCGCGCGTCGGACCCGACGAGAGCGTGAACAGGATCTCGGCTCCATCCTGAACGAGGATCCACGCGCTCGCCGGGTGCCAGGCGTCCTCGCAGATCAACATCCCCGCGGGGCCGTTTCGCGTCTTGAAGGCGCGGATGACGTCGCCGGGCGCGAAGTCCCGCCCCTCGTCGAACATGCCGTAGGTCGGGAGGTACACCTTGCGGTGCACGTGGACGACCTTGCCCTTCGAGAGGTAGGCCGTGGCGTTGTAGAACCGGTGTCCCGGGGCCTCCTCGACGAACCCCACGATCAGATCGGCATCCGAGGAGGCGCGCAGGAGCTTTCCGAACAAGGGCGACTTCCGCGTGAGCGCAATCTCCGGGACTTGATCGCGCAGGACATATCCGGTCAGCGAGAGCTCGGGGAAGACGACGACCCCGGCCTTCTCACGCCGCGCGAGGCGGATCGCATCCTTGTGGAGTTCGAGGTTGGATTCGAGGTCGCCGAGCTTGGGTGCGATCTGGGCGAGCGCGACGCGGACGGTCTGCATCTAGCCCCCAACAACGCGGCCGAGCGGGTGAGCCAGCCCCTTCAGGAACCCGGCACGGTAGCACAGACACCCCAGGGAAACCGCGCCACATCGGCACCCTGGCGCAGACGTACACGCAACCGCGTCACATCGGCCGGTTTGGCTGCATTTCCTTCCTGGGCCGAGCTTGCGTCGGGAACGGTGCGATTCCATAAAAAAGACCACCGGGCCGTTGTTTATTTGCACGCCGGAGATTAATGGAGGAACTCGGGAAAGGTGGCCCGTTTCTTTCATAGAGGAAGATCGTCCACTTCCAGGACGAGGATGGAGACCGCATGGCGCGCAAAGCGATGATGATCGAAGAGCCGATCGAGTTCGACCCCGCGGTCCAGACGGAAGCCGACGCGGTACGGGCCGAAATCGCAGAAGCCCAGAGGGCCGCCCGTCGCAAGGGGAAGGACAAGCCCGCCATCGACGTCGATCGCCCGACCGCGGCGATCCTCCCGATCTACCTCCGCGAGATGGGCGCCACGCCGCTGATCGACGAAACCAAGGAAGTCGAGCTCGCCCGCGAGCTCCAGGAATCGCGTCAGGGCCTCGCGAAGCTGGCGCTTCGCCGTCCCGTCCAAGGGAAGGAGTACGTGCTCGAGGGAGATTTCGAGGGCCCCAAGCGCGGCCGCGAGTGGCCGCTCGACGATCTGGTCACCTTCTACGGCAAGATGGCCCGCTACGCCCGCGAACATCACGACGCCAAGGTGCAGGCCACGTTCAAGAGCGCGCGTGAGTACAAAAAGCACGTCGATCACGCCCGCGACGCGTTGATCCTGGCCAACTTGCGGCTCGTGGTGCACATCGCGAAGAAGTACCTCAACCACGGCATCTCCTTCATGGACCTGATCCAGGAGGGGAACATCGGCCTGATGAAGGCCGTCGAGAAGTTCGAGTACGAGCGCGGCAACAAGTTCTCGACCTACGCCTATTGGTGGATCAAGCAGGCGATCGAGCGCGCGATCGCGGACAAGGCGCGGATCATCCGCATCCCCGTCCACGTCAATGAGAAGATCAAGAAGATCGCCCGCGTCTCCCGCGAGCTGGGCGAGACGCTCGGCCGGAAGCCGACCCCGCAAGAGATTGCGAAAAAGCTCCGCATGCCGGTCGTAAAGGTCGAAGAGATCCTGGGAGTCGTCCAGGAGCCCCAGGCACTCGAGGACCTGTCGGCGGACGACGACTCGCCGGGCCTCTTGCGCTTCGTGGCGGACCCCAACGCGGTCTCGCCTCTGGAGCGCACGGTCGACCGTGAGCTGCGCGAGAAGATCGAGTCCACGCTGCGCGTTTTGAACCCCCGCGAAGAAGAGATCATCCGTCTGCGCTTTGGAATCGGACGCGACATGCCGTACACGCTCGAAGAGATCGGCCGCGTGATGGGCCTCTCGCGTGAGCGCGTCCGCCAGATCGAAGCGACCGCCCTCAAGAAGATCCAGTCGGCGCAGGAGTGCAAAGACCTGCGGGAGTTTCTCGCGTA
>JANMVW010000269.1:0-3084 GCA_031393555.1 Acidobacteriota bacterium
CAAGGGAGACATCTGCGGCAGCGGCACGTGCCATCCGGGAAGCCAGGGGGTCTGCAACGATTTCAACCCGTGCACGCACGACTTCTGCAACCCCGCGACCGGCTGCGTCTTCACCAACAACACCATCATGTGTAGCGACGGGAACGCCTGCACGTCCGGAGATTTCTGCGGCGGCGGCTCGTGCCATCCCGGCATCCCGCTCGACTGCGACGACTTCAACCCGTGCACGACCGATGCGTGCAACCCCGCGACCGGCTGTGTCTTCACCAACAATACGAATGCCTGCGACGACCTCCTGGTGTGCACGGAGGGCGACACGTGCCACGGCGGAGTGTGTCGCGGCACGGACCTGAACTGCACCGACAAGAACGTCTGTACCAACGATTCCTGCGATCCCACGAACGGCTGCGTTCACACCAACAACGCGGCCCCCTGCAACGACGGCAACGCCTGTACCCGCACCGACGTATGCTCGGCGGGTGTGTGCATCGGCGAGAGTCCGGTCGGCTGCGACGCGCTCGATCAATGCCATGACGCCGGAGTCTGCGATCCGGCAACGGGCGCCTGCTCGAATCCGATCAAGGCGAACGGCGCCGTCTGCGACGATGCGAGCCTGTGCACCACGGGCGAGACCTGCCAGTCGGGGATGTGTGTGCCCGTGTTTAGCGGATTGAATCATCCCGCGCCGAAGAGCGCTGGCTACTACAAGAAGCTGTGCGAAAAGCGCGAGCACAATCAAGTGCCGTATCAGGGTGACCAACTCACCGACGCCGATGCGGTGTGTGTCGGGCAGCTCACGGCGACGTTTGCCGCGATCGCGACGGTCGACGACATCTGCGACGTCGTTCACAAGGACCGGCACGGCGGACGTCACCACGGCGGACCCGGCGACGGCCCGAACGGAAAAGATTGCGACAAGGGCGAAAACGAGCTGATCGCGACGGCGATCAACCTCTGCCGCGCCCGGGTTTGCGAGGCTCAGAACCTCGAATCGCAGTGCCACGGCAACACGCACACGACCGTCGGCCAATCGCTCGCGGACGCTGACGCGATCTTGGACAATGCGGCGCGCGACAAGGACACGTGCAAGCGTGCGACGTGCGAGCTGCGCGAGATCAACGACGGCCACGCCCTCGAGGTTCCCTCGCTGGTGCTCGGGACGACGGCGGGAGTTACATTTTTGGACAGCACGCCCGGGACGGCCGCCTGGGAATACGGCATCACGGCGGTGATACCCGGAAACTAGGCCACGCGAGGCGCGGCCGGCACCGTTTGCCCATGGCCGCTTCAGAAAAGAGTCGTATAGAAGAGACCTCTCCATGAGACTCGCCACCGGCCTTCTCGCTTGTCTCGCGTGCTCGGCGTCGCTGGCGAATCCGTCTGCGCAACGCGCACTCAGTTTCGAGAATCGAGTCAAGGCGCAGGCGGCGATTGAGCGCGTCTACTACGCGCACCAGCTCGGCGCGACGGCATCGTTCGACGAAGCGGTTCCGAAGAGCGTGCTCGAGAACAAAGTCCGCAAGTACCTCGAGCAAACGGCCGCGCTCAACAGGTACTGGAAAACCGCGGTGACGGACGAAACGCTCGAACGCGAGCTTCAGCGGATGGCGGCGGCAACGCGGATGCCCGAGCGGCTGTCCGAGCTCTATGCGGCGCTCGGCAACGATCCCTTCCTTGTTAAGGAGTGTCTCGCCCGCCCCGCCCTCGTGGATCGGCTGACGCGCAACTTCTACGCGTTCGACCCGACGCTGCACGCCGCGTCGCGCGAACAAGCCGACCAGCTTCGCCGGCAATTCGTTTCGGGAACGCTGCGCCCTTCAGCGAGCAACCCGTATCGCACGGTGGGCGAACGGCGCGCCGGGGTGAAAACGCGTGTGGGCAAGGCGTCGGAGGTCAACGAATCGCGTGACGCGTTCACCTTCGACGTGGTCTTGGGCGAGACGCCCACCGGCGTCCGCGTCGCGAACTATGCGATCCCGAAGACCCCTTGGGATGTCTGGTGGGGCGAGGCGCATCACGCGGTGCGAGGCAAATTCGTGGCGGCGGTCGCGTCGGATCGCCTACCGCTGACGACCCTCGCGAACGCTACGCCGTGTGCCGCCGATGACAACTGGGACAACGGATCGTTGGGCGGCCTGCCCGCGGCGCGCTCCGGCCACACCGCCGTGTGGACCGGAAGCCTCATGCTGGTCTGGGGCGGCGGCTCGAGCACCGGCGGGCGCTACGACCCGGCGACCGACAGCTGGACCCCGATCTCGAGCGTGGGTGCGCCGTCCGGTGGCACCGCCGTGTGGACGGGAAGCGTGATGGTGGTCTGGGGCGGCGGCGCCGGCGGACGCTACGACCCGGAGACCGATAGCTGGGCGCCGGTGTCCGCGACGAATGCGCCGTCCGCGCGCAGCGGCCATACCGCCGTGTGGACGGGAAGCGTGATGGTGGTTTGGGGCGGCACGGGCGCCGCGTTTCCCTTCGACCTCAACACCGGTGGGCGGTACGACCCCGCGAACGACACGTGGACGCCAACGTCGACGACGAACGCTCCGGCCGCGCGCAACGCCCACGTCGCCGTGTGGACGGGAAGCCGGATGGTGGTCTGGGGCGGCCAAGGCGGCGGTGGCGATTATCAAACCGGCGGGAGGTACAACCCCGCGACCGATAGCTGGACGCCGACGTCCACGACGGGAATACCCGACGAGCTGCGTGCGGGCTACTCCGCCGTGTGGACGGGGAACCTCATGGTGGTCTGGGGCACCTCCGACCGGAGCGTCGGTGCGAGGTACGACCCCGCGACCGACACCTGGACGCCGACGTCGACGACAGGCGCGCCGTCGCCGCGCAGGAAGCACACCGCGGTCTGGACCGGGGACCGCATGATGGTGTGGGGTGGTGAAGGCAGCCGTGGCCGCGGCGTCAGTAGTGGCGGGAGCTACGACCCGATCGCCGATCAATGGACGGAGACGTCGAGCGTCGCCGCGCCTTCGGCACGTTAAGGTCACTACGCCGTCTGGACGGGCGGCCTCTTGGTGATCTGGGGCGGCTACGGCCAGTACGTCAAGAGCGGCGTGCCCGGAATTCTCTTCATCA
>JANMVW010000056.1:0-1876 GCA_031393555.1 Acidobacteriota bacterium
GGCGACGCGAAACGGTATTTCGGGAAGGGCGTGCAAAAGGCGGTGGATCACGTCGAGCGGGTGATCGCTCCTTCGATCATCGGCCTCGAGGCCGTGAACCAGGTCTTCCTCGACGAGACGATGAAGGAGCTGGACGGCACCGCGAACAAGGCGAAGCTGGGCGCGAATGCGATGTTGGCGGTTTCGATGGCCGCCGCGCGCGCCGGCGCCGAGGTCTTGGGCATGCCGCTCTACCGCTACCTCGGCGGCACGAATACGAAGCTGCTCCCCGTGCCGTTGATGAACGTCTTGAACGGCGGCGCGCACGCGGACAACAACGTCGACGTGCAAGAGTTCATGATCGCCCCGGTCGGCTTCGACACGTACAGCCGCGCGCTCCGCGCCGGCGTCGAGTGCTACCACGCGCTGAAGGCGGTCTTGAAAGCGAAGAAGCTGTCCACCGCCGTTGGCGACGAAGGCGGTTTCGCGCCGAACCTGACCTCGAACGAGCAGGCGCTCGAGGTCTTGGTCGAAGCGATCAAAAAGGCCGGCTACAAACCCGGGAAGGACGTCGTGCTGGCACTGGATGTGGCCGCCTCCGAGTTCTACGAGAAGGGTTCGTACATCCTGGACGCCGAGGCGAAGCCAAAAAAATCCGGCGACGAGTTGATCGCGATCTACGAACGCTGGTGCAAGGCGTACCCGATCGTCTCGATCGAAGACGGCATGGCCGAAGGGGACTGGGCCGGCTGGAAAAAACTCTCGGACAAGCTCGGCGACAAGGTGCAGTTGGTCGGCGACGACATCTTCGTGACCAACACCGCGATCCTCGCGGAGGCGATCGCCAAGAAGATCGCCAACAGCGTCCTCATCAAGGTCAACCAGATCGGCACGCTGACCGAGACGTTCGATTGCGTGCAGATGGCGCACCGCGCCGGTTACTCGTGTGTCGTGTCGCATCGCTCGGGAGAGACGGAAGACTCGTTGATCGCCGACGTCGCCGTCGCCTTGAACCTCGGGCAGATCAAAACCGGCGCTCCGGCACGCGGCGAGCGCACCGCCAAGTACAATCAGCTGCTCCGCATCGAGGAGGAGCTGGGCGAAGACGCGCGGTATGCCGGTTGGGCCGCGTTCCCTCGCGCCAAGCGTGCCAAGTAGGGGACGGATCGAGGGCCGATGGGTAAGCTGATCCGGTTCCGGCGAAAGGCGAAGGCCAAAGACGAGGCCGCCCGAGCGCTGTTTCCGCCGTTCCTGTCCGGCGCAACCGACGCGCGCCCAGCGGCGTTTCTTTCCGACGCCAGCGCCAGCGTAGACGCAACGCGCCCCGGGACGAGCCCGGACCCCGAGATCGTACGCAAGAAGGTCCGAAGGCAGCGCGGAGCCGTCCTCGCGTTCGCCGTCATCTTCCTCGGAGGCGCCGCCGCCGCCCTGTTCGGCGACCACGGCTACCTCGACGTGAGACGCCAGCAGCTTCGTTACGACGAGCTCAAAGCCGTCCACGCGGCGCGTCGTCTGCACGTGGACGCCCTACGCTACGAGATCGATCGCCTGACCACCGACCCCTCCGCCCTCGAGCGAATCGCCCGCGAGGATCTCGGCTACGTCGCCAAGGACGAGCTCACGCTCCTGCTCCCCGGCGAGGACCCGGGCGGGCCTCACGGCCTTGACGCGAAGGGCGGATCTGGTATCGTTCCCGCCGTCAGAAGCACACCATGACGCGGGGTGGAGCAGCCCGGTAGCTCGTTGGGCTCATAACCCAAAGGTCGCAGGTTCAAATCCTGCCCCCGCTACCAGTCCACAGGTAGAGTTTGAATGTCTCAGCACCCCGACGGCGGGGAGTGTGCGCATCTGAACGTCGAGGCGGGCCTCGCCGGGAACGACGCTGACGCCGCCGACG
>JANMVW010000105.1:0-3479 GCA_031393555.1 Acidobacteriota bacterium
AACGCCTGCGACGACGGCAACGCATGCACCACCGGCGATACCTGCGGTGGCGGCACTTGCAACTCAGGCGGGGCGACCGACTGCAACGACAATAACGCCTGCACGACCGACACCTGCAACCCGGCCACGGGCTGCGTACACACCCCGATTTCGTGCAACGACGGAAACGCCTGCAACGGTGTAGAAACCTGCAACCCGTCGAGCGGCTGTGTCGCCGGCACGCCCCTGGCGTGCAACGACGGCAACGCCTGCAACGGTGTCGAGATCTGCGACCCGTCCAGCGGTTGTGTCGCCGGCATCCCGGTGGTCTGCACCGCCTCCGATCAGTGCCACGTTGCCGGAACCTGCGCCCCCGGAACGGGCCTCTGCTCCAACCCCAACGCGCCGGACGGAACCACGTGTAACGACGGCGATGCGACGACCACCGCTGACGCCTGCCACACCGGCGTCTGTGTCGGAACCCCGCCTTGCAGCATTGAACCCAAGCCGAAGAGCTCTGGGTACTACAAGAAGCTCTGCAAGGGTGGACACAGCAAGCCGAGTTCCACCGACGCGCTGACTGCGGCTGACGCGGTTTGCGTGGGTCAGTTGACGACGACGTTCGCCGGCATCTCGACCGTCGATGATCTCTGCGCCGTCTTCAACCACGACACGAGCAACCACGACACGAACGGTCCCAACTGCAAGGACTGCCGGAAGGGTGAACAGGAGTTGCTGGGCCTGGCCCTCAACATCTGCCGGCAGCGCATTTGCCCGAATCAGGAAGTCGACTCTGCCTGCGGTGCCGACCACGACTCTCACCACCGCGTCCTGACCAGCGTTGCCGCCTCTTTGGCGACGGCGGATTCGATCCTTTCCAACCCGGCGAGAACCAAGGCCCAATGCAAGGAGGCAACCTGCCTCGCCAAGGAAATCAACAATGGAAAGGGCATCAACCACGTTTCGCTCATGCTCGAAAAAGCGCCCGGCAACGGGACGCGTCTGAACTGGGCAAGCCCGGTCATGGACGACGGCAGCGGCGAAGCGTCTAAGTACACGATCTGGCGGCGCCCGTTGAATGCCGACGCGGTGTACGTCAAGCTCTTGGAAACGACGGCCCTGACCTACGTCGATAACAACGCGGGGTCTGGCAACTGGGAGTACGAGGTCACGTTTACGATCCAACCCTAAGCGGATCGTTCGAGCCAGTCCGAGGTGAAGGGCGGCCCCGCGGGGCCGCCCTTCGCCGTATATGGTGTCCGACATGCGACCACGACGAAATCGGTTTCTCGGGATCCTGGCAATGTGTTGCCTCTTGGCCGGCCCCGCCCGGGCCGCGAGCGTCCTGTTCGACGCGACCAAACACGAAATGGGTGGAAACGCCGACTGGGTGATCGACGCCGACCTCTGGAACCAGAACATGCCGGCCTACCCGTGCACCGGCACCACGAACGAAAGCAACCCCGGGAGGTTTCCCTCCCCTCCTCAGTCGGGAATCAACGCCGCGACGCCCGAGACTTACTGGACGGGCGGGATCTCGTCGTGGGCCGTCGAGCTCGTCAAAGCCGGCCACACCGTCGAGACGCTCCCCGCGGGGGGCCTGATCACCTTCGGCAACGGATCCAACCCTCAGGATCTCAGCCACTATCAGCTGTACGTCGTCGTCGAACCCCAGAACCCGTTCTCCGCCTCCGAAAAGAGCGCCATTCTCGGCTTCGTCAACGCCGGAGGAGGGCTGTTCATGGTCGGCGACCACGAGACGTCCGACCGCGATTGCGACGGTTGGGACGCCCCGCACGTCTTCAACGACCTGACCGGCGCGAGTTCGGCCGCTGCCTCGGGCCTTTTCGGCATCTGGTTTCGCGTGAACGGACTCGGCGACAAGGGATCGGAGGATTGGTTCGATGATGGCGTCGATGCCAACGTCGAGACCTCCCCCACCGATCCGATCATCAACGGGCCTTTCGGCTCCGGCGCGGGCGGCCTGGGACTTTTCGGATCGACCTCCATGGATCTGAACCCCGGGGACAATCCCACCGTCGCCGCCCACGTCTGGCGCACCGGGCAAGCCCACGGCAACCTCCGGGTGACCTTTGCAACCGCCACGTACGGTTCCGGCCGTATCGCCGCCATCGGCGATTCGTCCCCCGCCGACGACGACACCGGGGATCCGTCCGATACGCTCTACCCAGGTTGGGATAAGGCGACCGGCGGCGTGAAGAACCGAGAGATCCAACTCAACGCGTGCCACTGGCTCCTCAACCCCGTACCCGATACGACGGCGCCCGTGATCACGTCCTTGCCTTCCGTCACGAGTTCGGATTGCTCGGCGGTGATCGCCTGGACGACCGACGAGGCGGCGACGTCGGTCGTGGACTACGGCACGAGCGTGGGATACGGAACCAACGCAAGTCTCGCTGGCTACGTTCAAAATCACACCGTCCCGCTGACCCCGCTCGCCCCGGAAACGCCGTACCACTACCGGGTGGGCTCGACCGACAACGCGGGGAACGGCCCGACCCAAAGCGCCGACGCGACCTTCACGACGGCGGCCGCAGCCGCTCCGCAGATCACGACGGCACCGTCGGCGACGGCGATGACCGGCACGTCCGCGGTCATCGCGTGGGCGACCGACGAGGCCGCTTCGTCGGCCGTCGACTATGGTGAAACGGCCGCCTACGGAAATGCGGCGTCGGGTGGAAACGGGGTCACCGAGCATCGAGTGACACTTTCGGGGCTGACCCCGGAGACCCTCTACCACTACAGGGTGCTTTCGACCGACGCCTGCGGCGCCGGTCCCACCGCCTCGGCGGACGCGACGTTTACGGCCGGCCCTACATCGATCGATGTGTCGGGCTGGACGATCAAGCAGTTGAACGCGGTGCAAACCTTCGTCATCCCGCCGGGCACGACGATCCCCTCGGCCGGGTATCTCGTCGTCGGCCGCAGTGCGACGCTCGCCGAGTTCACGGCCGCGTTCCCCACGATGCCGGTCGGGACCGTCTACCTGAACTCGAACGCCGGCGGCTCGTGCTCGACCGCCGGCTGCTTCCCGCAGATCAACGGTGGCGAGTCCTTCGAACTCTACGACCCAGCGAGCGTCAAGAGGGACGGCGCGACGGTTTCGATGAGCACGACGCACCGCGCCTACCAGCGGATTCACCCGGGCGATCCGCCGGGGGTCTCGGGCTCGTGGAACGTCGTCGCCGAGTCGCTCGCAAACCCGGGTCAAGGCGCGGGTTCCGGAAGTCTGGCGGGGGTCCGCATCAACGAGATGTCGGACGCCGGGGACTACACCAAAGAATTCGTCGAGATCTTCTACGACACGGCGCCGGCAGCACCGGATCTGGTGGCCCCTGGAGCCGTCGTCGACCTCGTCGCCCTGCCGCAATCGGCGTCTTCGGTGAGACTCACCTGGACTGCCACCGGTGATGACGGCGCGGTCGGCACGGCGAGTTCCTATGACATCAGGCGCAGTTCGCAGAGGATCCTGACCGACG
>JANMVW010000109.1:0-10148 GCA_031393555.1 Acidobacteriota bacterium
CCCACGAAGTCATCCTTCGCAGGGTCGTCGAACCGGTGTTCGTAATTCAAATCGAGACCAGAGAAAACGCCTGCTTACGCTTTCTTGGTCAACGACTTACAGACGATCCAAGCCCAAACGTTGGGACACTACTGGGACAGACCCCTATTTTCCTAGCGCAATCCTGACGAGGAGTTCGGTCCCGATCGGCAGCGCGGATTCGTCGATGTCGAATTGCGGCGCATGATGCGGCGCCGTGATGCCGCGCGCGACGTTGCCCGCTCCGATAAACGTGAAGGCCCCCGGGACCTGGCGGAGGAAGTAGGCGAAGTCCTCCGCAGCCGCCATGGGCGCGGGGTCGACGACATTCGCCGCACCCACGACGAGGGCCGCGTGGCGCCGAACCCGCGAGACGGCCTCCGCATCGTTGACGACGGCGGGGTATCCCGGAGAAAGAGTGAACTCGAGACGGCAACCCGCGGCGGCAGCCGTTCCCTCGAGAACCTCGCGAACGCGGAGCCGCAAGATCTCCCGCACCCCCTCGTCGAAACTACGCAAGGTCCCGTGCATCGTGGCGGCCTCAGGGATCACGTTCGGCGCGGTTCCGGCGTGGAGCGAACCGATCGAAACGACCGCCGGTTGAATCGGGTCGATGGAGCGCGCGACCACGGATTGGAGGGCGACGACGGCCTGAGCCGCGGCGACGACCGGATCGCGCGCCTCATGAGGCATCGCGCCGTGCCCTGCCTTCCCGACCATCGTGGCGACGAACTCGTCCTGGGCGGCCATCGTAGGACCCGAGCGGACGTGCACGGTCCCGACCGGGAACAACGACCAGAGGTGGAGACCGTAGGCTTCGGCTACGCCGTGCTCCGAAAGCACCCCTTCCCGGATCATCGCATCGGCGCCGCCGAAGCCTTCCTCACCGGGCTGGAAACAGAGCACGATATCGCGATCGGTCCGCTCGCGAACCGCCGACAGCACCGATGCGGCGCCGAGCAGCATCGCCATGTGCCCGTCGTGACCGCATGCATGCATCCTTCCGGCGATCTCCGATCCGTAGGACCGGCCGGGGGCCTCAGAAACGGGGAGCGCGTCCATGTCGGCTCGCAGGAGCACCGGCGGCCGGGACGGTGCTTTGGCCCGCAAGACGCCCACGACACCCGTCGTGGCGACGCCGGTTCTGACGTCTATTTCGAGCTCGCGCAGACGCGCAGCGACGAACGCCGCCGTCTCGTGCTCGACAAACCCCAGCTCGGGCCTTTTGTGGAGTGCGCGGCGCCAGGCTACGAGCGACTCCGTAAGATCTGCCACGCGGCGCTTCAGCTCGTCGGCCATGGGTGTCCCCTTTCGCGCCCGCATTCTATAATCGACCGCCCGTCTCCATTTTCATCGTGAGGGAATCCGCGTGAGCCTGTCCGACGTTCGCCGCATCCGCATCGGCCACTCCCCCGATCCGGACGACGCCTTTATGTACTACGCGATCGCCAAGGGGAAGGTCGACACCACCGGATTCGCCGTGGAGCAGGTCCTCGAGGACATCGAGAGCCTCAACCGGCGCGCGTTGGCGGGGGAATTGGAGGTCACCGCGATCTCCATCCACGCCTACGCCCACCTCGCCGACCGTTACGCCCTGATGTCCTGCGGGGCGAGCATGGGCGATGGGTACGGGCCGATCGTCGTCGCCAGGGAGGCGATCGCCGCCGACGAACTCGGCGGGAAGACCATCGCGATCCCCGGAACGCTGACGTCCGCATATCTGGCGCTGCGCCTCTGCCTCGGACGCGCCTTCCCGTTCGTCGTCGTACCGTTCGACGAAATCCTGGATGCCGTCGTGGCCGGACGTGCCGACGCGGGGTTGATTATCCACGAAGGCCAGCTGACCTACGATGCGCTCGGATTGGCGAAGGTCGTGGATCTCGGCGTCTGGTGGGGCGCCAGGACCGGCGGATTGCCTCTGCCGCTGGGCGGGAATGCCGTGCGGCGGGATCTCGGGTCGGCCACGATGCACACGCTCACGAAGATGTACCGGGACTCGATCGCATTCGGCCTAGCGAACCGCGCCGAGGCGCTCACCTACGCCAAGGATTTCGGACGCGGTCTGGACGATCGAACGAACGACCGGTTCGTCGGGATGTACGTCAACGACCTGACGCTCGACTACGGCGAACGCGGCCGGAGATCGATTCAGCGCTTCCTCGAAGAAGGGACCGCCGCGGGAATCGTTCCTCCGGTTGGCGCCGTCGCGTTCGTATCGTGACCCTCCGCGACGCCGCCAGCATCTCCTGCGCGGTCGCGGATCGATCGGATCTCGGACGGCTGCTCGCAACCGGTCCCGACCTGCTCGGGCTGCTGCACCGTCTGAGCACCGGCGACGTCAAAGATCTGCGCCCCGGCGAGGGGCGTGAGACGGTCGTCACCAACGCGAAAGGGCGCATCGTCGAACGCCTGTTCGTCCACCATCTCGGTGACGACGGCGTGCTCCTCGTTGCCGGACCCGGTGGCGCGGCGCGCGTTCTGGCCCATCTGCAAAAATTCACCTTTGCCGAAAACACCGGCCTTTCGGACGTAACCGCGGCGACGTTTGCGTTGGCGCTTTTCGGCCCGCAGTGGGCGGAGGCCGCACGTGCGGTGGGGATTCCAGAGCTCGCGCCTTACGGGTCGGCGGCGTGCACGCTCGTGGGGGTCCACGTCCACGCGGTGCGCACCAACGGGTTCGACGCCAACGGCGTTCTCGTGATCGGCCCGCTGGACGACGCCTCGCGCATCCGCGCAGCCTTGGTCGATACGGCCGAACGCCTCGGCGGCGGCGCCATCGAGGCCGACGCGCTCGAGACGTGGCGCATCGTACGTGGCCTGCCCGCGCCCGGCCACGAACTGACAGACGACCACAATCCTCTCGAGGCCGGCCTGCGCGATGCGGTGAGTTTCACGAAGGGCTGTTACGTGGGGCAAGAGGTGGTCGCCCGATTGAACACCTACGGCAAGGTCTCGCGCACCCTCGTCATCCTGGAACTTGAACCGGGCGCCCCCGTCCCGGCGCTAGGCGCGGCCATCCTCAACGCCGGCGCCACGATCGGATCCGTGACGAGCGCCGTGCTTCCGCCGGGTCAATTGCGCCCGGTCGCGCTCGCCTATGTCAAAACGAGCGGGCTGAAAGCAGGTATCGCGGAGCTTTCAGTTGACGACGGTGGGACGCTTCGGAGCGCGAGGCTGTTCCCCTCTTAGAGCAGCGCGTCGAGATGGATCGCGGTCGACGCGGCCAGCGCCTCGAGATCATAGCCGCCTTCGAGGGTCGAAACGATGCGCCCCGAGGCGAACCGATCCGCGATGCCGCGCACGATCCGCGTCGCCTCCGCGAACGCTTCGGTCGAGACCCGCAGACTCCCCAGGGGATCGGCGCCGTGCGCGTCGAAACCCGCCGACACCAGGACGAATTCGGGCCGGAACTCTTCCATCGCCGGAACGAGGGCCTCGGCGAGACCTGCGAGGAAACGATCGTCTCCGTCCCCGGGGCGAAGAGGTACGTTCAGCGTTGCTCCGACGCCTCGCCCTCTGCCGCGCTCCGTGGCGTAGCCGGTACCGGGATACAGAGGCATCTGATGCGATGAGTAATAGAAAACCGCCGGGTCTTCCTCGAAGATATGCTGCGTGCCGTTCCCGTGGTGGACGTCCCAGTCCACGATCAGAACCCGATCGACGGCGCACTCCGCGCGCAGCGCGGCCGCGGCGACCGCGACGTTGTTGAAGAGGCAAAACCCCATCGCCAGGTCCCGCTCGGCATGGTGCCCGGGCGGGCGCACGACGGCGAGCCCTGCGTCGAGCCGCGACGCCGCGACCTCGGCGCACAACGCGGAGAGCGACCCCGCGGCGAGGCGGGCGATCCGCGCGCTCTCCGTGCCGATTGCGGTATCCATGGAGTCGATAAACCGCTCCCCCGCGGCACACGCGGACTCGACGCGTCGGACGTGTTGGGCATCGTGCACGCGAAGGAGCGCAGCGTCCGTCGCGGGAGTGACCGCGACCCGGTTGCACTTTGCGGCCAGCCCGTGTTCTTCGAGAACCTCGCGAATTCGAGCGAGGCGCGCGGGAGACTCCGGATGGCCGCGACCGGTGTCGTGCCCCTCGAACACCGGATCGAGGACGAGTCCGAAACGTCTCATGCCGGGAAAGCCTTGGGCGCGCCTCAGTGTGCGCGCGCGGACACATCGAGGCCGCTGAAACCGTTCGTGATGGGCACACCGGGCGGGATCGCAACGTCGTAGAGTCCCGCGGCGAGCTCCGGGTTGAAGCGGGTGTTCAAGAGGCGAATTTCTCGTTCGTTCCCGTCTTTGCCGACGTATTCGATGCGAACGGGGAGAAGGCTTCTCGCGTCGACCCAAAGCCTGACCTCGTCGAAGCGCTTGCGCACCCGGCGCTTTTTGGGGGACAAGACGAGGAGGTAGGCCCCTTCTTGGGCCCGCCCCGAGTCGCCGAGCGCGATCTCGTAGAACTTCCCCAACTCCTTCGATCCCTGGCCGACGCCGAAAAACCGGAACAATTGCTCGCTCCAGCGTTTGATGTCCCGCTTTTCAGCTTTTTTTCGCTCGGGGAAGTAGCCGGTGTACTTGCCGTCGGCCACGGCGAACCTCATCGGCTCGGGAGCCGAGTACTCCCAAAGGACCGACTCCGGCTTCGTCAGGTAGAACCGCCCCTTCGCGACGATGGGGTCTTTGAGCAGCGGACTTCGGGTCGTCTGGATGAATTCCGCGGAGAGCGTTCGAATCTGCCCTTGAACCTGGTCGAACCGGGTGAGGACCTCATCCAAGGTCTCGGCGGGAACCGCGGTCGTCACCTTCGTTCGCCGCGGGGCTTTCGGCCCCTTGGCGGGGACGACGCCGCCGAGCGCAACGAGAAGGGCAAGCGCGACCACACCTCGACCGACCGACATCCTGCATTGTCCGAACATCCGGGGTCTGAGCCTCCGAGGACGAGAGCGTCTCTCGAGGACGTTACCAGCCGGCTCGGGAGCGGTCAACACGATGGGACCCGGCCTATAATCGGCACTTTCGCCGGGGGTTTCACCATGCGTCTGCCACCGTGGGCTCGAATTGCCGCAACGCTTCTTTTCGTGCTCATGGGCTGCCCCAAGGCCCCGACGACGACCTCGCCCTCACCGGTCACGCCTTCCGATGATCCTCGAATCGGGAAGTTCGCGCGCATCCTTCGTGCGGCGGATCGACGGGTGGTCGACGAGGACCTCCGGGCCCTTCTCGCCGACTCGGATCCTGGGGTGCGCGCGTATGCGGTCCTCTCCCTCGGACAGATCGCCGCGCCGTCGTCGCTTCCTGACCTTGAACATGCCGCGGCGGACTCCAGCCCGGAGACTCGGGCGAGCGCGGCGTTCGCGCTCGGGCTCCTCGCCGACGTCTCGACCCAAGCGGTCCTCATCCAGCTCGCCGGAGACACTTCGCCGAGGGTCCGCGCCGCCGCGGCCGAAGCTCTCGGGCGCCTTCACGACGCGGGTGGGACGTCCACGGTCCGCGTCCTGCTCGACGACCCGGACACGTCGGTGCGGGCGGCCGCGGCGCTTGGGTCCTGGAAGTTCGCGGACCCGGAACCGTTCCTCGACGCCCTGCTCGTGAACATTTCCGGCGAGAGCCCCGTCCTGCGTTTCGCGTCCGCTTACGCGCTCGCGCGACTTGCGTCGGCCGGGACGGCCCCAGCCTCGTCGGGCGCGTCGGTGGGACACCTTTCCGAAGCCGCGGTCATCCGCGCCCGGGACGCCCTGGCGGCTCGCGTCACCGACACCGAACCGGAGGTCCGGATGCAGGTCGCGCGGGGACTCGCCTCTCCTCGCGCTGGTTCGGAGCTCGCCGTGGTGGGGGCGTTGTCGAAAGACAAGGACGCGGGTGTCCGCGTCAACGCCGTGCGCTCGCTCGGATACCCCGGAGTGCCGATCAAGCCTTACCTCGACCGCGCGGTCGGCGACCGAGACCAGAGTGTCGCCCGTGCGGCGATCGAGGCCGTCGGGAGGGTCGGCGGTGCGCCGGCCGAGGAGACGTTGACCGAAATCCTCCCCAAGCTCGAGAAAGGGTGGCTGCAACAGGCCGCGGTGGGCGCCCTCGCGCGCGTCAATCCCTCGCGGTTGCCCGGCCTGGTGAGCGGCCTGTTGATGAACGCCGATCCCGAGATGCGGGCGTCCGCCGCGGAGCTTCTCGCCGGTCAGAAAGACCCGGGAGCCTTCGCTGCGGCCACGACGATGCTCGGCGATGCCGCGCCCCGCGTCCAGGCGGTGGCGATCCCGATCGTGGTCGACCAGGATGGCCCGGTTTCGAAGCTCCTGGCGGGACTCTCGCGCTCCTCCGATCCGGTGGTGCGCGCCGCCGTCGCCGATGCGGTCGGTACCCGATTCGCCAGCCCGCAACCCTCGGTCGAGAGCCGAGACGACCTTTTTGCGGAACTCGAGGAGGTCTGGGCCGCCTCAGCAGCCGACACCCTCCCCGACGCCAAGCTCTCGGTCGTCGATGCGGTCGCGAAAGCGGGGACGGACGATCGAACGAAAAGCGCGCTGAGCCGCGCCCTCGCCGAACCGGACGTCATCGTCCGTCGCCGCGCGGCCGCGCGATTCAAGGACGTTTACGGGGAAGACCGAAGTCAGGACGTCGGGCCGGCGGCCGACCGCCCGCTCGCGGACTACGTCCGCATCGTTCGCTATGCGCTCGCTCCCCACACGGCCGTTATCACGATGCAGCGGCCGGGGAGCCAGGCCGCTCAATTCTCGGTCGAGCTCGACGCTTCCGCGGCCCCGATGGCCGCATGGAACTTCTCCCAACTCGCCGGAAGGAAATTCTTCGACGGAGCGAGGCTGCACCGCGTCGTCCCCAACTTCGTCGTTCAAGACGGCGATCCTCGCGGGGATGGTTTCGGCGGCCCCGGTTACTCCATCCGCGACGAGTTCAACCCGCTGGCGTTCACCGCCGGCGTGCTCGGAATGGCCTCCGATGGGAAAGACACCGCCGGGAGCCAATGGTTCATTACCCTCTCGGCGCAGCCGCACCTCGACGGACGCTACACGTCGTTCGGGCGCGTCACGCTGGGCTTACGGGAGGTCGCAGCGCAGATGCGTCCCGGGGACACCGTCGTTGCGGTCCGGGTCTACGATGCGAATGGCGCCGGGTCGGAACCCGGGCACTAGGGGACGGCGCGCTCGGCCTCGGCGAGCTCATCGATCCTGCGGTGGACGCGCGCGCGGATGTCGCGCCACACACTCTCTTCGATGGCGAGAAACACGTCGGCGACCTTGGGATCGAACTGGATTCCGGAGAAGCGCCGGATCTCGTCGCGCGCGGCCTCGATCGAAAGCGCGGCGCGGTAAGGTCGATCCGAGGTCATCGCGTCGAAGGTGTCGACCGTCGCGAAGATGCGCGCCCCGAGCGGGATGTCCTCTCCTTTGAGGCCGTGCGGATAGCCCGAGCCATCCCAACGCTCTTGATGGCAATGAACGATCTCGAGAGCCGGCGTCAGGAAGCGGATGTGTTTCAACATCCTGTACCCCATCCCGGGGTGCTTTTTCATCTCTTCCCATTCCGCCGCGTCGAGCTTCCCTGGTTTCCGCAGGATCGCATCCGGGACGCCGATCTTCCCGACGTCGTGCAGGATCGCCCCGCGCCGGATCCAGGAGAGCTCGGGTTCGCCGACGTTCATCGCCTGCGCGACCATCACGGCGTACTCGACGACCCTGCGCGAATGACCGTGGGTCTCGTTGTCCCTGAAATCGAGCGCCGTGATCATCGCTTCGAGGGTGCTTTCGTAGGATTCTTCGAGCTCGCGCGTGCGCTCGATCACCTTGGATTCGAGGCTCTGCTGGTAGTCGCGGTTCTCGCGGATGAGCCGGCGCTTGTCGAGCGTCCGCTCGACCACGATGCGGACCTCCGCGAGGTTGAAAGGCTTCGAGACGTAGTCGGAAGCCCCCTTGCGGATCGTGCCGACGGCGGTTTCGAAATCGACGACGCCGGTCACCATGATGACGTCGACGTCCGGGTCGTGGTCCTTGATGCGGCGCAGGAGCGACAGGCCGTTCTCCCCGGGCATCTCGATGTCGGACAGGACGAGATCGACCCCGCCCCGCTTCACGACCTCGAAACCGGCGGCGGCGTTTCCGGCCTGAACGACCTCGTAGCCGAACGATTCGAGACCGTCCGAGAGCACCTCGCGGATCGACATCTCGTCATCGACGACCAGGACGCGGATGGTTTGACTCACGACACGAATTGTAGGTTTTGAAACTGTTGTGGGCAATCGATTTACGTCACTTCCCGCCAATCCCCCCCGATCTTTTGATCGACGGAGAGAGGAACGGACAGCGGATGGACGTTCTCCATGGCCTCGCGGACCCTGTCCTTGACGACATCGATTTCGACCCGCGGACCCTCGAGGAGCAATTCGTCGTGCACCTGGAGGAGCAGACGCGCCCGGAACCCCTCGTCGTCAAGCACCCGGAGGACCCGTTGCATCGCCAGCTTCATCAGATCCGCGGCCGTCCCCTGGATCGTCGTGTTCACCGCCCCGCGAAGCGCCTGTTCGACCTCGCCGCGGTGTCCGCGCCCCTTGAGGACGGCAAACGACCGGATACGCCCGAACAACGTTCGGACCTGTCCTTCGCGCATGGCCTCGGCCCGGACCCCCTCGATGTAGGCTTTCACGCTCTTGAACCGAAGGAAATACGCTTCGATGAAATCGTGCGCGTCTTCGCGCGTCATGTCCTGATCGCGCGCCAGGCGGGCCTCGGACATACCGTAGAGGATCCCGAAATTGATGGCCTTCGCGCGCCGGCGCATGGTGTCGGTCACGAGCGCTGGATCGACGCCGAATACCTTGGCCGCAGTGACACGGTGGATATCCTCCCCGGCGCGAAACGCGGCCTGGAGCTCGACGTCGCCGCACAGATGCGCGAGTACCCGCAGTTCGACCTGGGAATAGTCGGACGCCAGGAAGACCCAGCCGTCGTCCGGAACGAATGCGCTCCGAATCCGCAGGCCGATCGCCGTCCGCGCGGGGATGTTCTGGAGATTGGGATCCGAGGACGACAACCGTCCGGTCGCGGCGCCGGTCGGGTGATACGACGTGTGGACCCGTCCGGTCTCAGGATTGACCAGCGCGGGAAGGGTGTCGACGTAGGTTCCCTTCAGCTTGGCCAACTCGCGATACGAAAGCAGGCGGCGCGCGATCTCGTGGTTTTCCGCCAGATCCTCCAGGGTCGCCGCATCGGTCGAGAACTCGCCGCTCTTGGCGGTCTTCTTCCCCGGTTTCAGGCCGAGCGCGCCAAAAAGAATCTCGCGCAATTGCTTGGGGGAATCCACGTTGAACGCCCCGCCGGCGAGCGTGTGGATCGCGCGTCGCTCGAGGTCGAGGAGTCCGTCCATCTCCTTGGACAACGCAGCGAGCGCTTCGACGTCGATCTTGATCCCGGTCGCCTCCATGCGCTCGAGGATCGGGAGCGTCGGCCCGTCGATCGTGCGCCAGACCGTCAGAACGCCGGCCTCTTCGAGTTTGGGGGAAAGCACCTCCGCGAGCCTGAGCGTCACGTCCGCGTCCTCGGCGGCGTAGCGTGTCACGCGATCGACGTCGATCTGGTCCAGGGTTTGTTGCCTTGCGCCCGAACCGACCAGCGACGCGTACTTGATCGTCTCGTGACCCAGGTAGAAGGCTGCGAGCGAGTCCATGCCGAAGCTCGGCCGATCGGGCTCCAGGAGAAAAGCCGCGACCATCGTGTCGAGAGCCCATCCCGCAACCGGCATCCCGTGGCGGCGCAGAATGTGGCTGTCGTACTTGAGGTTCTGGCCGACCTTCGCGACCGTCGGATCCGAAAGGAGCGGCGCCAGGACTTCACGAACCTCTTCGAGCGCCAACTGATCGGGAACCCCGAGATACGCGTGCGCGACGGGGACGTACACGCCTTGACGCTGCGCCCACGACAACGAGATCCCGACCAGTTTCGCGCGCATCGGGTCGGTGGAGTTCGTCTCGGTATCGACGGCGATCCGCCCGGCCGCCCGGCAATGCGCCACGGCGGCGAGCAAGTCGTCCCGCGAGAGGATCGCGCGGTAGTCGGCGGCGTCTCCGGCCTCGACGGCCGGCAGTGGGGTCGCGGCGCCCGTCTCGGCGGCCGGCGCGGGCGCGGGCGTCAC
>JANMVW010000127.1:0-10127 GCA_031393555.1 Acidobacteriota bacterium
CCCGTGGGCTCGTCCGCGAGCACCACCGCGGGCCCCGAGGCCAACGCCCGCGCGATCGCGACCCGCTGCTGCTCGCCTCCGGAGAGAGCCCCGGGGCGGTGGGTCAATCGATCCGCGAGGCCGAGGCGCATCAGCATCTCCCTGGCCGGCCCCGACGGGTCTCCCGGCCTCCTCCCGATCCGGAACGGCATCTCGACATTTTCGAGCGCCGTGAACTCCGGAAGCAGGTGGTGGAATTGGAATATAAAGCCGACGTGGCGATTGCGGTACTCCGACAAATCACCCCCCCGGGGGGTGACCATCTCGCGGCCCAAAAAGGCGACGGTCCCCTCGTCGGGGAGGTCCAATCCTCCGAGAACATGCAGGAGGGTCGACTTCCCCACCCCGGAATCGCCCACGATGGCGACGGACTCTCCGGCGGCCACCTCGATGTCGAGCCCTTCCAGGACGTCGAGGACTCGTTCCCCGCTCATGTACCGTTTGGCCACGCCCCGCGCCGAGAGCACCGGCTCATTCATGGCGGATCGCCTCGACCGGCTTCAGTCGCGCCGCCTTGAAGGCCGGATAGATCGTCGCGCAAAAGGCGATGACCAGGGCCGACAACCCCACGATCGCGACGTTTCGAGGGTGGTTCGCGAAGGGTACGTACGCGATGAAATAGACGTCCGGGTTCAGCCTCATGACACGGTACGTGTCGAGCCAATACGCCAGCCCCGATCCGAGCGCCAACCCGATGGACGTCCCGACGAGGCCGATGACGATCCCCTGCAGCATGAAAACCGCCGCGATCCCGACGGGGCGGGCCCCCATCGCGGTCAGTGTTCCGATCTCTTTGACCTTGTCGTTGACCATCAGGACCAGGGTCGAGACGATATTGAGCGAGGCCACGACCACGATCAGCGCGATGGCGATGAAAAGGAACAGCTTTTCCGTCTCGAACGCCTTGAAGATCTCCTTGTTCTGCTCCAAGAGGTCGAGCACGACGAACCGCTCGCCCATCGCGCGCGAAACGACGAGCTTCATCGCGCCGAGATCCTTGGGATCGGTCAGGCGCAGCTCCACCCACGACGCACGCCCGGGCGCGTCCAGAAGCCGCCGGGCGACGTCGAGAGCGACGTACGCCCGCTGGCTGTCTTGCGGGTAAGCGTCGGTCTTCACGACTCCGGCCACTTCGAGCACCAGGCTCCGGGGGATCGGGGCGAACGGCGTCAGCCGGACCTTCGGGACGAGAAGGCGAACCAGGTCGCCGGGCCTCACGGCCATGCGCGCCGCCAGATCGGCGCCCAAGACGATCCCCGGACGGCCGCTCTCCCCGGTGGACTTCAACCCCGCCAGCGGAGTTTTCCCGGCCTCCGCTCCGAAATTGACGACCTGGCCTTGAAGCTGGGGATCAACGCCGTAGATCTCCGCGTACGCCGGCGATCCGAGAGCGTCGTTCATGATCATCGCCGGCGAAAAGAGCACCGGGGTCGCCGCCGCGACGCCCGGAACCGCGCGAGCTTTCGCGAGCACGCCGTCCGCGTCGTCGAAACCGGTTTCCGATTGCTCGATGATTTGGAGGTGGGCGCTTCCGCGAAGGATGCGCTGCCTCATATCCTCCTCGAACCCCGTCATCAGTGCGAGCGCGATGACCAGAGCCGCGGTTCCGACGGCGACGCCGCCGACCGAGATCATCGTGATCACCGAGAGAAACGTCCGGCCCCGGTGAACTCGCAAGTACCGCAACGCCAGGAGGACCTCGTAGGGCGCGTTCACGGCCGCTTCACAGGAGACCGGCGTCGACACCGGCGGCGATGGCACGCGCGGCGGCGGCGGCCCCCGCCTCGGACCCGAGCGCCCAAACGCGCAGCGTCGAACCGGCGATCGCCTCGACCCGGGAGACCAGGATCCCGGAGCCCTCCGGCGCGTCGAGCGTCGTGCCCGTGTCCGAGTCCGAGTCCGATTCCGAAGCGATCGCGACGTCGGCCGCTTCGCGCCAGGCGGCGATCGCCTCGGCACGGCCCAAGTGGACGAGATCGACGTGCACGGCGATCGCGTGTCCGAAAAACACGGGGACGAGCGCCTGCGACAACACGATGGGGAGGTCCGGCGTGCCGAGGATCGCGCGAATCTCTCGCACGACGCGCGTCGCCGCGGCCTCCTCGCCCAGGGGGAAGAGGTGCTCGGGAACCACGTTGAACGCCAGTTGGCGCCCAAAGACTTCGGTCGGGGTCGGCTCGAAACGCAGCAGATGCACGGTCTGCTCGCGTAGCTCTTCGAGGCCGCCCTCACCGAAATCGGACGCGGGGCACAGAACGAACGCCGAGATGCGCGTCAGGCCGATCTGCCGGTGAATGGGGGCGAGCAGGCTGGCGAGCAATAAAGTCACCGGGTGCGGAGCCGCGACGAGCCGGGCCTCCGTCGAATCACCGGAGGTTCCCTTCAAGACGGTTCCCGGGATCGATCCGGTCATGTCGACGATCAGCGTCCCCGACGCCGCGGCCCGGATCAAACCGTCGACGTCGTGTCCGATTTCACAAACGAAAATCGCCGCGCAGCCGGCGGCGTCCAACTCGTCCGCGGTCTGCACCAGACGCGCCTCACCGTCGTACTCCGAAAGGACCGCGACCTCCCGGTGGAGGCCGAACAGGGCCACCCGCGCCCCCGGGATACCGCGATCGGCGAGCGCGGCTTTGAGATGGGCTCCCGCGGGGCTCGCCGCGCCGAGGACCGCGATGCGCCCGCCGGCAGGATCAGCGACCGGGCGCGCCATCGACGACCTCCTCGGCCGGGGCGCCGCCGAGTCCCGCTCTCGGCCCCCCGCGCCCCCTCAAGACCCAACCGGCGAACCAGGCCGCCGGTCCCCAAACGAGATAGAGGCCGGCGATCACCATGAGCGAGCGCCGGTGGACGAGCACCGCGACGAATACGAGTACGATCGCCACGACCGAGAGGTACGACCTCGGGCTTCTCAAGTCGAGGGTCTTGAACGAACGATAACGAACGTGCGACACCATGAGCAGCGCGGCGGCCGCGACCAGAAACCCGATCAGCACCGACGGACCGAGTTGAGCGGGAGGGCTCGGGAACGCGAACGCGACGCTTGCGATGACCCCCGCCGCAGCCGGCGAGGGGAGCCCGGCGAAAAATCGTTTATCCGACGACCCGTGCTGGATATTGAAGCGAGCGAGCCGGGTGGCCGCGCACGCGACGAAGAGAAAGGCGATCAGCCACCCGACGCGGTGGAATGACTGGAGCGCCCACTCGTACGCCAGAAACGCGGGCGCAATTCCGAACGAGGAGATGTCGGCGAGGGAGTCGAACTCGACGCCGAACTCCGATGTCGTCCCGGTCAGCCGCGCGATGCGCCCGTCGAGACCATCGAGCACTCCGGCGACGATGATCAGCAGCGCCGCGGTCTTGTAATCCCCACGCGACGATTCGATGAGGCTATAGAAACCGCAGCACAAACTCCCCGTCGTGAACGCGGTCGGGAGCAGGTAGATGCCTCGGCGAAGCTTGCGTCGGCCGGCCATGGAATCGTCCTCGCGTGTGGGACCGGCACTATATCGGAGAAGCGACGGGGGCTCTATGCGGGAGGTCACACCCGCCGCGCCACGACGGTTTCGCCTGCGACGACGCGGTCCCCGACACGCACGGCCGTCATCGTTCCGGCGGGGAGGTCGAGATCCACGCGGGATCCGAATCGAATGATCCCGACGCGTTCTCCCGCGAAAAGCTCGCGCCCCTCGGAAACGCGACAGACGATCCGGCGCGCGATCAAACCGGCCACCAGCACGAACCGCACGGGCTCCCCCACCGGCGGTTGAACGACGATCGCGGTGCGCTCGTTGTGGTCCGACGATTCGGCCTTCATCGCGGCGAGAAAGCGTCCGGGCACATGGTCGACCGACGTCACACGCCCCGCGACGGGACTTCGACAGACGTGAACGTTAAAGACGTTCATGAAAATCGAAACGCGCCCGGTGTCCGCCCGGATGACTTTCCCGTCCGCCGGGCTGACCAGAACGCCGTGGTGGTCCGGCGCGTTGCGCTCCGGATCGCGGAAGAAGTTCAGCGTGAACAGCAAGAGTACGACGCCGACAACCGCCAGAAGGGGCGCGAACCACCACACGGCGACCGTGACGCCGCCGAGCCCCAAAACGAAAGGCCACCCCGCACGATCCAACGTCATCCGTGTCGGCCTGCGAGCTCCGGCCGCTGGACCAAGATCGACTCCATTTCGTCTTTGACCTTGAGCTTCATCTTCTTGAGGGTCGACTCCTCTTGTTGCTCGGGCTCGGTCGGGAACCGCCGGCCCGCCAACACGGCCAGCCGCTCTTGGAGTTCTTTGTGCTTGAGGGAGAGCCGATGCAAATTGGCTTCGTCCTTGCTCTGATTCATGCGGTTCCTCCTGGTGCGAATCGTGGGATCGGTCGCTGCAACTGTAGGCGCGCGGACGCCTCGGGGCAACGTACCGTCACATGGACGAGAGGGCGCACGTCATCAAGAGCGCGTCCTCCCCCGTGTCCGCGTAGTACCCCAAACGGCGCCCGACGATGCTGAACCCGAATCCTTCGTAGAGCTCGCGGGCCGCCCCGTTTCCCGGGCGCACTTCGAGGGTCGCGCGTCGGCATCCCCGAACGCGCGCCCCGTCGGTGAGGTGCGAAAGCAGAGCGCGTCCGAGCCCCAATCGACGCCGCGAGGACGCGACGGCGAAATCGTTGATCATCAGCTCGTCCGCGACGATGTAGGCGCAGGCGAAGGCCACGACCTTCCCGCCCACCCGCACGACGAGATTCCAGGCCAGCGGATTACCCTCGAGTTCATGCCGGAAATTGGCTTCGGTCCACGGGCTCGTGAACGACTCGCGCTCGATAGCCAGCACCGAAGGCAGGTCCGCGGCCGTCATCGGCTCGATGGCGACCGGGCCGTTGGTCATCCGAGCCGGACTTTCGCGCTCGCCGGCCGCACATAGAGCGGGGAGAGCTCCGGCACGGCTTCGGTTCCAGACGCGAGTATCGCAAGCGCGATACGGCCGGCGGCTGCGGCGACGGACGTCGGCGCGCGACCGATCGGGCCGGAATAACCGGCATCGCGCAGGCGTGCTTCGTGGACGCGCGCACCGTCTCCGAACAGGGCGAGCACGACGCCCGGCTCGAGGGCGAGCGACGGATCCCCCACCCAGGCCGACCGAAGCTCGCGGGGCGGGCTCGATGCCGCGTCGAAGCGCGCTCCGTACACATCCCCTCGGCCCGCGTCGAGAAGCGGTACTCGATCGGCCGCCAGCGGGCCGTGCGCTTCCGCCATCGCGTGAAGCGAGCCGACGCCCACGCAAGGACGTCCGGAGACGAGCGCGAACCCGCTCAACAACCCGAGGGCAACGCGAATTCCCGTGAACGACCCCGGCCCGCGCACCGCGGCGTAGGCGTCGATCGAGGTTTTCGGCCAGTCGGCGGTGGCGAGAAGCCCTTCCACCAGCGGGAGCAACCGCGCCGCATGGGAGCCCTCGACGTGAACCCCGATTTCGGCCACGAGTCGGGTCACGCCTTCGCGGACCTCGAGCAACGCGACACCGCCCCAAAAGGTCGAGGCGTCGATCGCGAGCAATCGCATCACGCCGGCTCGGCGGGACGCTCCGGTCCGGCGTGTTCGAGGAACAGGAGAATGTCCTGCTCGCCATTCCCCGCGTCGAGATCGAATGCGACCCCGATCTCGAAACGGTCGTTCTCGCCGGAGGGCGCCTCCTCGAGCCTCACGACGCGCCCGCGCACCGTCAGGACCCGCAAAGGCGCGTCGAGGCCCCCGCTCTCGAGCCGGATCTCGACATCCTCGCCGACTTCGATGGGCTCGGGGCTGGCGAAGAGCAGTCCGTTCCGGCTCAGGTTCCGCGCCCGCCCCGCCCCGACGTCGGCCGGGGCGAGCACTTCGATCTCGCAACGCCGCGTCTCCAGGTCGAAACGCAGGAAACGGCGGCGCTCGGGACTGTGCACCAGGACCGCGTTCTTGCCGGAGCCTTTCGCCTGGTACAGGGCCTGGGCCGCGCGGGCGATCAAGTTCTCGGCGTCGGCGCCGTCGTCGGGATAGGCCGCGATGCCTCCGGACACGGTCAGATCCGCCGGCTTGCCTCCCGCCTCACGCCTGCTGAAGTGCGTTTGGAGCTCGCGGCGAAACCGGTCGGCGACGAGGAAGGCTCCGTTACGGCCGGTCTGCGGGAGCAGAATCGCCAATTCGTCTTCTCCCGGGCGCGCGGCGAGGTCGATGTCGCGAATCTTGTTGCCCAAGATCATCGCCGCTTCGCGGAGCAAGCGGTCCGCGACGAGCCGGCCGAGGCGTAGGTTGACCTCGCCGAATCCGTCCAGGTCGAAGATTGCGACGGCGACCGCGTGGCCGTAGCGACGCGCCCGGCGCAGCTCTCCCTGTAGGGCGACGCGGAAGGACCGGTTTCCGGCGAGCCCCGTCAAGGGATCGACGTCCACACGCGGCGGCGCCTCTTCCATGGCGACGTCGATCAAGGTCGGGTTGATCAGGCGTCGGTTGATGTTCATGAAGTAGTCGAGGACCGCAACGCGCAGCCCGGCATCGCGCCCGAGAGACAACGACAAGGTGTGCCGGTGCGCCAGGATCCCTTCCCAGTGCGCGCGGGCATCGGCCTCATCGAAGGCGAGCTGAGTCAGGATGAGAATCAGCGCGGCGTTCGCCTCGATTCCCGACTCTTTCGAGATCGCGTCGAGTCGCGCGAACAGGCGTTCGGTGTTCCGGGTGTCCTCCGACAGCAGTTGGAGGAGCTGGTCTTTGAGCAGGGACGCTTCCTCGCGCGTGATCATCGACCCGACCGTCGCGGACCGCGGGCTCCCGCCCGCGACAGCGACACTCGCGCGGCCAACCTGGACTCGGGGAGCGGGTCGTCGAACGCGACCCCGACTTGGGCGTGGGCCGGTTGAGAGGGATCGGCGACAACGCGAACCACGCGGCCGGAGAGTCCGAAAGCCTCGTCGATGCCTGCGCCGCCGCACCGGTCGAAGTTCAGACAGACCCGATCCGCGACCGACAACCCGGCCCCCGCATCGAGGAGCACTCCGGTCCGGCTGAGGTTGACGGCGAGCGCACCGGCTCCGGCCGCACCGCTCAGGCGCACCGCGGTCCCCAGCTTGACGGGAAAGCGCAGTGCCGCGCGTTTCTCGCGGAAGTGGACGCAGACGCGATTCCTCCCCCCGTGCTTCGCGCCGTAGAGTGCCTCGTCCGCGCGCGCGAGCAGTTCGTCGGCGTGAAGGCCGTCCTCGGGAAACGTCGCGAGCCCCGCGGAAATCGTCATCGAGATGTCGTGCCCGTCGATGGGTCGGCCTTGGAACGCATGCTCCACGCGGCGGCGGATGCGCTCGGCGACGGCGTATCCTCCTTCGCGTGCGGTCTCCGGAAGAACGACCGCCAACTCCTCGCCGCCAAACCGGCAGGCCACATCGGCGTCGCGAACGGCGTGGCGCACGATGCCCCCGACCCGTTCGAGGACGAGGTCGCCGAGCATGTGACCGAACGAGTCGTTGACGTCCTTGAAGTGATCCAGGTCGAGCATCAGGACGGTCACCGGCCAACGATAGCGGCGGCTGCGTCGGATTTCGGCGTCCAGCGTTTCATGAAAGACCCGCCGGTTCGCAAGCCCGGTGAGCGCATCGGTGCGGGCGGACCGCTCCGTCTCCTCGAACTCATCCATCTCGACGATCTTGGGGTTCTCGTAGCGTCTTTCGATATTAGACAGATAGTCCATCGCGGCGACCCTCAAGCCGGGATCGCGCCCCAGATCCCGGGCCAGGCCGCGGCGGTGGTCGAGAACCCGCTCCAGGAGGAGCTCGGCTTCGGCATCGTCGACGTTGAGGTGGAACAGGAAGCGGACCGCGCTGGCGAACACCGGAGTGTTTTCGAGATCGCTCAGCGTCTTGAGCCGCCCGACCCACCGGCCGGGGTCGGGATGGTCGTCCGAAAGGAGGCTCATCAGCTTGCCGCGGGCCCTGTCCCCCAGCCGCGACGCCTCCACGTCTGACCCCCTCCTACCCGTCGCTTCGACGGCCATACGACACCCGACGGATCGTAACACGTGGCCGGTGGGGCCAGGTAGGCCTGTCCAGGCGCCGTCGTCCGTCGAAAAATCTCGCACTCCGGAAAACCTTTGGTGCCCGGGCGCGTAATAAAGAGCACTAAGGAGCACTATGGAACCCATGCGCAAACCCTCCTCGGAACGAGGCGCCGTTCGAAGCACGATCTCCGATCTGGCCGGCTTTCCCGACGAGCGCCTGGTCGAGGAAACCCTCGCAGGCGACCGCGACGCATTCGGCGCCCTCGTGCTTCGTCATCAACGGGGGCTCGTGAACTACATCTTTCGCCTGGTGGGTTCGCGCGATGCCGCAACGGACCTTTCGCAAGAGGTTTTCCTCAAGGTCTTCGTGTCGCTCGATGCCTTCGATCCCCGTTACCGATTCACCACCTGGCTCTACCGTATCGCCTCGAATCGCGCGATCGATCACTTGCGTCGCAGGCAGCCGCGGTCGCTCTCGCTCAGCGAGCCTTCTCCCTCCGACGAGGCCCCCGCCGCCCCGGTGATCGCGGGAACCGACCCGTCCCCCGACGACGTCCTTCGCGGCCGGGAGCTCGGGAGCCGGATCCAGAAGGCGATCGCCGCATTGCCGACGAGCTACCGTCAACTGATTCTCTTGCGTCACTCTCAAGACTGTCGCTACGACGAGATCGCACGGATCACGGGGCTGCCGCTGGGAACCGTGAAGAACAGGATTTTTCGGGCGCGCGAGCTCCTCAGAGCGCGACTGGTCGACGTGCTCGATCCGGAGGCGCAGCGATGACCCCGTGCCGGCGCATCCGACCCTGGATCGTCCGCTCGGTGGACGGCGATCTCGAGCCGGGAGAGGCGTTCCGCCTCGCGCGGCACCTCGCAACCTGCACCGCGTGCCGGATCCTGCTCGCCCGCGAATCGAGGCTGGCCCAGATGCTCGACGGGGCGGCCGACGCGAGCAACGTGGATGAGTCTTTCTTTGGAGCGGTCATGGCCGCGCTTCCGGACCTGCCCGTGAGGCCCGCCATTGAACTCACGCGAAAAACGAGGCGCAACCGGGGGCTGCGCCTTGCCGCGTGGGGGGCGCTGGCCGCGCTTGGCGGAGGCCTCGCCGCGCGTGTGTTGCCGTACCTGCGCCTGGACGTGGCGGCGCCCGCGATGCCGCGGTTCACGCCGGACGACACCGACGGATTGATCTCCGTGATCGGCCAGGCCGCGCAGTGGATTCGGATGACCGCGCAGTCGGTCGCCTGGGCCGGCTCGCCCGGAGCCTGGGGCGCCTGGACGCTCGGAGCAATTTCGCTCTCGGCCGTGCTCGCCGCCTTGGCCACCTTGCTCACGGTTTCCGGCGCGCTCGCTTGGGTCTCCCGCACCGGCTCCCGCGCGTCCTGACTCGTCCGGTCAGCCGATGCGCTCGCGCAGCATCGCCGCGGAGACGCCCGCGCGCCGCGCCGCCGCCTCGATGTCGCCCCTCTCGTCCCGCAAGGCCCGACGCAAGAAGTACCGCTCGAACGCGGCGAGACCGCCGGCCAGCGTCGGAAACGAGCCGTAGAGATCCTCCGTCGCGTGCGTCGCGCCGCCGAGATCCACCGGCAGGTCCGACACCTGGATCTCATCGGCCGGGGCGAGCAGCAACGCCCTCTCCACGGCGTTGCGAAGCGAACGTACGTTGCCGGGCCAATCGTGACGGCTCAGCGCCGCGAGCGCGTCTTTGGAAAACCGTTTGTCCACGCGGCCATATTCACGCGAAAGGTCGCGCAGGAACCGCACCGAAAGCAGTGCGATGTCCTCCCGCCGGGCGCGCAGCGGGGCGGTCGTGATCCGGACGACATCGAGTTGTTCGCGGAGGGGAGACGTGAGCCCCGCGGGGTCCGGCGCGGCGGTGGCGATCCACCGGACGTCGGGATGGCGAGACGACCAGGCGGCGATCGCCGTTTGAAGCGCTCCCGGCAGGACGTCGACGTCCTCCAGGAAGACTGACCCGCGCTCGGCGAGCGCAAGGCGTCCCGGTCCCCCCCCCGAGCCGAGGAGAACCGCCGCGCCCGACGTGCCGCTCAGGCTTGCGCAGGCCACGTGAACGAAGGCC
>JANMVW010000283.1:0-1704 GCA_031393555.1 Acidobacteriota bacterium
GCGCTGATGCCCGACGCGCACGTCGGGTACGGGCTCCCGATCGGCGGTGTCCTCGCGACGCGAAACGCCGTGATTCCCTACGCGGTGGGCGTCGACATCGCGTGCCGCGTCAAGCTCTCGGTGTACGACCTTCCGGCGGCCACGATCGAGGGCGAACCCGAACGCCTGAAGCACGCGATCGAAGGCGAGACGCGCTTCGGGATCGGCGCCGCATTCAAGAATCGGCGAAGCCACGACGTGATGGACGAGGATTGGTCGGTCACCGGAACAACGATGCAGAACAAGGACAAGGCCTGGTCGCAGCTCGGCACCAGCGGTAGCGGCAACCACTTCGTCGAGTTCGGCGTGTTTCACATCGCGCATGACGGGCTCGGCATCCCGGCGGGGGACTACCTCGCCTTGCTGTCACACAGCGGGAGCCGTGGCACGGGGGCTCTGGTCGCCGGACACTACAGCAAGCTCGCGATGGAACTGCACCCCGAGTTGCCGAAGGAGCTTCGTCACCTCGCGTGGCTCGAACTCGATACCGAGGAGGGACGAGAGTACTGGGCCGCCATGGAGCTGATGGGGAAGTATGCCGCGGCCAACCACGCCCTGATCCATCGTCATATCGCGCGGAACCTGGGCGCGGGCGTGATCTTGGACGTCGAGAACCATCACAACTTCGCCTGGAAGGAAGTTCACGACGGCGAGGAGGTCATCGTTCACCGCAAGGGCGCGACTCCCGCGGGTCGAGGCGTCCTCGGCGTCATCCCCGGCTCGATGGCAAGCCCGACGTATCTGGCGCGCGGGCGCGGAAGCGCCGCCTCGATGAACTCCGCCTCGCATGGGGCCGGCCGTGCCATGAGCCGCACGCAGGCCAAGGCGACGTTCCGTTGGCCGCAGCTCCAGGCGCTGCTCGACGAACGCGGCGTCACGCTGATGTCGGCGGGGCTCGACGAGGCGCCGATGGCCTACAAGAACATCGACGACGTCATGGCCGCCCAGGCGGACCTCGTCGAGACGGTGGCGTCGTTTTCGCCGCGGATCGTCAAGATGGCTCCCGGCGGCGAGCGGCCCGAAGACTGAGCCGACCCCGATTAGAGATCGATCTCCGCTCCGATTTCGATCACCTGTTTCGGGGGCAGCCGGTAAAACGCAGTGGCGCGCGAGGCGTTCCTCGAAAGAAAGCCGAACAGACGCTCGCGCCACAGCGCCATGCCGTGCCGCTCGGTCGCCAGGATCGTCTCGCGGCCGAGGACGTAGACGACCTCGTCCGGGTCGACGTCGAGCCCCTCCCCGCGCAGCCTGCTGATCACCGCGGGAATGTTGGGCTCTTCCATGAAGCCGTAGCGCACGGCCACGCGGTAGACGCCGTCGGCCACCGTCCGCACGTCGAACCGTTCCGCCGCGGGGACCTTCGGCACGGGCTCGGTGGTCACCTGAACCACGATCGACCGGGCGGGGCGGATGTCGAGATGATTCACGAGCCGCCACAGGGCTGGGGGGACGCGGTCGAGCTCGCGCGAGAGGAAAACGGCGGTGCGGGGAGACGTCACGAGCCGGTCCTCGCTCTCGTGAGCGGCGATCTCGTCGAACGTCCACGAGCGCTCGCGCAGTCGAGCCGTCAGCAGGCGCCTTCCCGTCGCCCAGGTCGTCATGATCACGACGATCGCCACCGCGAGGACGAGGGGGAACCAACCGCCGTGCGCGATCTTCAACGCG
>JANMVW010000192.1:0-2808 GCA_031393555.1 Acidobacteriota bacterium
GGCGTGCCGGTGTCGGTGACGCACCGCGATCTCGGAAAGGAGTGACACGGATGAAGGACGACGCCCCGGGCCTGCTCATCGTCTCGCACGGACGCCTGGCCGACGAACTCGAGAAGGCCGCGCGGCGCATCATCGGGGACGTGCCGACGTTGGCGTCCATTTGCCTCGACTGGGACGACGACGTCGCGGACGCCAGGAGGCGCATCGAGGAAGGGATTGCTCGCGTCGCGGTCGACGGTCGGGTGTTGATCTTGACCGATATGTTCGGGGGGACGCCGTCCAACGTCGCCCTGTCCCTTCTCGAGCCGGGGCGCATCGACGTCGTGACCGGGGTCAATCTGCCGATGCTGATCAAGTTCGCGAACTTGCACACCGTTGACGGGTTCGACGAGACCGTGAGGCGGATCGCGCAGCAGGGGAGAGACGCCATCCAGGTCGCCTCCGAGGTCTTGGAAAAGCGCACGGGTCCCGGGGACACCCCCGCTCGATGAACGAGCTCGACGTCACGATCGTGAACCGGCTCGGTCTGCATGCGCGGGCGGCCGCGAAGTTCGTCCACTTGGCCGGCGCGTTCGTCTCCCGCGTGACCGTCTCCCGGGAGGGCACGCGGGTCGACGGAAAGTCGATTCTCGGGCTCTTGACGCTCGCCGCTTCGAAGGGGACCAAGCTCCACCTTTCGATCCAGGGCGAAGACGAAGTCGAGGCGGGAGCCCAGTTGGCGGAGCTCGTCCGCTTGCGTTTCGGCGAGGACGCGTAGTGGCCCAGGTCTTTCGCGGGCTGGGCGTTTCCCCCGGCGTCGCGTTGGGACGGGCCCTTCCCTGGCAACCCACGGCCGCGTCGGTGCCGCGGCGCGACGCTCGCCCGGAGTCGAGCCCGGCGACAGAGCTCGAGCTCTTCGAAGCGGCCCGCGGAAACGCGCGTGACGAGTTGCGCGGCCTGAAGTCCCGCCTCATGACCACCCTGGGTGAAAGCTACGCCGCGATCCTCGATGCCCAGACGATGCTCGTTGACGACCCGTCGCTCGTCGCCGAGGTCGAGCACCGCGTTCGGGCGGAGGGCGTCTCGGCGGCGTTCGCCGTCCACGCGACGATCGACGGGTACCTCACGCGATTCGAGAGCATCGAAGACCGCTACCTGCGCGATCGAGCGGGCGACCTGCGAGACCTCCAGCGACGGCTCGTCCGGCTCCTCGAGCCCGTGCCGGGGACGGACGCCCCGCCACCGGACGGACCCATCGTCGTCGTGGCCTCCGCGATCGGCCCCTCCGACACGGTGGCTTTGGCTCGCGACGGGGTCGTGGCGTTGGCCGCCGATCTCGGCGGGCCGACGAGCCACACGGCGATCCTGGCGCAGGCGTTCGGTCTCCCCGCCGTCATCGGCCTGGGAGACGCCGCGCGAAACGTTCGCGTGGGCGAGCTCGTCGTCGTCGACGGCGATCGCGGAGAGGTCGTCGTCGACCCCGACCCCGCCCGCCTGAGGGATGCGCGGACGCAGCACGACCTCTGGGTGTCGCGCGAGGACGCCTGGGCCGCGACGCGCGACCTCCCCGCCGTCACGCGCGACGGGGTCGAAATCATCCTCCGCGCCAACATCGAGTTCCCGGACGAGGCCGCCGTGGCGATGCGCTTTGGTGCGCGCGGGATCGGACTGTACCGTTCGGAGTTTCTTTTCGTGGCCCGGGCGCCACGGCTTCCGGACGAAGAGGATCACTACAGGACCTACCGCGATCTTGCCGAACGCGTGGCGCCGCATCCGGTGGTCGTCCGGACGCTCGACCTCGGCGGCGAGAAGTACTTCCACGAGGTGCTCGATCGCACCGAGCCGAATCCCGTGTTGGGCTTACGGGGATTGCGGCTTTGCCTCAAGCGTCCGGAGATCTTCGTGCCTCAGCTGCGCGCACTCCTGCGGGCTTCGGCGCACGCGAACCTCCGCGTATTGCTCCCCCTGGTGACCTCCGTCGACGAGGTACGTGAGGTGCGCCGGATCATCGCCCGTGAGGCCGCTTTGCTGCGCGCCGCCGGCGTGCTCTGCCGCCCCGACGTTCCCTTGGGCGCCATGATCGAGACCCCGGCCGCCGCGATGACGGCCGACTTCCTCGCCCGCGAAGTCGATTTCCTGAGCCTGGGAACGAACGACCTCATCCAGTACACCTTGGCGGTCGATCGCGGGAACCCGTCGGTGGCGGCGCTCTACGAGCCGCTCCATCCGGCGGTGCTGCGCATGTTGCGCTTCGTCGTGCGTGCGGGGAAGGCCTGCGGCATCCCGGTCACGCTGTGCGGGGAGATGGCGGCGAGCCCCGAAATGGTCCCGACGCTTTTGGGGTTGGGGCTTCGCGAGTTGTCGTGCCCGCCCCGGGCGGTGCCCCGCGTGCGCGATGCGGTCCGGGCCACCGAAATCGCTCGCGCCACGCGCGAGATCGAGGAGAAACCGGCATGAGCGTTTCGCGAGTCGACAAGCCGTGGGGTTACGAGCTGCGCTTCGTGAGGACCGACCGCTACGCGGGAAAGGTCCTGTTCATCAGCGCCGGTTCGCAGTTGAGCCTCCAGTACCACGAAAAGAAAGACGAGGCGTTTTTCGTCCAGGCCGGCTCGCTCGAGCTCGTCCTCGGCCGCGGCAAAGAACAGACGGTCGTGAGCATGGGACCGGGGGACTCGCGGCAAATAACGTCCGGTACCGTGCACCGGTTCCGCGCCGTGACCGACACCCTGCTCTTCGAGGTTTCGACCCCCGAGCTCGAAGACGTCGTGCGGATCGAGGACGACTATGGCCGCGAAGGGGTCAAAGACGTCTTGTGAGCCCAAGCCTCAG
>JANMVW010000208.1:0-10706 GCA_031393555.1 Acidobacteriota bacterium
CACCTTGTTCGCGAGAAAATTCGAACGTGTAGGAGTCCGAGACATAGGTTTTGCCGTCCTCGGCGGTCACTCGCGCCGTGAGCGTGTGTCCCCCGACCGGGGCCTTGAGGGGGTCCCAGACCGTCGTTTGAACCAGCGCCAACTTCGATTTCGCGAACTTTTCGTTGAAGACGGCCACGCCATCGAGCAGCACGAGGAGTGTCCCCCTGCGCAATCGGTGGGCGAGACTGATCGTGACGTTGACCGTCGGAGCGGTTGCGACGGTGGCGGCGGCCTTCGAGACGGTGGCGGCCTTCGGGACGGAAGGCCGGGACTCCGCTTTTGACGCCACGCGGGTGTCACTCGATGCCGGAGCCACCGGAGGGGCGCCCGGCTTTGTCGGCGGTTTCTTCGCTGGCGCGTGCGGCGGCGGCGGAAGCGGCTTGGCCCGGGCCGACTGCTGGGTGAGGCCTTTCGCCTCGGGTCTGACGGGAGCCGCGCTCGAAATCGTCGCGACCGGATCCGAGGGGAACGGCGAGTCGGCAGGCGGAGAACCGGTCCCGCGTTGCCTCGAGAGCAGCACGACGGCGACGGCGACACCGACCAGGGCGACGGCGGCCATCCCCCACGCGACGTAGGGTCGTTTGCTCGCGACGGCGACCGGCGGCGCGGAGGGGCCGGCGGCTTCGTCCGACAGGCAAGCGCGCAACGCGTCGTGAAACTCTTTACCGCTCGCAAAACGTTCGGACGGTTCCTTGGCCAGAATGCGCTCGAGGACCGGGTCGAGAGCTTGGGGTAACCCCGGGTTGGCCTCGCTGATCGGGACCGGATTGGCATGAGCGATCGCATAGGCGATCGCAACGATGTCGGCACCGCCGAACGGTTTTCGATCCGCCAGCATCTCGTACGTCAAGACGCCCAAGGAAAAAAGATCCGCTTTGGAATCCAGAGCCTTGCCGCTCACTTGCTCGGGCGACATGTAGGCCGGCGTTCCGAGCTCCCTGATGTCCTGCGTCAACACCGAGGATTCAACGAGCGTGATGCCGAAGTCCGCGATTTTCGCGGTCCCGTCGTCCGTCATCAGGATGTTCGAGGGCTTGATGTCCCGATGGATGACCCCTTGCGCGTGGGCGGCGTCCAGTCCCGCCGCGATCTGACCCACGATCGCCACGGCTTTCTCGAGCTCCAAGCTCGCCTCGACGATGACCCTCTCGAGAGTAGGGCCGGGGACGAACTCCATGACGATGAACATCTCGCCGGACTCGTGGTCCTCGCCGACGTCGAACACGCGGATGATGTTCGGGTGGTCGATGCTGCCCAGCGCCCGGCCTTCGCGCGAGAATCGTTCCCGCGCCTGTCCGGCCTGCTCCGGGGTCAGCCCCCCGACCGAATGGAGCACCTTGACGGCGACCGTTCGATGGATGACGGGATCCTCGGCGCGGTAGACGACTCCCATCGCTCCCCGTCCGACGGTTTCGAGCAGGACGTAGCGTCCGATGTGCTGCTTGGTCGTCGACACTTTTTCTCGGCTCTCCGGGACTCCCGTTTTGTAATATGGGGCGAGAGACGAAAAAGCCAAGGGGACGCCCGGAGTGACTTCGGAAAGCTCACCCGAGGCGGCGCAGGCCTTTTTGCGCGGGTTGAGACGAGGGATCGAGCTCGAGCTCCCGCCGGTACTGTTCGCGGGCTCGGCTCTTGTCGCCCCGGTTCTCGTAGGCCGCGCCGAGGTTGTAGTGCGCGAGCGGAAGTTTCGGGTTGATCCGGAGCGCCTGTTCGAGTTGCGCGATCCCCTCCGAGAGGCGCTTCTGACGCAGATACGCCACCCCGAGCCAGTAGTGCGCGGGCGCGTAACCGGATCGAAGCCCGACGGCCCGCTCGTAGGCCAGAAGCGCCCGCGCGCGCTCGCCGCGCGCGTCCAGGACGAGACCCAGAGCGGCGAGGGTCACGAAGCTATGGGGGTTGTCCCGGTCGGCCCGTTCCAGCTCCGTCAAGGCGAGGGCGTCGAGCCCGAGACTCGAAAGCGCGAGTCCTCGGTCCGTATGACCGAGGTACGAATCGGCCGAGATGGGACGTTCGCTCGCTGCCGGTTTGACCCGGAATCGCGCAATCAACGGCTCGTTTTCGGGGACCCGCCTGAGGAAGATCACCGCGATCTCGTCGAAGTACACAAGCGCCCATTGTTCGTCGCGGTACAGCTTGCCGATCAGATCGCGCGCCTCGGCCGACTTGTGGCTGAGGAGGAAGGTGTTGATCCGGTACTGGTCCGCGACCTGCCGGTACGGCACGCCGCCGGCCATCACCCGGCGGTAGAACGCGAGGCTCTCCGGCGTGTAGGTGTGTCCGTCGATGAAGGTCTTCCGCGAGGGGAACAGGCGCCAGTTGAGGTAGGTGCCGATGCTGTAGTCGTTGAAGACGTTTCCCGGCAGCTCGTTCCGCTCCACGAAATCGGCCGCGGCGATCGGGTAGACGAGCTCCGAGACGCCGAATCCCGTGCGCCGGGCGAGAGCGTCGAAGCGATAGATCCGGTCGGTCGCCGCGCCGTAAGCGATGCCCGCGATCGCCGCCACCAGCACCGCTGAGACTCCCCACACGAGGACGTCGCCGCGGCGCTCCCGTCCCCTCCGTAGGAGCGGGCGAGCGATCCTCGCGCGAAGCGCTTCCGCGTAACTCGGCAGGATCACCGCGCAAAACACCGCGAACAGGGCGATGTGCCGCATCCCCTTTACGGACAGGTAGGTCAGGGGCGCGAGGATCAGCACGTCGCGGACCCTCAGCGCCCGCAACGAGAGGACCAACAGTGCAGCGCCCACGACCAGCAGCACCTTGTACGCCGTCACCGTCAAGTGAGTGAGGTCCGCGGGTGCGAACGGGGACAGGAACTCGAGTTGAGGAGCCGTCTGTTCGCCTCCCCACATGAAGCGCAGCGGCTGGAGAAACGACTTCAACCCGTAAGGGTTGAGGAAACTCCCGAGCACAACCGCGCCGGCGGCCTCGAGGCCCGGTCGAACCCCCGGGACCTTGGCGACGATCGCGTCGACCAGAAACGCCCCCAAGAGGACGAAGCCGATGGTGAACGACCCGTGCGTGTTCGCCCAGAGCATCTGGATCGCCGCGAGCGCCAGAAGCAGACGCCGCCGCGCGGCCGTTCCGGTCGAAGGGTCGAAGTACGCCTCCAACGCGTAGTAGAGGACAACCGCCGGGAGCAGCGCGAAGAGATCCGCCCTCAACATGAAGCGCTCGCGCGCGACCATCGCGGCCCCCAGGACGAAGCTCGACGTCACGAGCGGGTGGATGGGCCCGCGCCGCTGCCGCCAGACGATGACGGCGAACAACGCGACGACGATCGTGATCTGAAAACCGACGAGCGCGTTCCACGAGCCGGCGAGGTAGGCGGCGTACGTCATCACATGGAAGAACCACTGCGGGTAGACGAACTGGCACGCGTCGGTGGCGTAGCTGAAGACGCATCCGTAATCGAGTCCGCGTTCCAGGATGACGCGGCCGCTCGCCAGGTACTGCATCGTGTCGGGGTCGTTGATCTTCGTCGCCGCGAGCAATCCGATCACGGCGAGGGTCAGAACGGACACGGCCGGTCCGAGGATAAAGGCCGCGCGGTGGGATAGGAAGAATCGTTTCATGCGGAGGAGCGAATATACGCTCGACGACGGCTCTCGGTCCGGAGGATCCGCGTCGGGGCAACCTACGATCGCAAAGCACCCCCTGTCCAACACGGAAAGGGACGAGATTCGTTTCGAGACGCGGCTTTCGGAGGAAGACCGTTTTGCTACATTGAGGCCGTGGCAGCGCGAAGGGAGCGGAACGCATGGACATCGGCATCGTCAAGGAGACCTACGTCGGCGAAACCCGCGCCCCGTTGATCCCGTTTGCGGTCGGCGAGTTGGTCCGGCAAGGGAACCGCGTCGTGATCCAGTCCGCGGCCGGGACGGCCTCCGGATTCGACGACCAAGCCTACCTGGACATGGGGGCCACCATCGCCTACTCGACCGACGAGGCGTTCTCGCGCTCGGAGCTTCTGCTGAAGGTCTTGCCGCCCTCCTGGGAAGAGTACGAGAGGCTCGAAGACGGCCAAATCCTCTTCTCGTTCCTGGCGCTCTCGCATTCCACCAAGAAAAACCTGGAACTGCTGCTGGCGCGCAAGGTCACCGCCATCGGCTTCGAAGCCATCGAAGAACCGGACGGCAACCGGCCGGTCCTCACCGCGATGAGCGAGATCGCCGGCCGGATGATCGTGCCGATCGCGGCCCACTACCTCCAGGCACGCCAAGGCGGCCGAGGGATCGTGCTCAGCGGCGCTCCGGGGGTCGCCCCCGCGACGGTGGTCATCCTGGGCGCCGGCACGGTCGGCACGAACGCCGCGATGGCTGCTGCCGCGATGGGGGCGCACGTGATCGTGCTCGATCGCGACGTCGCCCGCCTGCGGGCGCTGATCGAGCGCAGCCGCAACACCATCGTCACCGCGACGTCGAGCCCGTACAACCTCCGGCGGTTCGTTCCCATCGCCGATGTGTTGATCGGTGCCGTCTTCATCGAGATGGAAAGCACGCCTCATCTCTTGGACGACGAGTTGATGGCCCACATGCGCCCGAGGTCGGTGTTCCTGGACGTCGCGATCGATCAGGGCGGTTGCTCGACGACGTCCCGGCCGACCTCCATCTTCGATCAGGTCTACGTCGAAAAGGGCGTCACCCACTTTTGCGTTCCCAACATCCCGGCCCTCGTCCCCCGGACCGCGACCGTGGCCCTCTCGAACATGCTGCTCCCGTACGTCGAGCAGATCACCCACGCCGGCCCCGAGCTGATCCTCCGGGAGGGCGGCGCTCTGGCCCGGGGCTTCTACACGCGCGAGGGTTTCTGCCTGCAGCGCAAGATCGCGCAGCCGCTTTCGCTGCCGTTCCGGGAGATCGCATCATGAGCTCGCGACCGGAGGCGGCGGAACAGTCACCCGCGCGGATCAACCCCGCATTCTTGCGGCTCTTTCACGACAAGCTGGTCACGGCCGAGACCGCGCTGGCCGCCGTCAAGTCCGGCGACCACGTGTACGTTCATCCCGGCTGCGCGACCCCCGAGCGGCTGCTCGATGCGATGGTCGCGCGCGCCGGGGAATTGGAAGACGTCAAGGTCGTTCACCTGATGTCGAACGGCCGCGCCGAGTACGTCCGCCCCGGGATGGAGCGGCACTTCCGGCACCTCGCGTTGTTTTGCGGCAAGAACGTCCGCGAAGCCGTCAATGCGGGACGCGCCGACTACGTTCCCATCTTCTTGTCGGAGGTCCCGAGGCTGTTCCGCTGCGGCCGCGTGCCCCTGGACGTCGCGTTGATCCACGTCTCGCCGCCGGACGAGCACGGCTTTTGCAGTTTCGGTGTCGGCGTCGAGTGCACCAAGGCGGCGGCTGAGGCGGCGCGCATCGTCATCGCGCAGGTCAATCCCGCCATGCCCCGCGTGTTAGGCGACAATTTCATCCACGTCCGCAAGATCACGCACTTCGTGGAATCGAACGATCCTCTGGCCGAGCTGCCGCGCGTCAGGATGTCGCCCGCCTTCGAGGAGATCGGCAAGAACGTCGCTTCGTTGATCGAGGACGGCGCCACGCTTCAACTGGGCATCGGCGGGATCCCCGACGCAGTGCTGCATTTCGTGCGCGACCGCAAGCATCTCGGCGTGCACACCGAGATGTTCTCCGACGGCATGGTCGAGCTGGTAGAACTAGGCATCGTGACGAACGAGAAAAAGACGCTGCACCCCGGCAAGATCGTGGCGTCCTTCGTCCTGGGAACACGACCCCTGTTCGATTTCATCCACAACAACCCGATCGTCGAGTTCCACCCCAGCGACTACGTCAACGACCCCTTCGTCATCGCCCAAAACGACAACATGGTGGCCGTGAACTCCGCCATCGAGGTGGACCTGACCGGCCAGGTCTGCTCGGACTCGATCGGCGACACGATCTATTCGGGCTTCGGCGGCCAGGTGGACTTCATCCGGGGCGCATCGCGCGCGAAAAACGGCCGGGCCATCATCGCGTTGCTGTCGACGGCCAAGGACGGAAAGGTGTCGCGAATCAGCACGGTCCTCGAGGAGGGCGCCGGAGTCGTGACCTCGCGCGCCGATGTCCACTACGTCGTCACGGAGTTCGGCGTAGCCGACCTGTTCGGCCGGTCGCTTCGCGAGCGCGCCAAGGCTCTGATCGGCATCGCCCATCCCAAGTTCCGCGAGGAGCTCCAAGCGGGAGCCGCCCGGCGTCGCCTGCTCTAGCCGGCCGCGCGGGTGTCGCGAACCCGGGGAAGTCTCTCACGGAAGCCCCGCCGCGCAGGCGTTGACGGCCTTGACGACATACCAAAACGACTCGCCGGGCAGGAGCGTCACGTCCGGATCGGTGTACCCGTTGCCGGTGGCATCGGCGAGCGCTTCCGGCACGCACCTCCCCGCGCTCGCCGGGCACCGCAACACCCGATAGCCGGGCGCGCTCACGTCCTGCCAGCTCAGAAGCGGCTTCCCGCTCGTCGTTCGCGAAAGCCGGAGCGAGGCGCCCACCGGATCGAGCTGAGAGTCGGCAGGAAGGGGGCCGAACCGGATCGCGAGCGCGGTTCTGGTCGGCTCGAGCGAGGCGCTCACCGTTTTTTTCCCGCTGCACGGGCTCGCGTCCTTGAAGGAGATCCCGCCTCGTACCGTGATACCGCCGGCTGCCACGGGCGCGGCGATCGTGGTCGGCCGGTCCTCCGTGACGCGAGCCACCAATCTGTACGAGCGCCCGGGATCGAGGACGACGTCCACCGGGAAGGCGCTCCGGCGGTTCCGGCTCGAGGTCGTCCCTACGAAGAGGCCGCCCGCGACGAGCGCCGGATGCGAGGCATCGGTCACGTCCCACAAGACGACGTTTCTGTCCCCCGTGGCGCAAGCCGCGGGCGCGTCGAGCTGTCCGTCGAGGAGGATCTCTTTGACGACCAGCCGCTCGGTCGCGCCGAGCGTGTCGAACGCGAGGCCCGTGTACCAGTCCGTCTGCGGAGACGGAACCGGCTCGGGAGGCGCGGAGGATCCCGGGAGGACGAGCCCGCCCGCGGTCGTGGTCAGACGCGGCGTCGCGAGCGGAATCGCCTCGTGGACGATGCCGTCGATCACGACGTCGCCACATCGGGTCACCGTGAGCTCGCGGAGAGCCAACGCTGCGGGGTCGATGTTGGACAGGGCGGGATTCACCCGCTTGTCCACGCGCCACGGACCGTCGGCGGATAGCCCCGGAAACTCGACGCTCACGTCGACGCGAGCCGCAGTCGGCAGACCGAAGTGCAGCGTGTACTCGTTCTGATTCAGATAGCCGTGGGAGCTGGCCGCGAACTTTCGTCGCCGGTACGGATCGGAGCCGGCCGTCGCGCGAACCTCGACGGTGGCGCCGTACTCGGTTTCCAGACCCCGCGCGATCGTTCGCGAATCCCGCACCGCTCGCACCCGCAGGTAGTGTTTCGCCGATGGTGCGGTCGCGGACGAATACGTCGTGTTGTCGTAGAGCCGGCCGTCGTACCCCCAGTTCCCCAGAGCGCAGTCCAGGTCCCCATCCCTGTCCCAGTCGCCCCATGCGGGGGTCGCGGAAACGAGATCGGCCGACGGAATCGCGGTCGTGGCGACGGTGAAATGACGCGCGCCGTCCTCGACGAGCCTGTTCCGCCGGAAGACGCCGCGCGTCGTGAAGTCGACGTCGCCGTCGTTGTCCCAGTCCTCCGCCGACATCCCGAGATTGAGCCCCGTCATCGGCGAGTCGACGATCCCCGCCTCGGCCGCGAAAAACGTGCCGTCGCCCCGGTTCTCCCAGATGCGGACCCCTTCGATCGGGTAGGCGACGACGAGATCGAAATCGCCGTCGAGGTCGTAGTCGAAGAACATCGCCCCTTCGTCGAGAGAGGTCGCGAGGCCGATTCCGGAGGCGGTCGCGTTGAGCGCGTTGAAACCGGCGGCCGTCGCGGAGGAGACGTTTTGATAGAGCGTGCCGTTCGCGTAGAGGTCGATGTCCGCGTCTCCGTCCGCGTCCACGAACTGAGCCCCCTCCGGGCGCAGAGTTCCCGGCGGGTTCGAAAGACCCGACACCCCCCGCGATTCGACGAACCGGTAGGCGCCTTGCGGCCCCGTCGGACCCATGCTCAACAGGAAGAAGTTCCCTCGGCCACCGCTCGCTCCGCCGGGGTAGGTTGGAACGAACAGGTCCAAGTTGCCGTCGCCGTTGATGTCGGCCCAGCAGAGGGTCTCCGCGTTGCCGTAAGGCTGCACGTCGACGATCGCCGGATCGCCGGCGACGTCGACGAAGTTCGCGTCGCCCTCGTTATGGAGCAGGTGCATCCGGTCGTCGCCCCACAGCGGAACGCGCGGCGAGGTGGCGATGTCGGGGAGGCCGTCGTTGTCGTAGTCACCGAAAGAAAAGCAGTAACGACGCTCCGCGGGGCGCATCGCCTTGGAGAGGCTCGCGGCGAACTGCCAGTCCGTTCCGCCGACGTTGCGCCAAAGATTCCCGGACCATCCGGTGACGACGTCGGTGTAACCGTCGCCGTCGTAGTCGCCGAAGGAAATCCCCATCGTCCCCCCGAAGCTCAAGCCGTTCGGGTAGCTCGCGTTCGTGAACAGAGCAAGGGGCACCTCGGCGGGCAGGACGTCCTCGGTCACCGTGCCGGCGGCATCAAAGTTGCCGGCCGCGGCGGACCCGGCGAGGAAGATCGCCAGGATCGAGAGGACGACGGCACGGCGCATGGACGCTCTCCACTCTTCTTCCGCGGACCGGGGGTCGTTTGAAGGTACGACGAAGGCCGGTTGCCGGCCACGCACCCTGAGATCGTTTTCACCGCAACCCCGTGCCCTACAATGGCCCGATGATCACGCTCCTGCTGGCCATTTTCACCGGCGCCTTTCTGCTCTTTCAGGTCTTCCTGCTCGGGGGTTACGCCTACGCTCACCTGAGCGTTCGCCGTCTCTCGCCGCGCGCTCAGGCGGTCGTCCATCTCGGGTTACTCGCGCTCGCGTTGGCTTTCCTGCCCGTCACCCCTGCGGAGCATTGGAAACCCACGCGGAGCGACGAACCCACGCTCCGGATCCTCCTGCTCCTGTCCGCGACGGTGGGACTTCCCTACCTCCTGTGCGCCGCGACGTCTCCGCTGACCCAGGCCTGGTGGAGCCGTCTTCATCCGAACAGGGCTCCGTTCCGGCTGTATGCGCTGTCCAACCTCGGATCGCTGCTCGCCCTCGTCACGTATCCCTTCGTGGTCGAGCCGGCGTTCGGCCGGCACGCGCAGTCGCTCGTCTGGTCCGGGGGTTTCGTGTTGTTCGTCATCGTCAGCGCGACGGGCGCGAGCCAACTCTTCAACGGCTCGCGCAAAACGGCGCCGGTCGACACGGACCCCAGCGCGGCGGCCGCGACGCCCCGTCGACTCGAGCGAGCGCTGTGGGTGGCCTTGCCGGCGGCCGCCTCGATGCTCTTGCTCGCCGTCACGAATCAGATCACGCTGGACCTCGCGCCGGTGCCGTTCCTCTGGGTGCTGCCGCTTTGCCTCTACTTGTTGTCGTTCATCATCACGTTCGAGCGCGAGCGGTGGTATTCGCGTCCGGCATTCGCCGGGGCCCTCCTACCCGCAGCATGCGCGGTGATCTGGCTGTTCGAGAACAAGTCGCTGGCGCTCCCTTGGCAAATCGGCCTCGACTCAGTCGTCCTGTTCGTTTTCTGCATGGCGGCTCACGGAGAGTTGGCGCGGCTGAAACCCGATCCTCGGCATCTGACGTCGTACTACGTCTCGATGGCGGCCGGTGGAGCGCTCGGCGGGGTTTTCGTCGCCCTCGTCGCGCCGCGAATCTTCAACGGCTTCCAGGAATTGCATGTCGCCGTCGCGCTTTGCGGCGGCCTCGTGCTCCTCGCCATCGGGGCCGACCCGCGCTCGGCCCTCCGCGGCGGCCGGCCCCGCTGGGCGTGGGGGTTCATCGGCCTGGCGTCCCTGGCCTGCGTGGCGGCTCTTGGCCGGAATGCGATCGCGTCGTCCCCGGGGACGGTAGAACAATCACGCAATTTCTACGGCGTGACGAGGGTCGTCCGTGAGGGCCAAGGGACGCCCGACGACCGTCTGATGCTCTACAGCGGGGACATGACCCACGGACTTCAATTCCTCGATCCCGAGCGACGGCGCCAACCGACGACCTGGTACGGCGAGGGCAGCGGCGTCGGGATGGCCTTTCAGGCGCTGGCGTCGAGGAGTCCCTGGAAGGTCGGCGCGGTGGGGCTGGGGGCCGGCACCGTCGCCGCCTACGGACGGCCCGGCGACCAGTTCCGTTTCTACGAGATCAATCCCGAGATGGTGCGCGCCGCCCGGACGCATTTCAGTTATCTGGCCGACTCGAGCGCCAAGATCGACGTGGTGCTGGGCGACGCGCGTCTTACGCTCGAGCGCGAGCCGGCGCAGGGGTTCGATCTCCTCATTCTGGACGCGTTCAGCAGCGACTCCATCCCCGTGCACCTCCTCACACGGGAGGCGTTCGAGGTTTACGCTCGTCACATGAAACAAGACGGCGTGATCGCCGTCCATCTCACCAACCTCTACCTCGATTTCGTTCCCGTGGTTTTGCGGCAGGGAAAACACCTCGGCTGGTCCGCCGTGCCGTTCCACGCCGAGCCGAAGAGCGGGTGGAATTCCGATTGGGTTTTGCTGACACGCAACGACGAGGTTCTCAACAGTCCCGGCGTG
>JANMVW010000210.1:0-2884 GCA_031393555.1 Acidobacteriota bacterium
TTTGCAGATGCGAAGGCGGCGAGCCGTCGCGAGCCGACGGATACCGTGCGCCTGCACATCGTCTTGTCCAAGAAAGACGCGGAGTCGCTCTATCGGGCACTACCGCCGGCCACGAAGCTGTTGGTGCTCCCTTAGCAACTGATGACGGCGATTCACGAACGCGTTTGGACCGCGCTGGCCTTTCAAGGCGTGGTGCGCCTCGCGGGTCTGATGGCGTTCCTCCTGCTGCCGCTGGCAGTGTGCCTGCAGACGTGGCGCCAGGGCCTGTGGCGTCTGGCGGACGGCTGTAACCTCGCCACAGCCTTGTAATTCATCGTGTTGACGTCTCTTCTGATCTCCACCTACGGGCGCTTCCTGCTTCCGGTGCTGCCGGGCGTGGCGCACTTCCTGAGCAAGACCTCTCGCGACGCCTTCTGAACGGGCTAGTGAGCCGCGGTGCCACCGTGCGCGATGGAGTTCCCGTCGCGATGAGAGCGCTCGGTCGAACCTTTGTGTTCCGGGGACCACTTTTTGATCTCGTCCTGGCGGGTCCCGCCGATCTCGTAAAGTTTCTCCTTGTCGAAGATCATCAGGTCGCGCGCATGGCCGACCACAACGTAAGTCTTGGACATGAAGATCGCTTCTTCGGGGCAGGCCTCTTCGCACAAACCGCAATAGATGCAGCGAAGCATGTTGATGTCGAACTTGGCTGGGAACTTCTCGATCGAGTGCAGCTTGTCGTCCTTGGGGTACTCGGCCGCCTCGATCGTGATCGCGAGCGGCGGGCAGACCCACTGGCACATGTAACAGGCGACGCACTTTTCGCGCCCATCCTGGTCGCGCACGAGTGCGGGCACGCCGCGATAACGGGGGCCGAAGGCGTGCTTTTCCTCGGGGTACTGGAGTGTGTCTTTCTTCCGGAAAATGTGCTTGAAGGTCACGGCGAGCCCCGAAAAAATACTCGGGAGATAAAGCCGGTCGAGCATCGACAGCTTGCGCGCCCTTTTGACTTGCATCGCGTCCCCTACTCGCCGTCTTCGAGCTCGATCTCGACGTCATCCCCGGCGGGCCGCGTAGCGTAGCACGCCAAACTGACCGTGGGCATGCCCAGGCATGCACCCGATCGGACGTCGAACACCCAGGCATGCTGGGGACAGATCACCCGGCCTTCGTGGAAGGTCCCTTCGCCCAGGGACGCCCCCTCGTGCGGGCAGACATCGTCGGTGGCGTGGAACCCGCCCTCCGGGTCGTGGAAGAGCGCGAACCACCTTCCCGCGATCCGTACGGCCTTCGCCGACCCCGGCGGGATGTCCCCGATCGCCGCCGCGCGGACCCAGCGCCCCAACGCTAAGCGTCCTTGCGGGCCATGCGCGACTCGACGATCTGGGCGACGTCTTGAACCGAGAGGGTCTCAGCGCGCCCCGTTTCGTTGACGCCGTCGGCCAACATCGTCATGCAAAAGGGGCAGGCGGACGCGACGAGCGCAGCCCCGGTACCGGCGGCTTCGTCCACTCGGTTGACGTTGACCTTCGTGCCGAGGCTCTCCTCCATCCACATCCGCCCGCCTCCCGCGCCGCAGCAAAAACCGTTCTCCTTGCTTCGCGGCATCTCCAGGATCGTCAGGCCGGCGGACGACAGCGCCTCGCGCGGCGCGTCGTAGATCCCGTTGTGGCGGCCGAGGTAACACGAGTCGTGGAACGTCACGGTCTCCCCCTGGGCCGCCGCATTCATGGTGATCCGCCCATCGGACATCAGGCGCGAGATGACCTGGGAGTGATGGATGACCTCGTAATGGCCGCCCAGCTGCGGGTACTCGTTGAGCAGTGTGTTCAGGCAGTGCGGGCACTGCGCGACGATCTTCTTCACGCCGTAACGGTTCAACGTCTCGACGTTTTGAGAGGCCAACATCTGGTACAGGTACTCGTTGCCGGAGCGGCGGGCCGGGTCGCCCGTGCACGTTTCCTCGGTGCCCAACATCGCGAACGTCACGCCGGCCTCTTTCAGGATCGCTGCTGTGGCCCGGGCGACTTTCTTCCCCCGATCGTCGTAGGCTCCGGCGCAGCCGACCCAGAGCAGGTACTCGACCTCGCCGGGGGCATCGGCCATCAACGGGATCTCGAGACCCGCCGCCCAGTCGGCGCGTTGGTCGGCGCTCTGCCCCCAGGGGTTTCCCGCCTTCTCGAGGTTCTTGTACGCGACCGTCAGTTCTTCGGGAAACGCGCCGTCCTCCAAGACCAGCTTGCGGCGCATGCCGACGATCCTGTCCACGAACTCGATGAACAGCGGGCACGCCTGCTCGCAGGCCCGGCAGGTGGTGCACGACCAGAGCACGTCGTCGGCGATCGTCTGCGACGGGAGGACCGGAAGCTCCTGTCCCTCGGGGAGACTCTTCCGACCGATCAGGAACGGAAGCGCCGGCATCATCACGTGGCGCATGTCCTCGTTGATCTTCTTCGGGTTCAGGGGCTTTCCCGTGGCGTACGCGGGGCATGCGGCCTGACACCGGCCGCACTCGGTGCACGAGTAGACGTCGAGGACGTCCTTCCAACGCAGATCGGAAAAACCGGTGATCCCGAACCGCTCGGAGTTCTCGAGATCGATCGTGGGGAGCGAGCCGGTGTCGAGTCGTCTGAAGAGGATCGAGGGGAGCGACGTGACGACGTGGAAGTGCTTCGAAATGGGAAGGTAGACCAGGAAGCCGAGAAGGGCCCCCAGGTGCAGCCACCAGGCAACGCTGTGAAGGGCGAGGCTTCCCGGCGTGCCGACTCCGGAAAACAAGGGGGCGAGCGCACGCCCCACGGGCGAAGGGTACCCGTTCGCCGATCCGTGAACGGCGGTCTCGGCTCCGGCCATGGCGAGGTCGGTCGCCATCAAGGTGCCGATCAGCGACAGGATCAACGCCGCG
>JANMVW010000219.1:0-2942 GCA_031393555.1 Acidobacteriota bacterium
TGGGATCCGCTTGTCCCCTGCCAAAACTGGATCCGCGGTGGAGGTCAATCGAGGGCAGACCCATGGATTGTAGACTTCGGTTTTTATGGATTGCCGGCTTGGTTGTCGGAATTGCCGGCTCCGCGTTCGCGGAAACGCCTATTCCGCCATTGCCGCTGATCAACTAACCCGATAGGACTGCCACGCCGGAGCTTACTCAAGCTGAGGTTAAGTCGCCCTGTACATTTGATCTTGATGTGGGGTGGCTTGTACCACTCAAGACAATGTCGATAGAAACGGTTCGCACGGACGTTCCAGAGCCCGTCAATTGTGATGGCGCGGTGATCAAGAATGTCACGGCGACAGGCAAGGGCTCCGTGACCACGCTCCAATTTGCCGTTGCGTACAAGCCTGGGCGCGACCGGGACGAAATTCGTACCTACTCGGGACATTCAAGATCAAGAACCGGGACTTTGATCGCGTCTTCGCCACGGGCAAGAAGCCGGTCATGAGAATCACGCTTCGCGTGGAGAGCAACTAACCGTCCGTTGATAACCCCTTGCTGCGGAATCCCAGCCTGCTCGCGCTAAAACGACGGCTCGAGCTTCGTTTTGATTTTTGGACCATACGAGAACGTCACATTGCTGCCGTCCTTCTCCTTCCAAACCTCGAGCGTCCGCGGCACGAAGCAATCTCGCACGGTGCATTCTGAGTCGGCGGCATTGAGGCCAAAGGGAAACTTGAGACGCAGCGTGGCGAGACCGCTGCACTTGGCGCAACGGAGTGGTTCCTCACGGGCCCGGGCCAACAGAACATCGAATAACTTGCCTGTCGTGGGAAACGGCCCGCACTGGGGGCAGACCAAGACTCGGTCGGTTGCCATGTCCTACCCCTTCAACGTCTGGGCCAGACGGCGGTTCGTCGGACCCAAAGACGAAACATCCATGCCCGTTTGCACCCACGTCCTTGACCAGTCTGGGCGGCGGGTTGCGGCCAACGCGGCGGCATTATGCCCTGAACGACTCCCAGCGCAGGCGACGATGATCGTCTCTTTGTTCGCGTCCAGACCGACGAAATGAGGAGTAGGATTTCGCTCGTTCGACACCCGCGCCGGAATCGTCGCCGGCAGGGATGCTTCACGGCAACGGAGGCTCGATGGACATAGGCCGCGGGGATTCCCCGCCCGAGGTCGTCCGGATAGAGCGCTGGCCGACAGAGCTTGCGCTGCGGTTCGTGGTGACACTCCTGGCGATCGGGATCTGGATCCTTCTCGCCTTTTCGATTATCGGCATGATTTACGCTGTGCTTATCGGGATCTTTCTGTTCACTGCCCATCTCGCGTTGATCGCGCACGTTCGCGGCAGCGCGGTCAAGCTTCGACCGGAGCAATTCCCCGAACTCCATCAGCGGGTCCAGATGATCGCAGCACAATCCGGCCTTCGGCGACCGCCCGACGCGTACGTTATGCAGGCAGGCGGCGCGTTGAACGCGTTCGCGACGAAATTCCTTGGCTCTCACCTTCTCGTTCTGTTTTCCGATTTGCTCGACGCCTGCGAAGGGGACGACGCTGCGCGAGATATGGTCATCGCTCACGAGATTGGGCACGTGCGCTGCGGTCACCTCCGATGGCGGTGGCTGCTCTTTCCGGGGCTGCTCGTCCCGTTCCTTGGGTCTGCCTACTCTCGCGCCTGTGAGTACACTTGTGATCGTTATGGTGCGGCGCTCTGCGGCGACCCCCGCGGCGCTATCCGCGGGCTTGCTATTCTCTCCGCCGGTGGCCGCCACGCTCGCGGAGTCAATATTGCTGCCCTGGTGGCTCAGCGGCGCGATCTCGACACTGGATTCATGACGCTCGGGACGTGGCTCGCGACACATCCTCCGCTGTCGGAACGCATGGCGGCTCTCGATCCGTCCCTCGCTACGGAGAGCGCGCCAATTGGACGCGGAACGATCCGAGCGCTCGGGATCATCGCCATTCTTGTCGCGGTCCCGGCGGTGGGAGGATCGCTCGCGCTCATGAAGTTTGGCAAGATGTTCACCGAGCAAGTGCGCCAGGCGCAACCAAGCCGGGTGCCGAGCGCGCCCGCAAGGCAGCCGCTCACTGAAAAGGAAGCCGTGTTCGCTCGCAAGCAGGTCGCCGAGGATATTGCCGCGCTGGCGGCCGTGGCCGAGTCATTCCGGAAGCGCCACGGTCGATTGCCAGTGGATGATGAGGTGCTCTACGACGTATGGGGTGAGGACAAACCCGGCGCGCGCGTTCCTCACGATCCCTTCGATGGCAACTGGTATGGCTATGGGAACGATGGGCAACGATTCTGGCTGTGGAGCGTGGGCCCAGACATGAAATCCAACACGAAGGACGACATCGATTTCTCGTCGACCGCGCCCTGACGCCGCCGCTCTTTCACTCGCCGCAGAGAGCACGAGAGCGTGGTTCGATAGCTCCTGTCGAAGACGCCGAGCACGGACTGCCAACGTTTCTTGGAGAGCGCGGCGAATTTGTCACGGCGAATAATTTCGCCACGGTGGCCTGTTTGTCGCGAAACAAATTGGACCCGCGCTAACCTGAGTTAACTAAATCCCCGAAGTTTTTTTCGAGGGGTCTGGCTCCCCAGGACATAGTCAAATCATAATTACCTGACACTGGCAGGGCGAGGTGCATTTCGAGGCGGTAGCCGGTCACGATCACCTTTTCCACGACGAGGCGGAGGATGGCCTCCTTCATCTTATAGTCCGCGTCAGCCAGCCGGGTTCGGAGCTCCGCCACGATGGCCTCGGCACTGGCGACCTGCCGGGTGGCCAGCTCCCGCCTCGATTCCCAAGCGCACAGTTCCGCCCGTTCCTGCTCCACCGCGACGATCCGGTCCTCGACGGCGGCCTTCCGGGATCGAAATTCCTCCAGGTCCAGGGCTGCCGACTGGTAGGCGTCGACCAGTCGCGCCCGTTGCCGGTTCAGCTCCTCG
>JANMVW010000245.1:0-1683 GCA_031393555.1 Acidobacteriota bacterium
CGTCAGCGGCGAGTACTCGATGCTCCTGGCGGCAGCCCAACGCGGCTGGATCGACCGCGAGCGGGCGATTCTAGAGACGTTGACCGCGATCAAGCGCGCGGGCGCTTCGATCCTGCTGACCTACCACGCGCGGGAGGCCGCGCGCCTGCTCGGGTAGCGTGCCCGCGGGCGCCCCCCCCGCAACAGGGAGATCGCTCGATGAGCCGCAACATGGAACGCCTCTTCGACGAGGCCAAGCAATTGATGCCGGGCGGGGTGAACAGCCCTGTACGCGCCTTCGGCGGCGTCGGCGGCACGCCGGTGTTCTTCGAGAAGGGGCACGGCGCGATCGTCACGGACGCGGACGGCCGCGACTACATCGACTACCTCGGCTCGTGGGGTCCGCTGATCGTCGGCCACACGCACCCACGCGTGGTGGCCGCGATTCGCGACCAGGCGGGGAAGGGGGCCACGTTCGGCGCTCCGACGGCGCTCGAGACCGAGCTGGCGCGCCGTGTCGTCGCGCTCGTCCCGTCGTGCGAAAAGGTGCGCTTCGTCTCGTCGGGGACCGAGGCGACGATGTCGGCGATCCGTCTCGCGCGTGCCGCCACCGACCGTTGCGGCGTGCTCAAGGTCGAGGGGTGCTACCACGGCCACGTCGATTCGCTGCTCGTCAAGGCGGGATCCGGAGTTCTCACGCTCGGCATCCCCGGAAGTCCCGGCGTTCCCCCCGACCTCGCGGCGCTCACGCTCACGATCCCGTTCAACGATGCCGGCGCGCTCGAACGCGCCCTCGACGAGCACGGGAAGGGGATCGCGTGCCTCATCGTCGAGCCGGTCGCCGGCAACATGGGCGTCGTCGCGCCGAAGCCGGGCTGGCTCGCCGCGGTCCGCGACCTCACCAAGAAACACGGTGTGCTCTTGATCCTGGACGAAGTCATGACCGGTTTCCGCGTCGCCGCCGGAGGCGCGCAGGCGCTTTACGGGGTCACCCCCGACCTGTCGTGCTTCGGCAAGGTCATCGGCGGCGGACTCCCGGTTGGCGCCTACGGCGGACGGGCCGACCTGATGGATCGGATCGCCCCTTCGGGTCCGGTCTACCAAGCCGGGACGCTTTCGGGAAATCCGCTCGCGATGCGGGCGGGGATCGAGACGCTCGACATTCTCGCGGCGCCGGGCACCTACGAGCGGCTCGAGGCGATCTCGGCGCGGCTTGCGGCGGGACTCAACGTCGCCGCGAAAGACGCCGGCGTCCCGGCGGTCGTCAACCGGGTTGGCTCGATGCTCACCGGCTTTTTCACCGCGGGTCCGGTCGTCGATTACCAGACCGCGGCGACGTCCGACACCAAGCGTTACGCGCGGTTTTTCCACGCGATGCTTTCTCGCGGCGTCTATCTCGCCCCGTCGCAGTTCGAGGCGGCGTTCGTTTCGACCGCGCACGATGAGGCCGCGGTGGATCGCACGATCGTGGCGGCTCGCGAGGCGATGAACGAGGTGGCCGCATGTTGAAGCTCACCTACCACGGCCATTCCTGTTGGGAGTTCGACGACGGGACCCACCGCGCCTGATCGACCCGTTCCTGACGGGGAACAAGCTCGCCGACGTCGGCCCCGACACGTTCACGAAGCTCGACGCGATCATCGTCTCGCACGGCCATGGCGATCACATCGGCGACGCGGTCGCCATCGCGAAGCGCACCCAGGC
>JANMVW010000251.1:0-3059 GCA_031393555.1 Acidobacteriota bacterium
TACGCCGCTGCCGCGGCGATCGCTCTGGCGCTCTCCGCCTCTCCCGCCTCGGCCGATCTCGCCTCGGCGACGAAGGCCTACGGCAAACTTCTTACGCAGTACGTCACGCCGCGCGGCGTCAAGTACGACGCCTGGCGCACGTCCGGCTCCGACATCAAGACACTTTCCGAAATCCTGATGATTTTTCGGAGCACCGACCCGAAGACGCTGGAGCCGAACGACAGGAAAGCGCTGTACATCAATCTCTACAATGCCAAGATCTTGGATTTGGTTCTCATTGCAAACCCTAGAGGCTCGATCAAAGAACTCTCGAAGGGACTGAATCCCTCCGAGGTCTTCAGCCGCGACGGGTTGAGCTTCGACGAGAAGATGATCAGCCTGAACGACCTCGAGAAGCGGCTGCGAGAGGAGTTCAAGGACCCGCGCATCCACTTTGCGGTCAACTGCGCCTCGAAGTCGTGCCCGCCGATCCGTCCGGAACCTTACGTCGCGGCATCGCTCGACGACCAACTCGACGAGGCCACGCGCAAGTACCTCGCCTCTCCGCGCGCCGTCGAAGTGATCTCCGGCGGCGGCAAAACCACCATCGTCTCGGTGAAGATCTTCGACTGGTACGCCTCGGACTTCAAAGCCGCGGGAGGGCCTCTGGCGTTCATCCAGAAGTTCGGGCCGCCCGCCGCTGCCGAGGCGATCGCCGCCGGCAAGGCAAAACTCTCCTTCGCCGACTACGACTGGAGCCTGAACTCGGCGAAGTAAGAGGACCGCTCTTGTCGGGCGGAATCGCCGCGTGTGAAGGATAATCCCGGCCTATGCCCACCTACCGCCTGGATTGTGAATACGAAGGCACCCGTTACCACGGCTGGCAGGAGCAGCAAAACGCGCGCTCCGTTTCCGGTGAGCTGAAACGGGCCATCACGGACGCAGGCGGCGACGTCGTCGAGCTAGGAGGCGCGGGCCGCACCGACGCCGGCGTTCACGCGCTCCACCAGGTCGCGCACCTGCGGCTCCGGACGGCCGTCGAATCGCGCCGGTTCCGGCTGGCGATCAACGACGCGCTCCCGCACGACATCCACGTGCTCGCGATGCAGCAGGTCCAAGACCGATTCCACGCGCGCCACGACGCCGTGTTGAGGTCCTACCTCTACCAGATTTCGCGCCGGCGCACGGCGCTCGCCAAGCGCAACGTGTGGTGGATCAAGAGGGCGCTCGACCCAGCGCGCATCGAGCGGGCGGCGGCCTGTCTTCCGGGGATGAACGACTTCGCGAACTTCTGCGAACGCCCGCAGGACCAGGCGTCCACCCGCGTGCTCGTCGAGCGCGCGGAGGTCGCCTGCGACGGGGCGCTGATCCTCGTCCGCCTCGCTGCGTCGCACTTTCTATGGAAGATGGTCCGCCGCGTCGTCGGTGCGTTGGTTCGCGTGGGCGCGGGTGAGCTCAACGAGCGCGACTTCGAGGCGCTCGTTCGCGGCGGCGCCATCCGCGGCCTCTCGACCGCCGAATCGACCGCGCCCCCGTCGGGCCTCTTCCTCGAGCGGGTGATCTACGCCGGCGATCCGCCGCTTCCGGCTCTCGCGGCCGCGGTCCCGGTTTCGGAGGAGCCATGAAGCCATTCGACCCCGCGACCCGCGTCCAGGACTACCTCGTCTTCGGTGAGTTCGGCGACGTCAATCCGTCGATCACCGACTCGTCCACCTACACTTTTCTGCGTCCCGAGACGATGCAAGAGGTCTTCGAACACGAGATCGAGGGATGCTTCCTCTACTCTCGCCATTGGAATCCGACCAACAAGGTCTTGGCCGATGCCTTGGCCCGCATGGAAGACGGCGAGGGCGCGGTCGTCATGTCTTCCGGGATGGCGGCCATCTCGACGACGCTGATGCTTCACTGCAGCGCCGGGGACGACATCGTCGCGTCGCGCACGATCTACGGGGGCACCTACGCCCTGATGAAGAACCTCCTCCCCCGCTTCGGCATCACGACGCGCTTCGTGGACACGAAAGACCTTGCCGCGGTGCGCGCGGCGATCGGTCCCCGAACGAAGGTCCTCTACTGCGAATCGATCAGCAATCCATTGCTCGAAGTGAACGACATTCCGAAGCTCGCCGCGATCGCCAAGGAGTACGGCATACCGCTCGTCGTGGACAACACGTTCAGTCCGATGATCATCTCGCCCCTTCGTCTGGGCGCCGACATCGTGGTCCACAGCATGACGAAGTTCATCAACGGGACGAGCGACTGTGTCGCCGGCTGCGTCATCGGCTCGCACGCGACGGTCGCGGGGTTGATGGACATCAACCAGGGACCCGCGATGCTGTTCGGCCCCACGCTCGACTCCTTCCGCGCAGCGAGCATCCTGAAGAATATTCACTCGCTGCACGTGCGGCTGAAGAAACACTCGGAGAACGCCCTCGAGCTGGCGCGGCACATGGCGAAGAAAGGTCTGAAGGTCCACTACCCCGGACTGACGGACCACCCCCATCACGCGCTCCTGCTGCACCTGATGAATTCGGGGTACGGCTACGGCGGAATGCTCGTGCTCGACGCCGGGACCGCGGCGGCCGCGAACCGTCTGATGATGAAGATGCAGCAGGAGAAGGTCGGCTACCTCGCCGTGAGCCTCGGCTACTTCAAGACTCTCTTCTCGTCGCCGGGTCGGAGCACGTCCTCGGAGATCCCCGTCGAGGAGCAGGCTCGCATGGGCTTATCGGACGGGCTCGTTAGGTTCTCGGTCGGGCTCGATCAGAACATCGACCGCACGTGGGAGACGATCGAGCGGTGCCTGCAGGACGCGGCGCTGGTCTGACGGCGCCCGTCTACTGCAATCCGGGCATCAAGTTGTCGCCGAAGCTCGCGTTACCGCCAGAGGCATTGCTCGACTGGTTGTTGTTCGCCGCGGATCCCGACGTACCTTCGAAAACAGTCCCGATGAGCGCAGCGACGGAAACGCGCGGGGTAGCTTCGTCTGGGTTTCGTGGGTGTTTTGGGAGGGTCCAGACGCTCGGCCACCGCTGAGATCGCGTCTCCTGGACGATCCTAGGAGGCCGTTTTCGGCGCAGAAC
>JANMVW010000256.1:0-6506 GCA_031393555.1 Acidobacteriota bacterium
CCTCCACAACCTGCACCGGTTTCAAGCGCGGTGAACGCCGCGAAAGTCCACTCCAGACAGGACTTTCAGGTAGGGAACGAAAAAGGGCCCACTGTGATCCGCGAAGACCCGAAAGAAAAAGGGGATTGGCCCCCTCATCAAACCTTCGGGATTCGTCCGAGGCTCCACTTCAAAGCGGGCGGCGTCACCATCGTCGTCACGATCACCATGACGACGATCGCGGAGAAACTCGAGGCGTCGACGATCTGCTCGCCGCCGACCTTCAAGCCCAGCCCGATATTCGCGAAAATGAGGCCGACTTCGCCGCGCGGAATCATCCCGAGGCCGACCGTCAGCCGATCGACACCCTTTCCGATCACTCCGAGCGAGCACACCTGCTTTCCGATGATGGCGGCGATCGTCAAAGCGGCCGCGAGCCCGAGAACCCCGGGCTGCGCGAATGATTTCAAATCGGTCCGCATTCCCATGAGGACGAAAAAGATCGGCACCAGAAACGACGCGATCGGCTGAATGAGCTCTTCCAGCTCGTGCTCGCCACGGTCGACGAAGTTGGTGTAGTGGACCTTCTCGAGGATGAGCCCGGCGGCGAACGCGCCGACGATCGGGGCAAGCTCGATCGCGTTGGCCAACCACGAGAGCACGAAGCAAAACGCCAACCCCGTGGCCAGCAGCACACCGCTCGTCTTCAACCGCGAGGCGAACGAGAACAGCTTGGGCGTGAGGGCCGCGCCCAGAATCAGCGCTCCCGCGAGGAAGACGAGCGCCTTCCCGAGCGGCCAGAAGATGGTCCCCAGCGTGAACGCGCTACCTCGGTCCGCGGCGACGATGAGCCCGGTGACCGCCGAGAGGATGACCAACCCCATGACGTCGTCGATCACTGCCGCGCCCAAGATGACGCGCGCTTCGTTGCTCTGCGAGCGGTTGAGGTCCTTGAACACCCGGGCCGTGATGCCGACGCTCGTCGCGCAGAGCGTCGCGCCGATGAAAATGTGTAGGTAGATCGAATGCTCGGGCATGAGCCACGCGGAGACGCCCCATCCGAGAAGGAACGGCGCCACCACGCCCAGGCTCGCCACCATGAAGGCCGAGAGTCCGACCCTCATCATCTGCGAGATCGTGGATTCGAGCCCCACCTCGAAGAGCAGGATCAAGACGCCTAGGCCGGCGAGCATGCTGATCGTGCCATCGTGCTTGATCGGTTCGAGGCCGTCGAAACCCACGAGGCTCAGGTTGCCGATGAGCACCCCGAACGCCAACTCGCCGAGCACCGAGGGTTGCCCGATCCGCGAGGCGAGGTCTCCCCCGATTTTGGCCGCTACGAGAATCAGCGCGAGTGCCAAGACAACCGGCGCGATCGGATCGCCGTGCACCCCTACCGACGCAACGAAAAGATGCAAGGTGCTTCCGCCTCTCCGTTACTGCACCGGGGACATCCCGGGACGCACAAGGCCCGCCCATGATAGAACTCCGCGCGGACTTTTCGAACTCAGGAGATCCCGATGAACAGAATCTCTCTCGGCTTTCTGGCGGCCCTCGTCTTCGCCGCCCTCCCCGCTCGGGCACAGGGTGACGACTTCTCCAAGGTCGAAATCAAACCGATCAAGGTCGCGGGCGCGATCTGGATGCTCCAGGGAGCGGGCGGCAACATCGGCGTCTCCGCCGGCCCCGACGGCCTGCTGATCGTGGACGACCAGTTCCTCCCCTTGGCCGACAAGATCAAGGCTGCTCTCAAGGGGATCTCCCCCGAGGGGAAGTTGGCGTTCGTGGTGAACACCCACTGGCACGGCGATCACACCGGCGGCAATCGAGCCTTCGGGAAAACAGCGACGATCATCGCGCAGAGCAACGTCCGGAAGCGTCTCGCGACCCCGCAGGACCGGGGCGGCCGGATGTCCGAGGCCTCGCCCAAGGACGCGCTTCCAGTCGTCACCTTCGAGGATGGCGTGACGATCTGGTTCAACGGCGAGGAGATCCAGGTCGTTCATGTGCCGAGCGGGCACACCGACGGCGATGCCATCGTCTACTTCAAGAGCGCGAACGTCGTGCACATGGGCGATCAGTTCTTCAACGGGATGTTCCCGTTCATCGACTTGAACTCGGGCGGCGACCTGGCGGGCTACGTCAAGAACGTGGCGGACGTGGTTGCGAAGATCCCGGCCGACGCGAAGATCATCCCCGGTCACGGCGGACTCGCCACGGCCGAGGACCTCAAGAAGTTCCACGCGATGCTCGCGAAGACCACCGATTACGTGAGAGCGGAGATCGCCAAGGGCCTGACGCTCGAGCAAGCGAAGAAAGCGGGGCTCCCGGACGAATGGAAGTCCTATGCGAGCGACTTCATCACCGTCGATAAATGGGTCGAGACCGTTTACACCAGCCTCAAGAAATAAGAGAGCGAGGGGCATCGATGCGCGTTTCCGTCCCGCTACGCCGGGCCTACAAACTGATCAATCACGGGCCGACGACGCTGATCACGTCCGCTTCGGGCGGCCGGCGCAACGTGATGACCGCGGCGTGGGTGATGGCCGTCGACTTCGATCCGGCAAAGATCGTGGCCGTGATCGCGGCCGACACGTTCACCCGTGAGCTGATCGAGGCGTCGGGAGAGTTCGTCGTCAACGTGCCGACGGCGAAGATGATCGACGCCGTCTACGCGGCGGGGCAGGTGTCCGGCGAGGACGTGGACAAGTTGACCACGCTGGCACTCGCAACGTCCCCCGCCTCGATCGTCGCGGCGCCCCTGATCGATGCCTGCGCCGCCTGGCTCGAGTGCAAGGTCGTCCCTGAACCGCACATGCAGGAGCGGTACGACCTTTTCGTGGGGGATGTGGTCGCGGCCTGGGCTGACGACGCCTCGTTCGTCGACGGCGTGTGGCGCTTCCCCCGCGACGAGGACCGCACGCTGCACCACCTGTCCTCAGGGACCTTCGTCGCCAGCGGCGACATCGTGAAGGCGAAGTCATAGATGGAGATCGCCATGCGCCGTTTCGCACCCGCCGTCCTTCTCGCCACGCTCGCCTTCGCTCCCGCCACGGCGGACTGTGATGCGGCATCGCGGATCACCGCCGCCGGTTTGCTCCGGGACACGTCGGCGTTGTCGGACGACGCGATGGGCGGTCGCGGCCCCGGAAGCCCGGGCGATCTCATGGCGCGGGCCTTCCTCGTGAAGCGACTGAAAGAGATCGGTTTCGAACCGGGCGGGCCCGGCGGGAGCTGGGAACAGCCCGTGCCTATCGTAGGCGTGACGATGCAGCATCCCGCTTCCTGGACCTTCAAGACCGCCTCCGGTAGCGAGGCCTCGTTTCGATGGTGGGACGAATTCATCGGCAACTCGGGCGTGCAAGCGCCGAAGGTCGCCATCGAGAACGCGGAGCTCGTCTTCGCGGGCTACGCGATCGAGGCCCCCGAATTCCAATGGGACGACTTCAAGGGCGTCGACCTCAAGGGAAAGATACTCTTGATCCTGAACAACGATCCCGATTGGGACCCGAAGCTCTTCGCCGGGAAGAAGCGCCTCTACTACGGCCGCTGGGACTACAAGTACGAAAGCGCCGCTCGGCACGGCGCGGCCGGCGCGATCATCATCCACACCGAGCCTTCCGCCGGATACGGCTGGAACGTCGTTCAGACGTCCTGGTCGGGGACATCGTTCGAGCTTCGAGGCGGCGACGGGCCGCGCGTTCGGCTTCGGAGCTGGATGACCGAGGACGCCGCGCGTAAGCTCGTCCACCTGGGAGGTCAGGACATGGACGCGCTCGTTTCCGCCTCGCGGAAGCGTGATTTCAAGCCCGTCCCGCTGGGGATCACGACGTCGCTCGCGTTCGACGTGAAGCTCGAAAACACCGAAACCGCCAACGTGATCGGGCTCTGGCGCGGGGCCGATCCGAAGCTTCGCGACGAGACGATGATCTACACCGCCCACCACGACCACTTGGGCATCGGACAGCCGGACGCCAAGGGAGACCGGATCTACAACGGCGCGCTCGACAACGCGTCCGGGTGCGCGCAGGTCTTGGCGATCGCCGAGACGTTCGCCGCCACGGAGCCTCGCGGAAAACGAAGCGTCATGGCGCTGTTCGTCGGCGGCGAAGAGCAGGGACTGTTGGGATCCCTCTACTACGTCACGCATCCGACGATTCCCGTCTCGAAGATCGTCGCGAACCTCAACATCGATGGCGGGAACATCTTCGGCCGCACGAAGGACGTCGCCGTGATCGGCAAGGGAAAGTCCGATCTCGAGACCCGCCTCGTGGCTTTAGCGAAGACTCAGGGACGCGCGGTCGTGGACGAGCCCGAGCCGGACAAGGGGTACTACTACCGTTCCGACCAGCTCAACTTCGCCCGCGTCGGAGTCCCCGCGCTCTACTTCAAGTCGGGACAGAGCTACCTGGGCCGCCCCGGAGGCTGGGGCAAGGCGAAGGAGGCGGAGTACCGGAAGAACCGCTATCACCAGCCGAGCGACGCCATCACTCCCGAGTGGAACCTGGACGGCATGGTCGAGGACGACGTGCTCGCCTATCGCGTCGGCCTCGACGTGGTCCGGGGCGCCGGCGTCCCCACCTGGTTTCGCGGCGACGAGTTCGCGGCCAAGCGCGTAACCGCCGCGCCTTGACGGGAGACGCCCGGCCCGGTCCGGAACGCCGGTTGCCGTGTCCGATTCCTCCGCGCTATCCTCCCGCGGCATGACAGAGTCCGTTTCGATGAACCGGCCCGACGCGTTCGCGTGTTCGACGATCGGCCGCAAGGTCGTGATGGCCGTTACGGGCCTTGTCCTATTCGGGTTCGTCTTCGCGCACATGCTCGGAAATCTCCAGATGTTCCTCCCCGATCACGAGGCGATCAACCACTACGGCAAGTTCCTGCGCGAGATGCTCCACGGCGGCGGCATCTGGGTGGCGCGCGCGGTGCTTTTAGGCTCGGTTTCGCTTCACATTTGGGCGGCGTGGTCGCTCACCCGGACGAGCTGGAAAGCGCGCCCGGTCTCCTACAAGGTCGTCACGCCCGACGCCTCGACGTACGCCTCCCGCACGATGCGGTGGAGCGGGCCGATCCTCTTCCTTTTCATCGTCTATCACCTCCTCCACTTCACCGTCGGAATCGTCCATCCCGCCTTTGAGGAAGGGGAGGTCTACCGGAACGTGATCGTGGGCTTTTCCTTCTGGCCGGTCGCGGTCGCCTATGTGATCGCGATCTTGGCCCTTGGCCTACACCTCCGGCACGGCGCGTGGAGCATGCTGCAAACGCTCGGGGCGTCTCACCCGCAGTGGGACCGATTGCGAAACCTGGCCGCGACCGCGTTCACCGTGATCATCGTCCTGGGTTTCATCTCCGTTCCGCTGGCGGTTCTCGCCGGCGTCTTGAAGTAGGACCGACGCCATGGAGCTCCGCTCGAACATCCCCGACGGCCCCGTCGACAAGGCTTGGACGAAGCATCGTTTCGAGATGAAGCTGGTCAACCCGGCCAACAAGCGGAAGTACTCCGTGATCGTCGTCGGCACGGGCCTCGCGGGGGGCGCCGCGGCCGCATCCATGGCCGAGCTCGGTTACGAGGTCAGTGCGTTCTGCTATCAAGACTCGCCACGCCGCGCACATTCGATCGCGGCCCAGGGCGGGATCAACGCCGCAAAGAACTATCAAAACGACGGCGATTCGGTGTGGCGGCTGTTCTACGACACGGTTAAAGGCGGCGACTTCAGAGCGCGCGAGGCCAACGTCTACCGTCTGGCCGAGCTGTCGGTGAACATCATCGATCAGTGCGTCGCCCAAGGGGTGCCCTTCGCGCGCGAGTACGGAGGCGTGCTCGCGAACCGCTCCTTCGGCGGGGCCCAGGTGTCGCGCACCTTCTACGCACGGGGCCAGACGGGACAGCAGCTCCTCCTCGGTGCCTACCAGGCGCTCGAGCGCCAGATCGGCCTCGGCAAGGTCGCGATGTACGCCCGTCACGAGATGCAAGACGTCATCGTCATCGACGGCCGCGCCCGCGGAATCGTCGTGCGCGACATGGTGACCGGCAAGATCACGTCGCACCTCGCCGATGCCGTGGTTCTGGCCACGGGCGGTTACGGCAACGTGTTCTATCTGTCGACCAACGCAACGGGGTGCAACGCCACGGCGATCTGGCGCGCGTACAAGCGCGGCGCCGCGTTCGGCAACCCTTGCTACACACAAATCCACCCCACGTGCATCCCGGTCAGCGGAGACCACCAATCGAAGTTGACCTTGATGTCCGAATCACTGCGTAACGACGGGCGCATCTGGGTTCCGAAGAAAGCCGGCGACAAGAGGCCGGCATCGGCGATCCCCGAGGGCGAGCGGGACTACTACCTCGAACGCAAGTACCCCAGCTTCGGCAACCTCTCCCCGAGAGACATCTCTTCGCGCGCCGCGAAGCAAGTATGCGACGAGGGACGGGGGGTCGGCCCGACGGGCTTGGGCGTGTACCTCGACTTCGCCGACGCGATCAAGCGGCTCGGAGAAGACGCGATCCGCGAGCGGTACGGCAACCT
>JANMVW010000295.1:0-13156 GCA_031393555.1 Acidobacteriota bacterium
GGTTCCTCACGACCGGCCGCTCAAGGTCCAGCCGAGGAGCAGCAGCCCGATCGCGGCGATCCAACTGCCGGCGACGCGCACCACGATCCGCGCCCACGGGCGGCGCAGCGAGACGACCAGCGCGGACACGAGCGCGGCGAGCACGAAGATCGCGACGGTGATGCCGATCAGTCCGCGTCCCTCGCGGCCCGCGGCGGCGATGCCCGCGCCGTTTGACCAGCCATGAACGATCCCGAGGACGATCGCGAGGGCCGTCACGACGGCCGGCGCGAGCTTCCGATCCGCGGCGGTCAAGATGCCGAGTAACAGCAATGACACCGAGGCGACTCCCGCCGGAAGCGGCGCGACTCCGCTCGCATACCCCGCGGCCCCGGCCGCGAGCCAGGCCAAAGGCAGCGTGAACAGAGCGCGCCGGCCGGCCGCCGGCCCGTTGAGACCGGCGAGTAGCGCCATCGCCACGACCGGCAAGAGATCATCGAAGGACAGGAACACATGCGAAATGCCGTCGTAGACGGGGCCGAGCCCGGTGGTGACGAGATGCGCCTGCGCGGTTTCCGGCCACAGCACCAACAAGGCCACAGCGAGACCCGCGAGTCCCCGTCGTCTCACGACAGCGCGCGCCACAAGAAGACCGCGCCGGCGGCGGCGACCGCGGCGCCCGCAACGCGCAGCGCGATCCGGCCGGAGCGCCAACGATGGATCAGACCGATGGAGATACCCGTCGCGTGCAAACAGCCGGTCGCGATCACGAAGCCGACGCTATAGAGCAGTCCGTTCTCGCCGGCCGGCAGTTCGGTGCCGTGAGCGTGGCCGTGGAAGATCGCGAAGAAACCGACGAGCGTCGCGGCCAGCCACAGCGGCGGACGAGCCTCCGCAGCCACCATCGATCCGAGCAGGATCGCCGAGAGCGCGATGCCGGACTCGACGCCGGGGACCGGCACGCCGAGAAGGCCGAGGAAACCGCCGAACGCCATCACCATCGGAAACGTCACCGGCAACAACCAGATCGCCGGCGCGCCGAGCTGCGCCCCCCACAAACCGACGGCCACCATCGCGAGCACGTGGTCGAGACCGGAGATCGGGTGGCGCATGCCGGTGAGGAATCCCGCGGCCTGGCCCTGTTGCGCGTGCGCCCAGGCGGGCGAGGCGAGCGACAGCGCGATCACGAAGAGCGCGAGCCTTCCGGTTCGATTCGGGACTTGAGACGCCATCGGGACACTCCGACCATCGGCTCGCGATGGGCGCGTATGATACGCCGCCATGGAAGAACTCTACCTTGGGCTCCGGTCGCGGCGCATCGTCTTGGCGCTGGCCGCCGCGCTGCTTTTCGCCGGCGCATCCGAACCGGGAATGGCCGCCACGCCCTTCAAGCACAAACGCTGCACCGCGCGCGAGCGCGCCCGGCTCCCGGAGCGGCAAGCTGAGGCCGTCGTCAAGGGCATGGCGTGGATGGCCGGGTTTCTCGAGAGCCCGGAGAACCTGCGTTTCGTCGGCACCGATGCCTCGGTGATCTTCCTGGCAGGGCAAAACGCGCGCAGCGCCACCGTTCGTAATTTGGCCCTCCCCCTCGCCCGCTACGAGGCGGGGCGCGTGCTTCCGTTTTATGCGGAAAGCGCGCTTTCCTCGCGATCCGACGTCTTCGAGGCTCTTTGGCTCTTGTCGGAATCGGCGACCCTTCAGATCCCGACCGAGCCCTTGCTCACGCACGTCAGCCGGCGCATTGCGCGCTTGCCTACGCCGGAATCGATCTACGCGATCGACCTCGAGCATCTCGACCGCGTTCCGGAGGCGGACGTCTACGAGCTCTTGATCGACAGCTACATCGCGGACAAGGCCGCCCTGGCGCACCCTGAGCTCCCGTTGACGACGTTTCGCCTCAACAAAGTCTTGCCCTTCATCCTCGCGCGCCGTTTCATCCGCTACGACGACGACCGCTCCGAAGGGCATGCGACCTTCGCGGACCATGCCTATCTGGCGACTCACACCGCGTTCGTGCTCTCCGACTTCGCGCGGCTCAAGTTGTCTCCGGAAGACCTGGGACCCCTCTACGGCTACCTGAGGACTGAGTTCCCCTCAGCCATCCGTTACGGCAGCCTCGAGCTGATTGCGGAATTCGTGGACGTGTTTCGCATTCTCGGCTTCGACGACCAAGACGACATGGTCTGCCAGGGGACGCGGTTTCTTCTGGATCGGCAGCTTCCCAACGGGGGTTGGGGCGGCTGGGAGGATGGCAACGCCTACGATCAGATCCACGCGACCTGGGTCGCCGTGGACGCCCTGCGCGACCGGAACTTCCTGGAAGGGACTCCCTACGCGACGTTTCTCGAGTCGCTCAGGTCGCTCAGGCCGGGCGACCCGCGCTAGTTCGCTCACCGGCCACGACAATTTCACGCCCGCCGGACGATTGTGGTGTAGAACGGTTGCATGCAAGCTCCACTCAGGTCGTGCTTCGTCTTGGTCGCAGCAGTCGTGCTTGCGACGGCTCCGGCGCGCGCCGGGATTCTCGACAAGATTCGCGGAGGGGGCGCGTCCTCCGACGACAAAGTCGCCGCCGGCCTGAAGGAAGCGCTCGAGATCGGAACGGGGAACGCCGTGTCCTCGACGGGCAAGCCGGACGGTTTCTTCAAGAACGCGGCGATCAAGATCTTGATGCCCGACAAGCTGCGCAAGCTCGACAAGGGGCTGCGCGCGGTGGGTCTCGGCTCCCAGCTCGACGCCTTCGTTCTTTCGATGAATCGCGCCGCCGAGCGCGCCGCCCCCTCGGCGAAGTCGATCTTCAAGGAAGCCCTCACGAAGATGACGTTTTCGGATGCGAAGCGGATCTTGCGCGGAGGGGATACGGCCGCCACCGAGTACTTCCGCGATAAGACCTCGGAACTCCTGACCGCGTCTTTTCTACCCATCGTGTCGTCCTCGCTCGGCGAGGTCGGAGCGACCAAAAATTACAAAGACCTCGTCGGCCGCTACTCCGCGCTTCCCCTCGTGAGCGCTCCCTCGCTCGACCTCGATCAGTACGTGACCGGCAAGTCGCTCGAGGGGCTGTTCCATATGCTCGGCGAAGAGGAAAGAAAGATTCGCAAAGACCCCGCCGCCCGGGTGACGAAACTCCTGAAGGACGTCTTCTCTCAATCTGGGCGATGACGGCCGGGGGTCCCACCGAAGGACCGCTGCTGCTCTACGACGGCGTCTGTGCCCTGTGCAACGGCGCGGTGAGCGTCGTGTTGAAGCGAGACCGGAGGCGCGGGTCGCGTTTCGCGCCCCTGCAGGGTGAGACGGCAGCGGCCGTTTTCGGCGAGCATCCGGAGCTTCGCGGCATCGACTCGATGATCTGGATCGGCGAGGACGGCCGCGCGTTCACCCGCTCTGCCGCGGCCCTCGAGCTCGCGCGACATCTCGGAGGCGGATGGGCAGTTTTGGGGTCGCTCGCGCGCATCGTCCCCACGGTGCTTCTCGATGCGCTCTACGATGCGATCGCGCGGGTGCGCTACCGCGTCTTCGGCCGTTACGACGTCTGCCCGGTTCCCCCGCTCGAAGATCGCGCGCGGTTTCTCCCCTAGGATCGTCTTCTCGAGCGCGTTGTCGCGCTGATTCGGCGCACACGAAAAGGGGCGGTCCGAAGACCGCCCCTCTCGAGCTCATCCGTGATTTGTGTCTGATCCGGTCGGTGACACGTGCCTCACGTAGGACGCTAGAGGCCCCTGTACTGGAGGCTGAGCGAATCCATACGCGTGGATTGTCCCGACGTGAAGAGGTACATGCAAGAGTCGTCGGTGTAGTCCATGAAATTCTCGATCGGGTCGCTCCCAGTTTTGTTGCGACACGAATCAAGGCCGACCGGGCAACCAAATGCGGCAGACCGCTCTGCGGCGGTATCGGTTACGTAGTCACCGCTTCCGTTGCAGCCGCCCTGAAACGTGTGATAGAGGCCGAGCCAGTGACCGATCTCGTGGGTGGCGGTGTCGCCCAGGTTGTACGGCGCCGCAGTCCCGCCCGGAACCGACGAGAAGAGTATGACGACGCCGTCGCTCAAGGGGGCGCTCGAATAAGACCAGGGGAACGTCGCCCAGCCCAGGAGCCCTCCGCCGGGGCTTGCGGTGTACAGGTTCAGGGTCTTGGCGTCACCTCGGTGCAACGCCGCCTTGGCCTGGCTCTCGGCCGTCGAACCCGGGCTCATCGTGTACCAGGTCGCATTGGTCGTCCTGTCGACTCCCGCCAGAACGAAGCGGTACGGCGTGTCGAAACCACCGGTGGAGCCGGAGTAGGCGCCGTTCAGAACCGCGATCTGGTTGTCGATTTGAGACTGAGGAATGTCGCCGTTGGAGATCCCGGAGCCTTTGTTGATGACGTGGACCCAGACCGACACGGTCACCGATCCACCGACTCGCGCCAGCGACGGGCCGGCGCCTCGCAGCGCCTCGAATTCATTCAACCGCTCGTCGATGTACTGCAGGGCCGCCGCGTGCGGTGTGGGTGTCCCGCAGCGGCCGCCCGAGTCGACGAAAGCCTTCTGGTCCGACCAGATAGCGCCGTCGATCTGGAACGGGACGCCGTCGCCTTGCTGCAAACTCCCGTTGCACGCCGGCCCGGCCTTCAAAACCTGCTGGGCAAGAGCCGGGAGCGTCAGGCACAAAGCAATTCCTACCAACACGAGCTTCTTCATCTTGGTTTGACCTCCGTTTTCGTGCGGCGTCCCGCTGATCCGTTCACGAGCAGTTTCCCGTGAAGGACCTCGCACCACAGGCTGCCGACGATGTGGCCGGATCATAAGGGCCGGAGATCGGGATTCACAAGAACAAATTCCGATAAGGGCGGAGATCTCACGGCCAGCAACGGCGGCGTTCCTCCCTCAGAAGATCGCTCTGTATTGTAGGTCGCCTCCGGTGTTAATCTCTGGGTATGTCCGACCCCGATGATCTGGACACCATCCCTCCGCCGCTTCGCGCGACCGCCCTCGGCCGCCCGACGATCGTGTCCGAACTTCCGTCCGCGTCGGTCCTGGTCGACGCTTTCGGGATGTCCGATCGCGGAAAGGTCCGGGTCGACAACCAGGACCACTTCTATCTCGGGAAACTCGGGCGCTTCTCGCAAACCCTCGCGACGAGCTTGCCCGTCGGAGAGCTGCCGGACCGGCTCGAAGAGGCGGGTCACGTGGCCGTCGTCGCCGACGGGATGGGCGGCCACGCCGGAGGCGAGGTCGCGAGCCGCACGGCGATCATCGTGTTCTTTCATCTCTTGTTCGACACCCCCGATTGGGTCATGCGCGTCGACGATCAAAGCGCGGCGAAGATCTTGGACCGGGTCAGCGACCGTTACCGGAGCCTCGACTCGCTCCTCGACGAGAGGGCGCGTATCGATCCCGACCTTCGGGGCATGGGAACGACCATGACCTTGACCTACAGCCTCGGCTTCGACCTGTTCTTAGCGCACGCGGGAGACTCGCGCGCCTATTTGTGCCGGGACGGTTCGCTGAGGCAGTTGACCCGCGACCACACCCGGGTGCAAGAGCTGGTCGACGCGGGGATGATGACCCGAGAAGAAGCCGCGACCCACCGGCTGCGCAACGTGCTCACCAACGTGCTCGGCGGGGGGGTGCCGCTGACGGACGTCGACGTGCATCGCGTGCAGCTCGCCGCTTCGGACACCGTCCTTTTGTGTTCGGACGGACTCTACGACGTGGTGAAGGACGACGAGATCGCCTCGATCCTCGCCGGCGCGGTCTCCGCCGAGGCCGCGTGCCGCGCGCTCATCGATTGCGCGCTCGAGCGCGGCGCCCCGGACAACGTGACCGCCGTCGTTTCGCGTTACGCGTCCGTCTGAAGTCGAAACCTCGCGCCAAGATCCCCCGCGCGACGGCGATCAGTGCCGGTCGGTCCTCACGAGGCCCATGGGCGCCGACGGCGGTGGGTCGCCGGCGGTCGTGCGGATCGTGACCTGATCGAAAACGGCTCCGGGCTGATCCGACGCAGCGCCGCGAGGGCACACGATTTCTTCGGCCGTGCCGTCGGCACCCTTGGGGCCGCAAATCGCATAGATTTCGATCCGATCGGGGAGCACGTGGAGACGCGTGTGCTGGAGGCGATTCATGCGAAACGCCGACCAGCTCGGCTGCGGCGACGCGAGCCCCCCGAGATAGTAGCCCCCGCCTCCCGTGACGATCTCGACGACGCCGTCCGATTGCGAGGGATCGGATCGTTCGTAGTGGTGCGAGTGGCCGGCGATGTTCAACACGTACTTCGAGTACTTGGCGTGAAGCGCTCTGATGTTCGACGCGATCGATTCGCTGCCGTGATCCGCGCCCGACGAAAACGGAGGACGATGGCCGTAGGTGATGATGAAATTGATCGCGGCATCGTTCTGGGCCGCGGCCATGATCACGTCCGCTTTGGCCTGCCAGTCGGCCCAAGCACCGGAAAACGGCTCCGGATAGGTCAGATAGCGCACGTTGCCGTAGTCCCACCACATCCACTCGTCCGCAGGACCGCCCGCCGGCGGCGGCACGGGAACGTCTTGTGAATTCGGCAGGTCGAATCGACCCTCGTAATTTTGACGGTCGTCCGTCGCGCCACCGTCTTCGTGATTTCCCCACCCTGGCATGTAAGCCGACCATTTGGACCAGACCATCACTTCATTGAAGTGGGTGTCGACGACCGCCGCGCCGTGGGAATCACCGTACGTCAAGTCGCCGGCAGCGAGAACGAATCTCGGCCGATCGTCGCCGGGGAGGTTGACGTTGTCCGAGGCGATCTGCTGTTGGATGATCGGGACGGTGTGCGCGCTATTGTCGGCGCCGATACCGAGATCGGCTTCGGCCGCGATCCAATAGTCCGACGATCCACGGGGCGGCGGAGTCCGAAACGTGCTCTCCGTCGCGGAGCCGATCTGGTACCAGTAGGTCGTATTGGCCTGAAGGCCCGTGAGCCTGGCTTCCCAGAAAGGGCCCGGGGACGAATTGGGAAGTGGACTGGGCGTGATCGCGGTCGCCGACGACGTCAAGTTTCCCGACGAAAGACCATAGCGAATTACGTTTTCGCTATTCGGGCCCCTCCAGTCAAATGACACCGCACTCTGGCCGATGATCGTCCAGTGGATTTCGTCGGCTGCGAGCACACGCCCCGCCGCGAGGCTCAAAACCGCGAGCCGGAGCAGTTTTCTCAGGGCAGTGTGGCTGACCACGTGACCTCTTTCCTCGAACTCAACCATCCTAGGACCGTCTCTATAATGAGTCCCTGTGGGGGTCATAGCAATTCGCCTGCCATGTCGCGGGCGCCGGGGCCCGTCACCAAGGTGTAAGAGTGACCGACCCAAGACGACCGGCGCACTACCTTTCGATCGGTGTGATCGTCCTTTATTGGGTGGGCTTCGCCACGAGCCGCCTCGTTCGTCCTCACCACCCGCCCGATGGCGTCGCCGCGATCGCGTTGAACGTTTGCGTGCGCGCGGCGATCGTCACGAGCCTGGTGTGGATGCTGATGCGGGCCAGCGGTGAATCCCTGAGGGATCTGGGCTTTACTCGCGACGGGACGGGGCGCTTCCTGCTTCGCGTGGGAGGCCTCGCCGCCGGGTTGTTCGTCGTCGCCAACGTCGTGCTCAACAACGTATTTTCGACGCTACTGGGTACGGGACAGGCGCCGCCGATCGCCGCGTTGTTCCGCGACCCCCATGAGGCCCCCTACTGGATCTTCAGCGCCATCGTCGGCGGCGGCTTCGCCGAAGAGCTCGGCCGGGCCTTCGTCCTGACGCGCTTCGAAAAGCTGCTCGGTCGATCGGGGCTCATCCTCGCCTTCGTCCTCGACAGCATCGTGTTCGGGCTCGGACATCTGTATCAGGGAAACGCGAGCGCCGTGACGAGCGGCTTCACGGGGGCGATCCTCGCGTTGATCTTCCTGCAGCGGCGCCGCGTCATCGATGCGATGGCCGTGCACGCGTTGTTCGATCTCATGGGGATCGCCACGGCCTACGCTCTTTACGCTCGCTGAGCCCTCGGGGAGCGGTCCTTGCGGTGGTAGCCTTCGAGCGGCCGCAAGCGAACGGGAGCATCACCGGGTGACGATGAAGCCAAAGCAGCTGATCTTGTGCGCGGCCGCCGTGCTCACCTTTTGGGGCGTGTGGGGCTACGACCTGTGGGCGCCGGACGAGCCGTACTTCGGCGAGGGCGCGCGCGAGATGATCGTCGATGGCCAGTGGGCCGTGCCTCACGTCAACGGCGAGGTCACGACCGACAAACCTCCGTTGTTCTTCTGGCTCATCGCCCTAATCTCCCTTCCTTTCGGGAAGGTGCTCTCGTTGACCGCGCGGCTTCCGTCCGTGCTCGCGTCGCTGGGCACGGTCTGGCTGACGATGCGACTGGGACGAAGGCTCGCGGGAGACACCGCGGGAACGCTCTCCGGCCTGGTGCTGATGACCACCTATCTATTCTGGGACAAGGCGCGGACGGCGCAGATCGACGCGGTGCTGTGTTGTCTCATTCTCGTCGCCCTTTCGGCGTTTCAAGCCTTCCGCGCGGGGCAGGCCGGCGGCCGCCGCGCCGGCCTGCTGTTTTGGACCGCAGGGGGTCTCGCGGTGCTCGCCAAAGGACCCGTAGGTGTCCTGATCCCGGTCGGCGTCGCCCTGACGGTCCTCGCGTTCGATCGCGATCTTCGCGCGTGGAAGCGTTTCGCGCCGTGGGCCGGGCCGCTCGTGTTCGTCGCCATCGTGGCCTCGTGGATCGCGTTCGCGACCCTTCAAGGCCACGGCACGTATTCGGTCTGGGGGGCCTTCGAAAAACACGTGCTCAACCGCGCGATTCACGGTATGCATCACAAGCAACCACCGTGGTATTACCTCACGGTTCTACCGGTGCAGTTGCTCCCCTGGAGCGCGCTCATCCCCGGGGCGCTCGTTTACGCCTGGCGGCGGCGCGGCGACGCGAACGACCGATTCCTCCTCGTCCACGCGCTGTTCGTCTGTTTGTTCTTTTCGGTCTGGACGGAAAAACGCGACCTCTACGTCCTCCCGGCCTACCCGGCGTTCGCGCTGCTCCTGTCGCGGATGCTCGTCGCTGCGGAAGAGCCCGACGGCAGCGTGGACGATCGCTGGACCTTCTTCCCGTTCGTCATGACCGGAGTCCTGCTGCTTCTGGCCGGTATCGCGCTCCCGTTCGCGATCGCGCGCGCCGTGCCCGCGCTTGGCGTGCCGTGGCTTCCGACGACGCTCGCGCTGGCGGGCAGTGGGATCGCGACGCTCGCCGCTGGCCTGCGGTGCCGTCCAACGGTGACCGCCCGCACCCTGGCGATCGGGATGGGCGTGGTCTATCTGGCGACCGTGACCTTCGTGTATCCACCGTTCGATGCGATCAAGTCGGCGCGCGCCCTCGGCGAGAGACTCCGGGAGGTCGCGGGACCGGCAGCGGCCGACGGCGAGCCGGTGCTCGCCTGCGGGCTCGGCAACGTCGTTCAAGGGATCGCGTTTTACAGCGACGGCGTCTACGTCCGCGTGGTGGACGACCTCGGCGCGTTCACGACGCAACTCGCCGGCGACCGGACGACCTACGCGGTGATCGACTCCAAGAACTTCTCCAAGCTGCCGGAAACCGTTCGCACGGGCCTGACGGTATCCGGCCGCTTCGAGATGTCGCGCCTCGAGGTCTTGATCGTCTCCAAGATCGACGAAGCGTCCCCTACTTCATCAGCTCCGACACCACGTCGATGACTTTGGAGTCGACCGACTGGGCCGCGGCAACCATCTTCGACGACTCCGTGGTCGAAGCCTTCGGCTTCTCTTTCGTCTGTACGGGGAGGTCGCCCACTTGGAGCTCGCAGTTGCCGAACGTGACCTCGACGGCGCCCTCGCTTTGCGCGAGCTTGACGTCCAAGGTCTTCGAGCGGATCACCGTGGAGTCGCAGACGCGTCCCGACAGCTCGACCGCCTCGGCAAACACTTCGCCGCCGACCTCGCCCTTGCACGAGAACTTGGACACCTTGATGGTGCCGTTGACCGCTCCGTCCTGAGTGACCTCGAGCGACGGAGCCGTGATCTGCCCCTTGACGCGCCCGGACAGGACGATCGACCGCTCGGACTTGATGGCGCCGTCGATCTCTGTTCCGTTCTCGATGATGGTTCGCTTCGTTTCTTCAGCCATGACCCGGTTCTCCTTTTTGGATGGGGTGTCCATCACCTGGTGATCTTCAAACGCAAATGGCAGCCAGGCTCAAATCCGAACCGGGTCTGCTCGGGCGGTTGCTTGACGGTGGCAGAGAGCGATCCGCACGACGCGACGACGACGCGACGAGGGCCGACGATGCTGGGCGTCTCGCCGCTCTCCGAGACCCGGCCTCGTACGAGGATGTCTCCGGCGCCTTCGATGCGGCACCCGTCGAGCACGCCGTTTTCGCCCAAAATCAGCTTCGCCCCCGGACGGAGCGTGATCGCACAGTTCTCGAAGCGACTCTGGACCTCGACGAGCGAACCCTCGCTGAACTCGAGCTTTGCGCTCCCGAGGAAATCCCCCTCGCCGAAGTAGCGGCGCTTGCCGTCGGCTTCGACTCCGGCTCCGGCTCCGACCGTGCCGAACACCCGGCCCATGGCGGCGCCCTCGAAGTAGGCCGCGAGGTCCGCGCCCCTGATCTTGCGTTGGTCGGCGCCATCGGGCGCGACATCGACCCAATCGACGCTCGCGGCCGAAAATTGCGACGCCGACGCTTGGACGCCGGCCATCCGGGCGCCGTTGAGGGTGCAGCCTTGGAGCATGGCCTGCGTCAGGTCGGCGTTGCGAAGGTCGCACTCGGTGAGGTCGGCCTTCTCGAGGTTCGCGCCTTTCATCCGCGTATCCCGCAGGTTGGCGCCACCGAGCTTGGCTCCACCGAGATAGGCCTCGGTGAGGTTGGCGCCCGACAGCATCGCGCCCTTCAGGACCGCGCCGCCGAAGTTGGCGGTATCCAATTCCGCAAACGGGAGGCGCGCTCCCGACAGGTTGGCGCGCTCGAACGAGGCCCCCGACGCGCTCGCGCGCGTCAGATCGGCCTCTTGCAGGCTGGCGCCGTCGAACTTCGCCCCCTCGAGGTCGGCGTTTTGAAGGATCGCCTCCTTGAGGTCCGCGCCGGCGAGAAACGCTTCGCGCATGTCGGCGCTCGAGAAGTTGACGCGCCGCAGGACGCATTTCTCCAAATTGGCGCCTCGCAGCTCCGCGCGCCTGAAGCTCACCCCCGAAAGGTCGAGCCCGGAGAGATCGAGATCGCGAAGATCCGCTCGCTCCAGAGACTGGCGCTTGGCCACCCGTTCTTTGACTTGAGCTTTGGTCCACTCGGCCATGTCGTTCCCCTCTACCGTTGCTCGGCGGCGCGTTTCGCGACCCGCACTCCGAGGAATTTTTCCATGTGTTCGATGCGACGATCGAACGACAGCACGCGCAGCGTGTCGGCACTATCGTCCTCGCCCATCTCAATGAGCGCGGCCTCGATCTTCAGGGCGCAAAGATTGCGTTTGCGGCGGGCGGCCCGCTTGCGCTCGGCGCGCGTGTCGTCGAAGCCCACCTCCGCCTCCACGAGCTCGTAAAGCTCGTGCTGACGCGCGAGCGCGTCCAACAGCTCGGTCAGATGCCCGGCGTACCGTTGCGCTTCGGGAAGGCGCGCGATGCGATCGACTTCCACCATGTACTCGTGGAGCGCGTTGCAGATCGCTTCGCACAGCGGCATCACGATCGCCGTCGCGGCCGACAGCTCTCCGGGCCGCGCCTGGGAAAGCGCCTCCACGGAGGTGAGGCCGGCGCTGTAGAGCTCATCGAGCGTCACGAGCCCGACGCCTGGCACCTGTTTGAGGAGAGCGTGCAGCAGCATCGTGTCGCGGCGACTTACGGCTCCACCGGAACCGAACGCCTCCGGCAGGACATTTGCCAGTGTGTCGTACGCCTCGAGCAGGAGATCCCGCGCGGCGCCATCGATCGGCCCTTCGGCTCCCTCTTGGCCTTCGGCGGCGAGATCCAAGGCACCGAGGAACTGGTTCATGGGAGCGACGGCGTCGTTCAATCCGAGCGATGTCGCGGATTCGAGGAGCACCGCCATCACCGGTCGACAGATTTCGATCCACTCCGCGGTGGCGTTCGTCGCGCGCAGATCTCCGATGAAGGTCCGGATGGGTGCCGCCTGCCCGGCGGCGATGTCCGAAAACAACTCGCGGATCGCGGCGCGATCCACGTCGTCGCCGCTACCCGCCGCCGAAGGGTAGGTCATGTTCTCGAGGTTGATGCGGCTCGGCTCCAGATCGGTCTCGCCGCGAGCGCCGATGGGAGCCACCGGAGGACGGGACTTCGATGCCGCAGTCTTGGGCCGGGCGGACGGAGCCGGTGCCGCGGGCTCGGTTCTCGCAGCCGGAGGTGGTGCAGGGTGGCGATGTTGCGGCGCCGGCGGGCGGCCGTCGCGCCGTGCGGAGCGAGGCGTCCAGGCGGCAGGTGCCGGCGGTTCGGCAGGTGCCGTTTCGGCGACCGCCGGGGCCTGCCACTTCGCCATGAGGTTCGAAAGAAAGCTTCGGATTTTCATGAGCGCCCAATCCCCCTTACCACCTGACCACGGAAATGTTGTGCCTCGCGAGCAAGAAAGCCAGTCGCTTTGTTCATTTCACTAACCGGCCTTTTGTTTGACCGTCAACGAGTCCCCTTTCAGTCCGAAACGCAGCTCGACACCTTGTTCGCGAGAAAATTCGAACGTGTAGGAGTCCGAGACATAGGTTTTGCCGTCCTCGGCGGTCACTCGCGCCGTGAGCGTGTGTCCCCCGACCGGTGCCTTGAGGGGGTCCCAGACCGTCGTTTGAACCAGCGCCAACCTCGATTTCGCGAACTTTTCGTTGAAGACCGCCACACCATCGAGCAGCACGGTGAGCGTCCCCCTGCGCAATCGGTGGGCGAGACTGATCGTGACGTTGACCGTCGGAGCGGTGGCGACGGTGGCGGCGGCCTTCGGGACGGTGGCGGCCTTCGGGACGGAAGGCCGGGACTCCGCTTTTGACGCCACGCGGGCGTCACTCGATGCCGGAGCCACCGGAGGGGCGCTAGGTTTTGTGGGCGCTTTCTTCGATGGCGTGTGCGGCGACGGCGGAGGCGGCTTGGCCCGGGCCGGCTGTTGGGCGGTTCCGTTTGCCTCGGCTCTGACGGGGGCCGCGCTCGAAATCGTCGGGGCCGGATCCGAGG
>JANMVW010000317.1:0-48739 GCA_031393555.1 Acidobacteriota bacterium
GCCGAGGTCGCGATAGAGTCGCAGCACGTCCCCATCTTCTCCCTCTCGACGCTCGACCGCGACGTCGCGATCAAGGTTCTACCTGCTGACTTCGCGAGCGATGGAGAACGGCTGGCTCGGTTCGAGCGCGAAGCCAAGGTGCTCGCGTCGCTCAACCATCCCAACATCGGGGCGATCTACGGCTTCCACGAGGCGGGCGGCGTCCGCTTCCTCGCGATGGAGCTGGTCCCCGGAGAAGACCTCGCGGAGCGGTTGAAAAAGGGGAGTGTCCCCGTTTCCGATGCGGTGGACATCGCGAGGCAGATTGCCGCAGGGCTCGAGTACGCGCACGAGCGCGGGATCGTCCATCGCGACCTCAAGCCCGCGAACATCAAGATCACTCCCGAAGGCACGGTGAAGGTTCTCGACTTCGGTCTGGCCAAGGCGGTCGTCGGCGACCCAACGGCGTCGGGCCCGACCTCCACGCCGACGATCCTCCCGACGATGACGAGCGCCGGGACCGCGATGGGCATGATCTTGGGCACGGCGGCGTACATGAGCCCCGAGCAGGCGCGCGGCAAACCCGTCGACAAACGCGCGGACATCTGGGCGTTCGGCGTCGTGCTGTTCGAAATGCTGACGGGGCGGCGCCTCTTCGACGGCGAGACCGTGTCCGACTCTCTCGCGGCCGTGCTCCGGGCCAACGTCGACCTCTCGGCGCTTCCACCGTCGACGCCGGCGCCGGTGCGCGCGCTCGTCGCACGCTGCCTCGACCGCGATCCACAAACGCGGCTGCGCGACGTGGGGGAGGCGAGGATCATCCTCTCCGCTCCGCACGACGAAACCGGGACGGTGGCGGCGCCTTCCGCCGGGAGCTCGCGGCGTGTCACGATGGCGGCGGCGGTCATCACGCTGCTCGTCGCGCTGGGCGGCATTCTCGCGGGACGATTTCTCTTGGCGCCCGCGCAGCCCGCGCGCGGCGGCGATGCGGCGTTCGACATCGCGCTCGGCGACCGGGTTCTGCTCGGTTCGCTCGCCGTCTCGCCCGACGGCCACAACATCGTCTTTTCCGCGCGGACCAAAGACAACGCCACCGAGCTCTGGCTCCGCCCGATCGACTCGCTCGACGCGCACGCGCTGCCGGGGACACTCGATGGGCGCGACCCGTTCTGGTCTCCGGACGGACGGGAGATCGGCTTCTTCTCGGGCGACAGCCTGTTCCGTTTGGCGCTCGACGGGACGACGCCGCGGCGCCTTGCCGCGGTTCGCGGGGCCGACGGCGGCACGTGGGGTCCCGACGGAACCATCCTCGTGGGAACCGCCGGCGGCCCGATTCTGCGCGTCAAAGCGGAAGGAGGCGCCGAACCGGTCCCGGTCACCCAGCTCGACAAGGGCGTCGAACAAGCGCACGCGGGGCCGGTCTTCCTTCCGGACGGGCGCCGGTTCGTGTTCATGGCGGACGCCTCGACGACCGACGGCCACCGCATTCGCCTGGGATCGTTGGACGGCGGTCCGACTTCGATCGTCATCAAGGGCCTCCGCTCGATGCCCGTTCTCGATCCGCGGGGGCGGCTCCTCGTCGTTCGCGACGGCCAGCTCGTCGCATTTCCGTTCGACCTCGGCAAGGGGACGCTCACGGGCGAGGCCACGCTCGTGGCGGACGGCGTCGCCGCGATCGGCGATCACCACCACGTTCCGGCCGCGGTTTCGGCGAGCGGCGTGCTCGTCTATCAGAGCGCCCCGGGCGGCTCCGCGCTCGACCGGATCGACCTCGAAGGAAAAACACTCGAGCGGATCGTCCCACCGGCCCTCCAGGGCGACCCGGCCGTTTCACCGAGCGGGAAGAAGTTGGCGTACCTCGTGACGGAAAGCTCCGAAGAGCGGCGGGTCTGGGTACAAGACCTCGAGCGTGGGGTGCGGACGGCGATCTCGGAGCGCGGGAAGGTTGCCGACGATCCCACCTGGTCCGCGACGGACGACGTCCTCTACTTCGACTCCAACCTGAGCGGAAGCTGGAAGGCTTACCGTGCGCACGTCGCCGGCGGCGGAGCTCCCGAAGAACTCGGCGCGCCGGAAGGCCAGGACATGCGCACGCTCGATTGCTCGCCGGACGGCAAGCTGCTCCTGCTCTCATCGCTGCAAGGTGCGGGGAGTTGGGATCTTTACCTGCGCGCCCTCGACGTGGCGAACGCGCCGTGGACGCTCTGGCTCAAGTCGCCGGGCGGTGACACGCGCGCGACCTTTTCCCCGGACTCGCGCTCGATCGCGTACCTCAGCGACGTGTCGGGGCGCCCGGAGATCTACCTCGCTCCGGTCGCCGGCGGCCCGGAGGTGCGCCGGACTCAAATTTCCTCGACCGGCGGCAGCGATCCCCGTTTCAGCCCCGACGGACGCCTCATCTTCTACCGGACGGCCGGAGGCGACATCGTGTCGGTCGACGTCGATCTGACGGGCCCGTCGCCTCGGATCGGGAAACAGCAGCGACGGTTCAGCCTGCCGGCGCCGCTCGGCGGCTCCGAAAAGAACTCGTTCGCCGTCGCCCGGGACGGGACATCTCTCATCGTGGCGCGTCCCGAGACCTCGGCGTCCTACGTCGTCCACGTGAAAACCGGGTGGCCGCGATGATCGTTCTCCAGGTGGCTACCTAGTCGTCATTTTTCGTGGTAATATGACGCCATGGTTAGCACGCCGGTCTACCCTCGCCTCCTGAAACCCCCACGCGAGAGCTTCTTCCTGTTCGGCGTGAGAGGAGTCGGCAAGAGCACCTGGGCCGAATCCAAGTTCCGCGAGGCACGGCGAGTCAATCTCCTCGACGAGGGCGTGCATCACAGCTTCCTCGCGGACCCCTCTCTATTCGCGGCCGAACTCCTGGACCTGCGGCGAGGGCAGTGGGTCGTCGTGGACGAGGTCCAGAGAATCCCGAGTCTCTTGAACGACGTTCACCGCCTCATCGAAGCGCGCGGCCTGCGCTTCGCCCTCCTCGGATCGAGCGCCCGCAAGCTCAAGACCGCCGGGACGAACCTGCTCGCGGGGCGCGCCACGTGGAAAACGATGTTTCCCTTGGTTCCCGAGGAGCTTGGCGACGACTTCTCGTTGGACGAGGTCTTGGGCTACGGGAGTATCCCGCTGGTGTGGAAGTCGGACGACAAGCGCAAAACGCTCGAAGCTTATGTCCAGCTCTACCTCAAGGAGGAGATCCGGGGCGAGGCGCTGGTGCGAAACCTCCCCGGATTCGTCAGGTTCCTTCCGATTGCTGCCCTGTTCCACGGCCAAGTCATCAATGTCGCCGGGATCGCTCGCGACGCGGGAACCGCTCGCACAACGGTCGCAGGCTACCTCGACATCCTCGAGGACACGCTGCTCGCCGCGCGCCTGCCCGCCTACGAAGCGCGCCTCAGGGTGCGCGAGAGGAAACACCCCAAGCTCTACTGGGTCGATCCCGGGATTGTGCGAGCGGTGAAGCGACAACTCGGCCCTGTCGCGGGCGAGGAGCGCGGAACGCTGTTCGAAGGCTGGGTGTTCACGCTGCTCCGAACGTACGCCGAAGAGCGGGAACTCTACGACGAGATCTTCTACTGGTCCCCTCCCGCGGGCTCCGCGACGGAGGTTGATTTCCTCCTGCGCCGCGGCCGGGAGTTTCTTGCGATCGAAGTGAAATCCAGCGCACGGTATTCATCCGCGCTCACGTCAGGGTTGCGCGCGATCTCCGACCTTGCACATCTCGTCCGACGAATCCTCGTCTTCACCGGACCTCGCCCGCTCTCAACACCGGAGGGTATCGAGGTCTGGCCAGTTCGCCGTTTCGTGGAAGCCGTCTCGTCGGGCGCGCTCTGGCCCTGATTCAACTCGACGCCCTTCTCGCCGCGATCGCGTATCGTTCGGCACCGGGAGAATTCAATGACCAAGACTCGCTCGATACCAACTTGGCGCCTGACTGCACTCCTGATCGCGTTCGGCGCGGCCTGGCCCATCGCCGCCGAAGAAAAGGTCGAGCTCGCGACGATCCACCGCATCAAGGACGAGGCTTTCAACGATTCGAAGGTCATGGATCACCTCTTCTATCTCACCGATGTGAACGGCCCGAGGTTGACCAACTCGCCCGGGCAGCGCGCGGCTGCCGACTGGGCGGTGAAGCGCCTCAAGTCCTGGGGGATCGAGAGCGCCCGCCTCGAGAAGTGGGGGACGTTCGGCCGAGGGTGGTCGGTGTCGCGTTTCACGATGAGCCTCAGGCAGCCCACGTACGCCCCCCTTTCCGGCGTCCCCCTCGCCTGGTCGTCGGGAACGAAGGGGATGGTGAGCGGCGAGGCGATCTTCGCTCCGCTCTTCACGGCGCAGGAGCTCGAGCGGAGCGAGAATCGTGACCCGGCGAAGCTCGCCGCGCGGATAGAGAAGTACGTCGCCGAGAACAAAGGGAAGCTCAAGGGCAAGTTCGTTCTTCTCACGGAGGCGCGGGAGATGGCGCTCCCGACCGATGCGCCGGCGAGCCGTCTCGACGACAAGGGGCTTGCCGAGATCCATGACGCTCCCGTGCCCTTCGTCGCGCCGACGGTGGAATGGCCGATCGTGAGTCTCCCCGACGATCCGAAAAAACGGGGGCGGATCCTCGACGCCGCGCCGTTCGAGGTCGTCTCCGACCTCTGGAAGCGCGTGCGGCACACGCGCGATCGCCTGAACGCCTTCTTCAAAGAGGAAGGGGTGCTTGCCGTCCTCTCCGGTGACGGCCGTGGGACGGGCGGCATCCTCTTCGCGGAGGCGGGAGGCTCGTGGGAGCCCGGGGCTCCAATTCCGCCGCCCAAGATCTCGATGGCTCCGGAGTCCTACGACCGGCTGTGCCGCCTCGTCGAAAAGAAGATCCCGGTGAAGCTCGAGCTCGAGATGGAGGCGACCTTCGACGACACGTCACTCGACGGGATGAACGTCGTCGCCGAGCTCCCCGGCGGCGCCAAGAAAGACGAGGTCGTGATGCTCGGCGCCCACCTCGACTCGTGGCATTCGGGAACGGGCGCCACCGACAACGCCGCCGGTTCGGCGATCGTCCTCGAGGCGATGCGGATCCTCAAGGTGTTAGGGCTTCCGATGGACCGGACGGTGCGCGTCGCCCTGTGGACCGGCGAAGAGCAGGGGATCTTGGGCTCGCGCGGCTACGTGAAGAACCACTTCGCCGACCCCGTCACGATGAAGACCTTGCCCGAGCACGCGAAACTCTCGGGGTACTTCAACGTGGACAACGGCTCGGGGAAGATCCGCGGGGTCTACCTCCAGGGAAACGACATGATGCGCCCCGTCTTTTCGGCGTGGCTTGCCCCCTTCGAGGACATGGGAGCGAAGACCATCTCGATCCAGGACACGGGCGGGACCGACCATCTTCCGTTCGACGCCGCCGGGCTCCCGGGATTCCAGTTCATCCAGGATCCGCTCGATTATTCGTCGCGCACGCACCACTCCAACATCGACGTCTACGATCACCTGCAAGAGGGTGACCTGATGCAGGCGGCGGCGATCCTGGCGTCGTGTGTCTACGAGGCCGCGACGCGGCCCGAGCTGCTCCCGCGTAAGCCGATGCCTAGCCCTCTGCCGCCGAAGGGGGCGGAGCCGAAGTAGACGCTCCCGGGTCGCGTGGCCCGGAACCATGAGACACTGCGCGCCGTGGCGCGACTTTCATTCGTCCGATCTATTTTGACCCTGGCTCTCGTGACCGTTTGCGCCACGCTTCCCACTCGGGCGGCTGCTGCCGACGAACTTCTCGCACGCGCTCAAACGGCGTTCACCGAACAACGTTGGGACGACGCCGCGAAGCTCTTCGGCGAGGTCGTAAAAGCCGACCCGAAAAGCTCGGTCGGTCAGTTCCGTCTCGCCGTCTCGCTTTTGTACCTGAAGCAGCCTGAGGCCGCCCGCCCACATTTTGACGAGGCCGAGAAACTCGGTTGGCCGCCCGCCGGCATCGCGTATCGACGCGCGGCCATGTACGCCCAGCTCGGAGACATGGACAAGGCGTTCGCCCTGCTCGACGACGCCGCAGCCAAGGGCCTTCCGGCCAACTTGCCTCAGGGGCAAGACGCTCTCATGGAGTCCATGAAGGCCGATCCACGCTTCAAGGCTTTCCTCAAGACGCTCGATCGCAGCGTCCACCCCTGCCGTCACGACCCGCATTACCGCGACTTCGATTTTTGGATCGGCGAGTGGGATGTCCGCCCTCAGGCCGTGCCCGCGAGCGGGCCCGCCGCCGAGAACATCATCACGCAAGAGTACGAGGGCTGCGTCCTGCAAGAGCATTGGAAGCCGGGGGGTGCCGGCAGCACGGGCGGAGGCGGGTCGAGCTTCAATATCTACGATGTGACGCGGAAGATGTGGTTCCAGACGTGGGTCGATTCAACCGGCGGTCTGCACGAATACCACGGCAATCTCGACGCGCAGGGGAACATGGCCTTCATCGGCGAAACGCCCGGATTGCCCGGCCAACCGGCGAGGGTGCCGACCAAGCTGACCTTCTTCCGCCTGGGTCCGGATCAGGTTCGTCAGCTGAGCGAAGTCTCGACGGACGGCGGAAAAACCTGGGCGACCAACTACGATCTCCTGTACACGAGGCGGAAACCCGCCGCTCCGGCGACGACCGCAAACTAGCGGCGCCCCTTCGGGCCCACCCAGGAGAATCCCCCCACCCGGCGGTGAACGTGATTGCACGGGAGCCCGGACCGCCGTACGATCTGGACATGTGGGCGCATGGGAAATCAGCCCTAATTAGCGAAAGATCGGAGGACGGGTCATGAATCGATTAGTCGCGGTGCTGATGGCCGTGGCCTTGACCGTCTCGGCGGCGCGCGCGGCGAACACGATTCAACTCCAGATCGACGGAAGCACCGCCTCGGCGTCCATACAATTGCCTCCGGACATCTCGGTCGAGTTCTCGCTCGCCTTCGAGCAGGTTTCGGGCCTGTCAGCGCAGAATCTCGGACTCACCGCCGGCCTCGTCGATCCGACGGATGCCACGCTGCTCGCTCGGCTCCCGTCGGGGGCGAGCATCCCCGCGGCGTTTCCGGTCCTGATCGCGGTCGAGCCCCCCGCCACCGGCTCTCTTTCCTTCAATGGCGTGGTCGCCATCTCGATCCATACGTCGAATCTTCTCTGGACGCCGGGCACACCCTTGCGCCTGCTTGCCGCCCCGCTCGGCGGAGCCTTCGTCGACATCACGTCCGGCACCAGCGCGGGAAGCTATCGCGCGGGGGCGAACAAAGGCGGCTTCTCCGAGTTCCTCGTGGTCTCCGACCTGCGCGCGGTCGACACGGTCATCGCGGCGAAATTCGACGGCCTCCAGTCCGTGCTGACCCGATACTCGCAGATCATTCCGGCTGGCGTGCGCACGACCCTCCAGGCTCAGCTCGACGCGGCCCGGTCGTCGTATGTCGCGAGCGACCCGCACGGCGCAGCGGACACGATGGGCACATTTGCGGCGACCGTGCGGGATCACAGCGGTACGGAGATCCCGGATCTCTGGCGCGCCAGCCGCGACGTCGCGGACGTTGCAGGCGAACTGCGGTCCGGGGCGGCCACCTTGCGCTATAGCCTCCTCCTCAAAGCCAACGCCGGACCCTGAGTACCACCGGAGGCGGGATGCTCGCCCGGTTGACCGTGCATTTCCCTCTTCGTCCCGCACGTGCGGCGCTGTTGAGGGGCGAGCAGGACTGCATCGTCGGCCGCGATCCCGAGTGCGATGTCGTTCTCGACGACGAACGCGTGTCGCGGAAGCACGCTCGGATTGCGTTCGCGCGCGGCTCGTGGAATCTCACCGACCTCGACAGCAGCAACGGCACCTCGCTCGACGGGCGCCCCGTCGTGGATGCGGTCATCGAGGGGTCCGCATGGATCGGCTTCGGGGGGCTGTTGGCTCGTTTCGAGCCGACGACCGAAGACAAGGAACGGGACGAGGCGGCTCACCGCGAGGGACGGTGGCGCAACTCGCTCTCCTTGCAGCGCGAATTGAATCCCGTCCTCGGCGTGCCGAGACTCGTCGAGAGGATCCTGGATTCGGTGCTCAGACTCTCGGGAGCGGGGAGGGGATTCGTCCTCCTGGCGCAAGCCGACGGCACGATGGACGTCGTCGCCAGCCGTGGACAGTCCGAGGCCGAGTCGGGCTCGAAACGGTTTCGCGGAAGCGCCGGAGCGATTCAGCGTGCCATTGAGACCCTCCGGCCCGTGACCGCGTCGGACGCGCGGCTCGATGCCGCCCTTCAGAATCGTGATAGCGTCGCCGCGGGCGACATCCGCGCTCTTGTTTGCCTGCCGCTGCACGTGGGAGCGCGGGTGCTCGGAGTCGTTTATGCCGACAGCCAAGTCGCCGGCACCGCTTTCTCGGAGTTGGACGTGGAGATCCTCGAAGGCCTAGCCTCACAGGCCGGACTCGCGATCGCGGTGGCGCTTCTCGATCGCGAGCTCGCAAGCGTGGCGGGGAAGCTCCGCTCGGTCCCGCCCGCCGACCCTGAGCCGCTCGACGGTAACGACCCGTGAGCCCCGAATCCGACGAGCCCGAAAATCAAGGCGGCGGCCGCCCCGGTCCCACACGTTCGAACGCCGATCCGTTACGCCGCCTGGCGCCCGGCTCCCTGCTGAGCGGACGGTACCGGATCGGCACGCTGCGTGGCGTGGGGGGGATGGGTGTCGTTTACGGCGCCACCGACGAGCAGCTTGGTGTCTCGGTGGCCGTGAAGTTCCTCCGGCCCGAGCTCGCGGTCGATTCCACGTTCATGGAGCGCTTTCGGCGCGAGCTGATCCTCGGCCGTCAAGTCAGCCACCCCAACGTTGTACGGATTCACGATATCGGCCGGGACGGAGACGTCCATTTCCTCACCATGGATCTGGTCGCGGGCAGTTCGCTACGCGAGCTGATCGAACAGCGAGGGCCGCTGGATGAACCGACCGCGATCTTGATCCTGCGCCAACTCGCCGAGGCGCTCGGCGCCGCCCACCGCGCGGGAATCGTCCACCGCGATCTCAAACCGTCCAACATCCTGATCGACGAGCAGGGGCAAGTCCACGTCACCGATTTCGGGGTCGCCGCTTCGTTGGGTTCCCACGGACCGACGCGCACGGGGGAGGTGATCGGGACGCTGGATTACATGTCGCCGGAGCAAGCACGCGGCGATACCGTCGACACACGAAGCGACATCTACGCTCTCGGCATCGTTTTGTTCGAGATGTTGTCCGGCCGGCTCCCGTTCGCCGGCGGCTCCGCGGCGGAGTCGCTCGCGCAGCGAATCGCGGGCAAGCGGCGCGACCTGCGAGACCTGGGCGTCAGGGTCTCTCCGCCGGTGCGCAACGTCTTGGCCCGATGTCTCGTGACCTCGCCGTCGCGGCGGTACCGCTCGACCGAAGAGCTCCTCGCCGAACTCGACAATCCCCGGCGGGCCCGGATCCGGCGTTTTTTGCGGAGAGCGGCCGTGGTCGCCGCTTTGGCGCTCCTCGGCCTGGGCGCGGTTTGGGGGGTGCTGGCGATAGTGCACCGTCCCGCGGGAAACGCGGCGCGTCAGGGGGTCGCCGCCGCGGCCCCGCAGAGGACGTCGATCGCAGTCCTGCCGCTGCGCGACGAGACCGGAGATCCGGCCCTCGCTTGGATGTCCTCGGGAATCGCGGAAATGCTGGCCGATACGCTCGCGCAGAGTCCGAGGCTCCAGGTCGTCGACGGCGCGCGGGTCATTCGAACGGTCGAAGATCTCAAGCTGTCCGGCGAATCATGGCCCGACACCGCGTTGGTCAGATTCGGTGAAATTTTCAACTCCGATCGGCTCGTCGTCGGATCCGCAAGGAGCCGGGGCGGCGTGCTGCGCGTCGATGCGCGGCTGGTCGCGCTTGGTCCCGGCGGCGTGGGCCGTACGATGGCGATTTCCTCCGAGGCCGAAAAACCCGGAGCGCTCGTCGAGGAATTGGGTCGGGCCATCAGGGCAAGCCTGGACGTTCCGGTTCCGGCGGACGCGGGATCGATCTCCAACTCACCCGCCGCCCTGTCGGCCTACGAGCGCGGAAGCCGGCTGCTCCTTCGCGGGGACGCGGTGCTCGCCGTTCCCGAGCTGAGGGGCGCCGTCGCCGCCGATCCGGGCTTCGGGTTGGCGTGGCTCCGCCTCGCGGAGGCGTGCGAAGGGACGGGGCAGACGGAGTGCGCCCAGGAGGCGGTCGACCACGCCGTGAGTTCGATCGGCGGCAGCGAGTCGCGGCTCGGGTATCTCGCGAGAGCGCGACAGGCGATGCTGCGCGGACGGCCGGAGGCCGCCGAGGGCACTCTGCGCGAGCTCGTGAAGCGATTCCCGGGCGATCTCGAGGCGGCGGTCGCCCACGCGGAAGCGCTTGCGCGGGGAGGCCAACTCGTCGAAGCGATGCAAGAGCTCCAGCAAGTGACCCAACATTCGCCGAACCACCCGAAGGCCTGGTTCCTGCTCGGCAAGTTCGCCATTCTCTCCGGCGACAGCCGCAAGGCCGTCGACGAGTACTTGGTCCGGGCGATGGTCGCTCAGAACATGGTGAAGAGCGATCAAGGCCGGGCCGACGTTCTCAATGCGCTGGGAGTCGCCTGGCGCGAGCTCGGCGATCTCCAGCAGGCGGAGGACAACTACAGTCGGGCCTCCGAGCTGCGCCAGCGGATAGGCGATCGGCGAGGCTATGCGACCACGCTGCGCAATCTTGCGCAGATCCGCCTGTCCCGCGGACAACAGGTCCAGGCGGAAAAGACGCTTAGAGCGGCGATGGAGTTGTTCAAGTCGCTCGACGACCGCGCGGGGCTCGCGGACACCCTGAACGACTTCGGCGTTCTCGAGGAGGGACGCGGCCGTAACACCGAGGCGCTCGCGCGATACAGGGAGGCGCTGCAGATCCGCCGTGGGGTCGGCGACCGGCGGGGCGAGGCGGAGAGTCTCAACAATGTCGGTTACGCCTACCATCTTCTGGGCGAATCCGACAATGCGTCGGCCTACTGGAACCAGGCGCTCGCGGTCCACCGCGAGACCGGCAACCGCGAGGGCGTGATCCTCGTGACGCAAAGCCTAGGGCAGCTCCAAATTTCACAGGGCCAATGGGACCTCGCGGTGAAGTCGTTCCTCTCGGCGCTGGAAGACAGCCGCGCGATGGAATTGCGATCGGCCGAGGCGGCGTCGTTGGGGTATCTCGGCAGGCTCGCGCAGTATCAAGGTCGCTACGCGGCGGCCCTATCCTTCTATGCCGAAGCGCTCGGAGCGCTCGAGGCCCTCAAAGACGCGCACGGTCTTGCGGAGTTCTCGCTGGCACGGGCGGAGAACCTGCTCGAGATGGGGCGCCTCGACGAAGCCGACGCCGACCTCGGCCGAGCCGGCAGTTACCTCGAGGCGACGCCGAACCTGGAACAGCATGTCGAGTGGCAACGGCTTCGATCGGCGGTCCGCGTCGAGCGCGGGGATTTCGAGGGAGCAGCCTCGGGCCTCTCCCAGGCGCGCCGCGAGCTCCGGGGCAACGCGAGCCCGGTCTCGATTCTGGGTCTCGACATCGACGACGGGACGCTGCTGCTTCGGAAGCGGCGTGTGAGGGAGGCGGCTCGGGCGCTTGAAACGGTCGAGCCGCGCGCCGAGCGGCTCGGCGACATGCCTTTGAAGCTCAAGGCCGCGGAGGCCGCGGCGCGCGCGGCGCTGCTTGCGGGGGAGAGCCAGAAGTCCGAAAAGCTCGTGGCTCAGGCGCTGCGATGGGTCAACGACTGCGGCACGTGGTCCGGGACGCACCGCCTGTATCGAATCCAAGGCGCGATCGAGAAGGGACGCGGCAAGACGCAAGCCTCCGAGGCGAGCTTCGCGCGGGCCGCGCTGGAGCTCGAACGCATGCAGCAAGGTCTCGACGCGGCGCACACAAGCGCCCTGCGGGACGTCCAGGCCAAGGAGGCATTCTGAGCGGACGCGAGAAAGATGAATTCCCGTCGGATCCCGCGCGATCGATCGCCGATCGTCTGCGCGAGATCGCGCGTGAAAACGAAAGGTTGTTCCAGGAGTTGAGCGCGGGCGAGAAGCGCTTCCGGCAGCTCGCGCGCTCGGTCTGGAGCGTGCAGGAGAATGAAAGGCGTCGACTTGCCCTGGAGCTTCACGACGGGATCGGCCAGACGCTGACCGCGCTCAAGAATCAGCTCGAGCGGCTCCGCGCGCCGGGGCGGTCCCGACCGGCGCCTTCGGAAGCGGCGATCGAAGAGCTGATCGCGACGGCGAGCCAGGCCCTCGAAGAGATGCGAAGCCTGGCGCGTTTCCTTCGGCCCGCGGTACTCGACGATCTGGGGCTCGAGCCGGCCCTGCGCTGGCTGGCGCGAAATGCCGCGCAGCGATTCAACGTCGAGGTGGACTTGCGCGTCTCGGGCCTCTCGGAACGGCTCGGTCCGGAAATCGAAACGTTGGTGTTCCGGGTCGTACAAGAAGCGCTGACCAACGTCGCCCGGCACTCGGGGGTCGCGCGTGCGGAGGTTGCGGCCACGCGCGAAGACCGCACGCTGCACGTGCTCGTCCGTGACGAAGGGGGGGGGTTCGAACCTCGGGTGTCGCTCGCCGGGGAGGCCGGCGAAGCCGGTGTCGGACTGCGTGGGATTCGGGATCGGGTCGAGCTGTTCAGCGGAACGCTGCGGATCGACTCGGCTCCGGGAAAAGGCACCACGATCGCGATCACGGTGCCCCTGGTGGAATCCGGCGGGGACGCATCATGAGTCTCATCCGCGTCCTCGTGGCCGACGATCACACCCTCGTCCGCACCGGCCTCGTCAAGATTCTGACCGAGGACGGGGTTTGCGAGGTCGTCGCCGAGGCCTCCGACGGCCTCGAGGCCGTCAAGAAAGCCATCGAGACCCGTCCCGACGTCGTGGTGCTCGACATCACGATGCCGCGCCTGAGCGGCATCGAGGCGGTCCGGCGGATCCGGCAGGAGCTTCCCGCGGTGCGCATCCTCGCGCTGACGGTGCACGATGAAGAGGAGTACGTGCTTCACATGGTCAAGGCGGGTGCTTCGGGGTATCTCGTGAAGGACAGCGCCGCGCGCGAGCTGCTGGATGCCGTCGTCGCGCTCCATCGAGGGCAGGGGTACTTCGGCCCGCAGGCGGCACGGGTTCTGGCGGATCGGTACGCACGGCCGGGACCCGAATCCACCGATCCCTACGGCGCGTTGACTTCCAGGGAGCGCGAGGTGTTCCATCTCGTCGCGGAGGGACGATCCACGAAGGAGATCGCAGGCGCCCTCGGCATCGGCGTCAAGACCGCCGAGAACCACCGGACGCGCGTGATGCACAAGCTCGGCGTGCACAACGCGGCTGAGCTGGTCCGCTACGCCGCGCGCAAGGGCTTGATCGACTGACGATGATTTCGCACCGCGCCGCCTTTCTTTTGTGTGTCCTCGCAGCCGGAGCTCCGGCATGCTCGGGCCGGCCCGCCGGCCAACTTTTTGAGGCCCGACCCTCGATCCTGCTCGTGACCATCGACACGTTGCGAGCGGACCACGTGGGTTGTTACGGCAGCGCGGAGGCCGAGACGCCGAACCTCGACCGGCTGGCTGCCCGTGGCGTTTTGTTCGACGATGCGCGGAGCCACGTCCCGCTGACGGCACCCTCTCACGCGACGATCCTGACAGGCGTGCTCCCGCCACGGCACGGTGTGCGGGGTAACGGAACTTCCCATCTGGCGGCGGATGCGCCGGCAGTGGCCGTGGCCCTCCATGACGGCGGCTACCACACCGCTGCCGTGGTCGCGTCGGTCGTCCTCGACCGGGCCACCGGATTGAACCGCGGGTTCGATTCGTACGACGACAACCAGCGGGTGGGGCCAAGATCCGCGTTCCAGTATTTGGAGCGAGGGGCCAGTCAGGTCGAGAGCGCCGCGCTGGGCGCCGTAGACCGCCTCGAGCGGCCGTTTTTTGTCGGGGTTCATTTTTATTACCCGCACCAGCCGTGGGTCGCTCCGTCGCCGTTCGCCGAGCGCCACGTGGGACGGGGCTACGATGCGGAGATCGCCTTTTCCGACGCAGCGTTCGGGGGCGTCCTGCGGGCGGCGACGCTTCGTGCGGGCGACAACCTCGTCGTGGTCGTCGCGTCGGATCACGGCGAGAGCCTGGGTGAGCACGGAGAAAACCAGCACGGCTACACGCTCCACCGCGGAGTTCTGCGCGTTCCCCTCATTGTGGCGGGCCCCGGGATTCCGCACGGCCGTGTGGTTTCCACGACGGTGGGCCTCGTCGACCTCGCCCCGACGCTCGCCGACCTGGCTCACGTCGAGCTGCGAGGCGCGTCGGGTCTGAGCCTGAGCCGCTTCTGGAGGGACGGCGCCACGTCCGTCGCCGACGCGGACGCGGCGTTGTGGGAGGAGACTCTCCACCCGCTTTTCGATTCGGGATGGGCGCCGCTGCGCGGGATCCTCGTCCGCGGGTGGCACTTCGTGGATGCGCCTCGACCGGAACTGTACGATCGCGTGGCCGACCCCAACGATCGCGTGGACGTCGCGACCCAGAACGAGGCGAAGGTCGAGGAGCTGCGGTCGCGCCTTCGGGCGCTCGGCGATTCGATCGGGGATGTCCCGGAACCCGGCGTCGAGTCGGCCGCGACGCCGGAGGAGAAGGAGCGCCGGGAGAGGCTCGCCTCACTCGGCTACGTATCCGCGCCGGTCCCTCCAAAGCCCGTCGGCGGCCGGCTCGACCCGAAGGATGGACTCCCTGGGTTTCTGGCCGTCGAAGCGGCGGAGCGGCTGATCGCGCGGGGCGACGCGGCCCAGGCGCGCGAGCTCGTCGAACCTCACCTGCGGCGTGACCCCGCCAATCCCCGCCTCTGGCACACACTGGGTAAGGCACGGATGCGTCTTTCAGAGCTCGCCGGCGCGGAGGACGCGGTCCGGCGGTCAGTCGCTCTTGCCCCCGGGCTCGAATTCGTCCGTTACACGCTCGCGGAGATCCTCATGCGCAGGGGGAATGAAACCGGCGCTCGAGCGGAGCTCGCGGGGATCGTGCGCGACAACCCGCGAAGCGTCGATGCGAGCCTGCAGCTCGCGGCGATGGCGGCCAAGAGGAACGACCACGAAGCTTCGGAGGTGATTCTCCTCGCAGCCTTCAAGGCCGGCGCCCGCGATCCGGATCTAGTCGACCGGCTCGGTCAGTCCATGGTCCTGAAGGGCCGCGAGGTCGAAGCCCAAGCTTACTTCGCCGAGTCCCTCGCCCTCTGGCCGGACGATCCCAACGCGCTGTACGAGCTGGGGCAGGCCGCGCTCCGCGCCGGCGAACCGGCTCGGGCGATCGAGTGGCTCCGGCGCTGTGCGGAAGGTCCCAAGGCCTTCGACTGCAGGATCGAGCTGGCGCGCGCCTACGTCGTGGGGCCGCGGGATCTCGCGGCCGCACGGCGCGAGCTTCTGGCGGCTCGCGAGCACGTCGCCGAACCCCGGCTTCTGGCGGAAGTGGATCGCCGGCTCCGCGCGCTCAACGACATGGCCGACTGAGCGAAGTTCCCCCTCGAACTGAGGAATTCTCCTCCTGGGTGCCCGCGACGACCCGCAGTACCGTCAAGGGCGTCACGCGGCACAACTTTACGAGGGGTTTCCAATGAACACCTTTTCTGTTTCGCGCATCCTGGGCGCCCGATCCGCTTTCGTCATGGCGCTGATCGTCGCTGTCGGCGTCGCCGTCACGACGACGCCGGTCTTTGCTATTCGCACGCCCGCCGTCGAGTCGCTGAACACGCGGGTCCTGGCACCAGCGGGGTTCGTCGCGACCGTAGCTCCCGCGGAGCTCTCCACGGTGATCGAGGAGGTTTCCGCCGAGACGCTGGCTGCGGTCTCGGCGTTCGAAGCGGAGGCCGGGCCGGATTGGCGGTTCTACGTCGACAGACGCTCGGGGGGCATGGCCCTGGTGGAGGGCCGCGGGATCGCATGGACGCCGGACAACGGCAGCCAGGTCAGCCTCGCCGCTTTCGAGGCGAGGTCCCGGCAGTTCATGCGGCGCTACCCGAGCTTTTTCCGGGTTCCCGACGCGCAGCTCGTGCTCGACGCCAAAGCCTCCGTGAACGTCGGGGAGCTGGGAACGCACTGGAACGTGGTCTACCGGCAAGTCGTCGGCGGAGTGCCCGTCGAGGGAGCGCGTGTCGTCTTCCGCATCGCGCACGGGAACCTCGTGCAGTTCGGCGTCGATCGCACGGTTCCGATCGAGACGGCCTCGAACAGGGTGTCGGGGCTCTTGACCGCGACGCAGGCGCGCAGCGCGCTGGCCCAGTACGTGGGAGGCCTGCTCGCGACCGACCGATTCACGGAAGAAGGGACGTTGTCTTGGATTCCACGTGGGGTCGATGAGAACGGTCCCTATACGGGGCCGATTGGCGCCGGCTGGAAATCCGAAATCGTGTACGGGTTCACGTTCCTGCGCACCGGATCCAACGCGTCCTGGCACGCGCTCGTGGACGCGAAAACCGGTGAAGTCCTCCGCTTCGTCGATGCGACCGACTACGCGGCGCTGGCCAAGGCCTCGGTCTTCACGTCGACGAACTGCGCGGATCCGCTGAACTGCGTTCCGGGCAGCGCCACCGAAGTCGGCATCACGATGCCCTTCGCGAACCTCTCGTTCGCCGGTGGCACCTGCACCGGCGACGCCTGTTACACGAACGCCGCGGGCGCGTTCAACTACCCGTCCGGCGCGGTCTCCGCAACGACGGCGCTCGACGGAAAGTACTTCCGGCTCATCGACGGATGCGGCGCCCTCGCCTCGTCGGCCGTGGCCCCCGGCAGCCTCGACCTGGGGACCTCCGATCCCAACCCCCCGCTCAACACCAATTACGACTGCGCCCCGGCCACCCGGCAGTCTCCGCCCAACAGCGGGCCGGTCACGGGGGGATCCGGCGACACGCACGCCGCTCGCAACGCTTTCTACCACCTCAATTTGATCAACGAGAAGGCGAGGGTCTACCTTCCCGGCAACGACTGGGTGAAGGGAATCGACGGTGGGTCGGGCGCGGCTCTGCTCAACGTCAATCTTCCGCCGGCGTGCAACGCGTTCTGGCTCGGCGCGAGCGGGTCCCTCAATTTCACCAAGGCGACACCCGGCCTCGGCTGCAACAACACAGGGGAGATCGCCGACGTCTTCCTGCATGAGTGGGGCCATGGTCTCGACCAGAACGACGCCACGGGCACCGCGCCGGAATCCGGCACGGGAGAGGCCATGGGGGATACGTTTGCGATCCTTCAGGGACAGCACTCCTGCATCGGCCCGGGATTTTCTCTCGACGTATCGGGAGCCTGGGGAAATCAGGCCGGCTACGGCACGGGATCGGCTCTGTGCACCGGAGTGCGCGACTCCGACTACACCCGGTTTTGCTATCACGGCACGACCATGAGCTGCTCGGCATCGCCGGATCCAGGCGATGCTCCCAACGGCTCGCGGTCGGGCTTCTCGCCACTGCCGAACCCGCCCGATTCCGGGACCCCGGCCCGTTGGAACACCATGATCTCCGGAGCCTCCAACGCGACGAATGGCCAGTCCAATTTCTACAACTGCGCCGGGCCGGAGACCAACGGCTGTGCGGGGGCGCTCAATCACGGCTGCCATTGCGAGTCGATCATCGGTTCGCAAGCCAACTGGGACCTCGCCAAGAAGTTGATCGCGTTCGAGTTTGGCGGCGACATCTACAGGGCGCCCCAAGCAGCCACCGAGGTCTCGGGTTGGCAGTACATGGACCGCCTTTGGTACCTGACGCGGGACCTGTCCGTATCTTCGTACTCCGCGACGGGACCGGCCCCCGGGGGCACAACCAATGGATGCGGCATCAACAATTGGTTTTCCACCTACCGATTCATCGACGACGATGACGGCAATCTGGCCGACGGAACCCCGCACGCCGGCATCATCTTCCAGGCCATGGACCTCCACGCGATCGCGTGCGGGAGCGCGTCGGATCCGAGCAACCAGCCCTCGGGGTGCCCGTCGCCCGTCGCCGCCCCTGTTTTGTCCGCATGCGACAACAAGGCCCCCGTTCAGCTCAATTGGACGGCTTCGGCGGGCGCCACGCAGTACCGCGTGCTCCGTAACACATTGGGATGCGGTTTCGGCTTCACGCCCATCGGAACGGTCACCGGGGGAAGGACCTACTACGAAGACGCCGAGGTGGCGTCCGGCATTCCGTATTACTACAGCGTCCAGCCCGTGGGCGTGACCCAGTCCTGTTACGGGCAGGCCTCGAACTGCATCGTCGTCACGCCGACCACCTGCGCGGCGACGCCGGTCGGTCCCCCGACGGGGGTGACTCTGGGCACGCCGGCCAACAACCAGGTCAGCATCTCCTGGAACGCGGTCGTTGGCGCCGGCTCGTACAAGATCTTCCGCAAGGCCGGAGACTGCTCATCCAGCGCTCCCTTCGTCGCCGTTTCGGTCGTCAATGCGCCGACGACCTCCTTCCTCGACAGCGACGGACTGGGAGGCCAGCAAACGTACGCTTACCAGATCGCAACCTCGGACGCGACCTGCGCGGCTTGCGCGTCCGCTCCATCGGCGTGCCAGTCCACCGTCGTTACGGGCGCCTGCCTGGTCCGCCCGGATTTCGGCGGATTGCGCACCCTCTCGGCCGCGGCGGAGGGCCAGTGCCGGCTCGACCTCAATTGGTCCGCCGGTGCCGCGCACTGCGAGGGCACGCTCAGCTACAGCATCTACCGGTCGACGAACTCTACGTTCACACCCGCCGTTTCGAATCGCATCGCGAGCGGACTCACGTCCACGTCCTACAGCGATTCGGCCGTCTTCGGGGGCACGCGGTACTACTACATCGTGCGGGCTGTCGACGGCGCGGGAAACTCCGACACGAACGTCGTGAGACTCTCCGAACGGCCGGCCGGGACCCTGACGCCGGGGACGTACTCCGACAACGCCGGCGACACCGGCACCGCGAACTTCGGTCTCGGCACGATCGACGTCTACGCGAACACGTGGACCGTGCGTCCGAACGACAACCCGAACAACGCCACGAAGATCTACGCGACGACGAGCAGCGGCAACTACCTCGACAGCAGTTGCATGGCCCTCGAAAGCGAGACGATCTTCCTCGGCGCGAATCCCACGCTGAGCTTCAGCTCGCGCTACGACACCGAGCAAGGGTGGGACGGCGGCTACGTCGACGTGGCCACCGAGGCGGGCGGATTCAACAACTGGACCAAGCTCGACACCATCAACTACCCCGGAGTCATGACCGGACCTCTCGGAGACCCGGCGTGCGGCACGCCCGGATTCGCCGACGGCCAACGGGTCTTCACGGGAACGTCGCCGGTTGCCTACGACCCGTTCAGCGGGTCGTTGTCCGCCTACGCCAACCAGAGGGTGCGGATCCGGTTCCTCTTCAGTTCGGACTCGTCGACCAATCAGACCGGCTGGTTCATCGACGACATCTCCATTACCGATGCAAAGCTCCCCGGGCCCTGTACGACGGACCTGTGCTTCGGAGTGTCCTGCAACGACGGGAACGCGTGCACGGACGACGCCTGCAATCCAAGTAACGGGCAGTGCGTCTTCACGAACGACAACACGAACACCTGTAGCGACGGAAATGCCTGCACGACCGGCGACGCCTGCGGCGGCGGTGCGTGCAGCGGCACGCCCGTCGGGAATCCGGTGGAGGTCGGGAACAGCCTCCGGCTTTCGCAAAGCGGTGTCACCTCCACCGTCTCGTGGAGCGACGACGGCAACCCCGGGACGTTCCATATCTACAGGGGAATGCGAACCACCGTGGCGCCGTGGAGCTACAACCAACAGTGCCGGGGAGGTTCGATCGCGGGAACCAGCACGACCGACGGCGATACGCCGTCGTCCTCGTCCACGTACTTCTACTTCGTGACGCGCACGACGGCGTGCGGCGAGTCGGTCGCCGGACGGGACAGCACGGGAGCCGCCGTTCCAAACGGCAGCCCATGCCCCTAGTCGTGAACGACCGTCAGTGAATCGCGGAAGGGGATGGAGTCGACCAGGCGCCCCCGCCCAAGGTCACTCCATCCCCAACTGCTTGGACAGCAAGTGGGCCTCGGGGTCTTGCGGATAGCGGCCCCGCCACGCGGCGACGACGTGACGCGCCACCGTCGTATCCCCCTGCTGAAGGGCCAGCTTCACGCGCCCGGAATAGAACGAGAGGTGATCGGGCCATAAGGCGAGTCCCCGGTCGAGCATCGCCACGGCGCCTTCCGTGTCCCCGATCTCGAAGGCCAGCGAAGCCAAGGCGTAGGCCCTCGGCGGCTCCAATCGCTCGAACCGATCTCCGATGCCGTGAAGCCCCTCCGCCCGCGCGGCCAGGTACAGCAAGTCGGGGTCGTCCTGGTCGACCGCGAGCCCTCTCTGGGCGAACCGAGCGGCGGTCTGATTCCTGCCCTGCCTGAGTTCGATCACCGCCAGGTAGCGGAAACCCTCCGTGTAGTCGTGCTTGATCTCGACCGCGCTGGCGAACCGCCGGCTCGCGTCCTCGAGACTGTCGGTGCGGTAGTCGATCTGGCCGAGAAGCGCCGGGGGAACGTGCGAGCCCGGGTACTCTCCACACAGCGCCGCGAGCTCACGCTTGGCAACATCGAGGTCGCCGCGATCGCGGGCGGCCAAGGCCACGTCGAGTCGCCGAATCAAGTCGTCCTGCTTGCGCGCTCCGGCGGAGTGGACCTGGACGGCGACGAGTCCGAGGACCGCAAGCGTCGTGAGGGGCACCCACCGTCGCTGCCGGCCTCCCCACCCCAGCAGACCGGACGCTGCCGCCGGAACCGCCGCGACCAAAAACGGCGCGAGCCAGGCTCCCAGGACGAGCCCGACCGCGCCGGCGGCGTATCCGGCCGCCGGGCTCAACGTCTGAATCGTCATCGTAAGCGCCGGAAGGATCGACAGGAGCAGGCGCGGCTCGCGCGCCATCAGCAACTCGACCGCGGCGGCGTCGATCAGCATGATCGCCAAACCCGTGAGGGGCATCCAAGCGTGACCCCGTTTACTCCCGTCGCCCGCAAACGGCGTATCGACGGTCGCGAAGCGCATCGCGATCCAAACGAGCGTTGCAAGCACGATCCAGTGCGCGAGATGGTGGACAGGAATCGGGATGCCGCCCGCACTCCTGTCCGAGAAACAGTGTGCGGCGAAGTGGACCGGAAACGCCAGCAGGGTGACAAACCGCGCAGGCCGCCCGCGGAGTTCCGGCGCCGTGAGCACGGCGAAGGGAAGCAGAAAATCGGTCCCGACGAAGAACCAGTCGACGATCGCGATGAACGGGACGTTCATGAAGAGCGGCTGCGTCACCGGCACGGTCCAGTGCCACCACCCCGCCGCTATCGCCGCCGATTCGACGGCCCAGCTGATCGCCCCGAGGAAGACGCAGGCCCACGCAATCTGGGGGAACAGCTTCGGAGAGAAACGGGATCCCAGCCACCATCCGATGTAGACGACGATCGCCCATCCGGCAATTTCCTGAGCGGGGACGTGGAAGACGGTGAACAGCGGGTTCCGGATCGCGTAGGGAAACGAGGCCCCCAGTCCGTGGTCGATCACCCACCTGAGGGCGACCCCTCGAAGGATGCCGTAAGCCAGAACGCTGAACCAGAAGGCGACGGCCCTCGACCGAGGGAGCGTCCGGAGCGAATGGAAGACGAGCAGGCCCAGAATGACCAGCGATGGGACGCTCAAGATCAAGACACGGTTATCCACCGGATCGTAGTAAACCACACCGGGAGCTTGGCCCGGCTCTCAGATCGCGTGCTTGCTCGCCTCAGGCGCCGCCATTCACTCGAGCACGCCCGGCCAGTTCTTGTCGGCCTTCGCCACGTACCCCGGAATGTCGAGCTGCCATTTTTTCTGCACGGACGCTCATGACGCAAACACCGTAGCCTTGAAATCTGAGCGATAACCACTAAGATTTCATAGTAGAGTCATGAGCGTGATCCAGCGAGCCGAGCATCTGCGACGCCTGTCGAGCCTGACGCGGCAGTTCCCGGTCGTCGGGATCTTGGGCGCGCGCCAGGTCGGAAAGACGACTCTCGCCCGGCAGCTGGCCAAGGCGCATCGCGGACCGGTGACCTACTTCGATCTTGAGAGCGCCGAAGACCTGGCCCGGCTCTCGGATCCCTTGCTCGTGCTTCGGCCGCTGACGGGGCTCATCGTTCTCGACGAGGTTCAGAGGCGTCCAGACCTCTTCACGCAGCTGCGCGTGCTCGTGGACGAGCCGAAGACCCGCCGCAAGTTCCTCGTGCTCGGGAGCGCATCGCCCGAGCTGCTGCGACAGACCTCGGAGACCCTGGCCGGACGCATCGCGTACCACGAGTTGGCGGGCTTGTCTCTCGAGGAAGTGGGTCGACAACACTGGTCGAAGCTGTGGCACCGGGGCGGGTTCCCGCGATCTTTTCTGGCGCGGTCCGAATCCGACAGTCTTCAGTGGCGCAAGGCCATGATCCGGACGTTCCTCGAGCGGGACATCCCGGCTCTTGGCTTGCGGATGCCTGCGGCCACGCTCCGGCGGTTCTGGATGATGCTGGCTCATTACCACGGACACGTGTGGAACGCTTCCGAGTTCGCTCGATCCTTCGGTGTCGCCCACACGACGGTGCAACGCTATCTCGATCTGCTCAGCGCAACTTTCATGGTTCGGCAGCTCCCCGCGTGGCACGAGAACATCGGCAAGCGGCAAGTCAAGGCTCCGAAGGTCTATCTGAGGGATAGCGGCCTGCTTCACGCGCTGCTCGGTCTCGACGCGGGTGGCGCCATCGAGTCGCATCCGAAAGTCGGCGCCTCGTGGGAGGGGTTCGCTCTCGATGCCGTCGTGACGCAACTCGGAGCGCTTCCGGAAGAGTGTCACTTCTGGGCGGCTCACTCCGGCGCGGAGCTCGATCTTCTGATCGTCCGGGGCAACGTACGGCGTGGATTCGAGTTCAAGAGAACGACGTCTCCGGCGAAGACGCGCTCGATGCACGTCGCGCTCGAAGATCTCCGGCTGTCGTCGGTCGACGTTATCCACGCGGGATCGAATTCTTTCTCTTTGCACGCGAAGATCCGAGCGATCGCGCTGAGCCGTCTGCTCGAGGATCTCAAGCCGCTGAAGTAACGACGCGTCAGCGGTTGCTCGCCTCAGGCGCCGCCATTCACTCGAGCACGCCCGGCCAGTTCTTGTCGGCCTTCGCCACGTACCCCGGGATGTCGAGCTGCCATTTTTTCTGCACGTCCAGGTCGTAGTTCAGGTAGAGCTTCCCCTCGACGATCGACCAAGCGTTCGGGTCGATATCGACGAGGCGCCCTTGCGAGACGGCGTAGGCGCAGTAGCCCCCGTATTGCGGGGCGTATTTCTCAGGCGTCTTCTTGAAGACATCGCGATGCTCGGCCGTGGCAAAGCGCCACTTGGCCCCCTTCCACTCGAACTCGAACTCCGCTTTTCCCGGCAGAGGCTTTCCGTCGACGAAGTAGGCGACCGGGTCGTAACCGTGGATCGCCTTGTTGCCGAAAAGCGTGGTGTTCACGGGGTCCTTGGACCAAGCGGCCGTGGGCACGACGAGGAACGACACAACCAACGCGACCAGGCCCGCGATGCGGGCTGCGGTGAAGGGCTTCATGGGTTCTCCTTTGGATCCAGAAGGCTATCAGCCCTGTCGACGATCCTGCTGCACCATTCCGGCTCCATCCGTGCGCGGAAGCAAGAACAACCCTGGCCGAGGTTGCGGCGACGCAACCCAGTCGGACGTCGTTGCGTGGTTGGCATCTTCGTCGTTGCGGTACCCTCAGGTCGTCGGTCCCGATCCACCGCTCCTCCTTGGTCGTTCCTTGACGCCACAGTTCCAGGGCCGTAGGCTTCCGGCGGAACGAAAATTCCAATCCCCCCTATCCCTTCGCGGATAGGGTGCGAGGCTGCCGAAAGGCAGCCTCTGCTTTTTGTGGCTCGCGCCAACGTCTACGTCGATGGGTTCAACCTCTACTACGGCTGTGTCAAAGACACGCCGTACAAGTGGCTCGACCCCGCAAGGCTTGCAGCTCTGCTGTTGCCTCGAGGCTGTCACGTCCATCGGGTCCGTTATTACACGGCTCGCGTGAGCGGACGCCCCGGAAATCTCAACGCGCCGAGGCGTCAGGAAACCTAGCGCATTGCACGTCGAGAATTCGGAATTCAAGTCGGTATCGGTTGCCCTCACGAACGTCCGAGTCAGGTCCTCCGGCGTCAGGCGGATTTCGTTCGACCGATACGCGTGGGCGTCCTGCGCGTCAGTCAACTCCCGACGACCCTGAGTGATGGCCACGGCACGTTTACGAAGCCCTCGTCATGGCGATGACCGACTCAGGTCGAACACACTTCGCCACTCCCCGCCCAGCGACTTGTAAGTCGTCTCGGGCGCCCACACCTGACCGCCGGTGTGCTCGACCTGGGCGTAGGCCCATCGCGTCACCTGCCGCGAAACGTCGAAGTCGAAGGGCAGGTGACGGGCGATGAAGCTCGCCGTAAGCTCGTCCTTCGCGTCCTCGTTGCGCCGGAGCCACCGTTCGAGGAAAGGCACGTCGGCCAGCAGGTCGCTCTTGCGCGAATTGCAGCCGTCATCCGCCAGGACGAAGTTGTGGGCAAGATCGACCGGATACCGACGCCACGGCACAAAGTGGTCGACGGCCCCGCGCCCGCGCAGCCGGGCGTCGCAGTAGAAGCACTGATCCTTTTGCAGTGGGCCGAGAATCGTGCGGTAGTCCGAGAGGTCCGCGCGGGGTGTCCCGAAGAGAAACTCCTCGAGGTCGACGGCCTGCCCGAGTACGTCGTGGTTGGCGCCCAGCTGCCGGACGAACTGCGCCCATGCCGAACGGGCGAGGCCCGTGACGAGCGGATGGAATTGGCGCAGGTTGAACGCGACACCCGGTTTCAGGACGATGGCGGTACCGCGCTCCCGGTTCTCGTAAAGGAACTCCAGCTTGCGGCCCTTCAACGTCTGGAGCTTCCACAACGGCATGACGGCCACGACGTGCTTCACTTTGGCGATCAGCGACCTCCACTCGCGCGAATTTCGGCGGACCTCGACTTCGTAGGCCGACACCCGCTCGCGGACTTCGAAGACGCGGGTCAGAACCTCAGCCTGCTTCCCGGCGTTTTGCCGCAGGACCACCGCATCTTTGGCGCGTCCCGCGGGAGACCAGGGCGCAGCCTGGCGCCAGTAGTAGGCGACGAACTTCTCGGCGATCTTCTCGATTGGGATTTCAAGCTCTCGTCCGTCGTCGACTTCGGACTCGATCGCGAGATCGGCGAGGGCTATCAGCAGCGCAAACTTGTAGCTCGCCACGAACTGGCCTTCGTCGAGCAGCAGCTGGATGTTCGCGAGGAACGCGATCTGCTCGTCCGAGGTTGGCGGGCGAGACGTCACGGCTTCGTCCAGTAGTCGGCTTTCTCCGGAAGCACCCAGCGCACGCCCCCGCGCGGGTCCGGGCGGTCGCCGTCGTACCGCGGGATGAGATGCACGTGCAGATGGGAAACCGTCTGCCCGGCGGCAGCGCCGTCGTTGATGCCGATCGTCCAGCCGTCGGGCCGATGTGCCTGGACTACGGATTCTTTGGCGAGCTCCAGCGATTCAAGAATCGCGCGGCGTTCCTCGGGTGTCGTTTCGAAGAACGAGCCAACGTGACGGTGCGGAATGACGAGGACGTGACCCGGCGAAACGGGGAAGCCATCGCGTAGCACAAACACCAAGCTGTCGTCATGCAGGACGCGATCGCGATCCGGCCGACAGAACGGGCAGGCAACGCTCAAACGGAGTCCTCCGTCGCAGGCAAGAGGCACGGATAAGGGATTGTAGGCGAGGTTGCGGAGAAGCAACCCATTTTGGATTTGATCCGGGCGGAAGAGTTCCACGACCGCGGTAAGCTTGGAAGGTCGGTCCTGGCGGCCCCCTCGTCGCCCGCTCTGCGCGGCGTCGGAACATCCTTGACGGTCGTTGGATCGGTCGGTAGATTCTTCGACGTGCTTCCTCACGGGGGAGCTTCAAACCGCCCCAGGGCCTGCGCGGCGCCATTCGGTTTCGAGCCGCCCTGGGTATTTTCTTCTTGAGCGTCTGGGCGACACGCTCCATCGTGTTCATCGATGGCGCCAATCTGTATTCGTCCTTGAAGGCGAGCGGGATCTGGGCCAATCGCATCGACCCCTACAAGGTCGCGAAGAAGCTCGTCGAGCAGCGAGCCCTGATTGAAGTTCGTTATTACATCGCCGAGATCCAGCGGGCAGCGCCTGGCCGCGTCTATCGGGCTTTCCGCGAGTTGATAGCGCTGCTCGGTCGGCATGACGACGTACGAATCTGCACAGGGCATATTCAGGAAATCCAAGAGGCCAACCCTGCGTCACCCCATGTCGCAGGGCGACTGATCGACGTTTGCGATGTGGCGATTCGGCTCGATCCGGACTGGTTTGAGGACTGTGGCCGATGACGCCGACGCCCCAATCGACCATCCAGGGAATCCATGTTAAGTTCCCCGCCTCGTCGCGAATTCGGGGAGGCTATGGACACTGAGATGAATTTTCGGAGCTGGACTGTGAGAGCCGCAACGATGCTGCTCGTGATGGCCGTTTGGCACCTCCCGTCCTTATCTAAGGAAGGGGACGGGAACCTGGTGAGCCTCCGTTGGGCGGTGGGGGCTCTGGACGCCGCGGGCAACAAACCGACCGCGATCCGTCAGGACACGAAGCTGGAGACGGGGACCAAGCTCAAGCTCCTCGTCGAGCCGCAGTCCAAGGGCTCGGTGTATCTCCTCCTCCTCGATTCGTCGGGCGAGTTGCAGGTGCTCTACCGAAAGTCGTCGTCCGTGACCAAGGCCGCCGACGGGAAGCCGACCTACATCCCGCCCGGGAGCCAGTGGTTCGAGCTCGAGAAGGGCGCGGGGATGGAGACGTTCTTCCTGCTCGCGTCGGTCGAACCTCTCAAGGAATTGGAAAAGCTGCTCGACAGCCATGCGCCCGCGCCTGCGGTCGTCGAGGAAGTCCGGCGGGTCAACAAGGCCAACCGCAATTTCGCGCGGCCGGTCGAGCGACCGGTGATGATCGGGGGACAAACCCGCGGCACGCAAGACACGGCCGGAGCGATCGACCAGCTCGCCGTCGAGGTCGAGGCCGAGAAATTCTACGGAAAGACGATCACGATTGATCATTGATTCGAGGAATCGCCCCCTCGTCACCGGGGCGCTGCTCGCGGCGGTGGCTCTCCTCGGATTCCTCGCCCTGCGCTCGCTTCCCGCCCTCTTCGAGCCGCTGAGCTTTCAAACGACCGATCGTCTGTTCGAGCTGCGCGCGCGCATCCCGTCGCTTTCGCCCAATCGGGACGATGCGGTCGTCCTGATCGATGTCGACGACAAGAGCCTAAAACAGATCGGCACCTTTTACCTCGGCCGTGAAGAAGAAGCCCGGCTCGTCCGCAACCTCGGGCTGGCGGGCGTGGCGGCGCAGGCGCACGACGTGATCTACGCGGCCCCGCTTCCGGGCGACGAGGCGCTCCTCGCGGCGACGACCGGCGCCGGCAACGTCTACTTCGGGATGGCGGCCGGCTTGTCCGACGCGGCAGCGGCCTCCGTCTCGACGGGAGCGATCCCCGAGCGCGATCGCTGGCGGCCCAAGATCGTCGGCGAGGCCTCGACGGTCTTTGCGGCAACGAGACCGTTGGTGACGTTCCCCCTGATCGCCACGGCCGCGAGGGGCCTCGGTTTTCTCGACATCCGCGTGGATCGCGACGGCGTCTATCGCCTCGCCCCGCTCCTCGGACGAGACGGCGACGCCTTCGTGCCGTCGCTGTCCCTGCGCGTCGTCTGCGACTACCTCGGCGTGACGCCCGATCGCATCGAAGTGGCGCCGGGGCGCGCCGTCACCCTGCGCGGCGCGCGACGGCCCGGGGGCGACGCGCCGCGCGATATCGTGATACCGATCGACGACCGCGGACGGATGGTCGTCAACTACCTCGGCGCATGGGAGTCCCTCAAGCACTATCCGGCCGGCGCGATCTGGGAGGCGTCCGACGATCGCTTCGCGATGATGGACCTCAAGGATGAGCTCCAGGGAAAACTGGCCTTTCTCACCTGGGTGACGAGCGGGAGCGGCGACGTCGGGCCGGTGCCCGGAGACCCGCAGTATCCGCTGGGTGGAATTCACGCGAACGTGATGAACACGATTCTTACCGGAAACTTCCTCCACCGGCTCACGCCCATGAAGACCTTCGCGGTGGTGACGCTCCCCCTGCTGTTGATCCTCTATGCCGCCTCGTTGCGATTGCGGACGCTGCCGTTTCTCGCCGCGGCGATCGGACTCGTCTTGCTGCACGCCGCGGGGGCGATGGCGGCCTTCCTCTGGGCCCATCTGATCGTGGACATCCCGGGGCCGATCCTGGTCCTCGTCGGCGGGACCATCGTCACGGCCGCGTACCACTACCACCTCGAATCCGAGGCGAGAGCGGTGCTGCGCAGCACGTTCGACGCGTATTTCCCTCCGCGGGTGGTCGATCGCATCCTCCATGCGTCGAGCGAGTTCGCGCTGGGCGCCCGCAAGCGGGAGATCTCGATACTCTTCAGCGACATCAAGGGGTTCACGCCCCTCACGGCGGCGATGGATGCCGGCCACGTGAGAACCCTGCTCAACGAGTACTTCGGCCGCATGATCGAGATCGTCTTCCGCCACGAGGGCACCCTCGACAAGTTCCTGGGCGACGGGCTGATGGTCTTCTTCGGCGATCCCGAGGTCCAGCCCGATCACGCGGCGCGCTGCGTGGCGGCCGCGATCGAGATGCAGCAGGCCGCGCGGCAACTCGACCGGGAATGGCGGGCGCGCGGCGACATGCCGCTGGCGATCCGCGTCGGCATCAACACCGGAGAGGCGATCGTGGGGAACATGGGCTCGACGCGGCGCCTGACCTACACGGCGCTCGGCAGGGCGGTCAACGTCGCCCAGCGCCTCGAGGCCAACGCGCCGGTGGGCGGTATCTTGATCTCGGAGCGGACCAACGTGCAGCTCGCCGGCGCCTGCAAGACCTTGCTCCGGGAGCCGATCCAGGTCAAAGGGATCGACGAGGACCTCGTGGTTTACGAAGTGATCCAGGACGCGGTGGGGGACGAGACGTGAGACAGCTTGTGTTGAAAATGGTCGGAGTGGCGTTCCTCCTGACGACGTTCGCGCTTGCCGCGGCGCCGCCCACTCTCGAAGACCTTCGCGCGCTGGTTGCCGACGGCGAGTACGAACAGGCCGGTACCGGCGCGAGGGCTCGATTGGCGGACATCGATGCCGCGGGCCGTGGAGAGTCGATGGACGCCGCGGAGACCATCGACGTTCTGGTCGAGTCGCGGTGGAGAAACGGCGAAGCCGCGGAAGGCGACACCCGCGCGCTCGCCGCGCGCTCGCTTGCCATCAAGGAGCGGATCTCCGGACCGGATTCCGTCGGCGTGGCGGCCACCCTGCACCAGCTTGCCGTCGTCGATTTCTTCAGCGGCGACTACGAGCACGCGCGCGCCGAATGGGAGCGCGCGCTTGCGATTCGCGAAAAGGTGTTGGGCCCCGATCATCTCGACGTCGGTGAGACGGCGAACGCCCTGGCCAACCTGCTGCAAACTACCGGGGAGTTCGAAGCCGCCCGGCCCATGTATGAGCGCGCGGTCGCCATCCGGGAAAAAGGACTGGGCAAGGACAATCCCAAGGTCGGGCAGAGCCTGAACAACTTGGCGTCGCTGCTCACCGTGCTCGGCGATTACGCCGCGGCCCTTCCGGTCGCGGAGCGCTCGCTCCAGATCAAGGAGAAGGCGTTGGGGCCCGACCATCCCCAAGTCGCGTCCAGCTTGACCAATCTGGCCGACATCTACGATCAAACCGGCGACCGCGAGCGGGCGCGCAAGTTGTTCGAGCGCGCGGCGGCGATCTATGAAAAGAAGCTCGGCCCGGACAACCCGCTTGTCGGCACGGCGCTCAATAATCTGGCCGAGCAGCTCAGGCGAGACGGAAAGCTCGAGGAGGCGAGACCCCTCTACAAGCGCGTGATCGCGAATTGGGAGAAGGCCTACGGGCCGGAGCACGAACGGGTCGCGCTCGCGTTGAGCAACGACGCGCTGTTGCTGGCCGCGGCGGGCGAGCTGACGGCGGCCCAGGCCGAAAACGAACGAGCGGCGATCATCCGCGAAAAGGCCCTGGGCCCGAAGCACCCGGACCTCGCGGGAACCCTCGGCCAGCTGTCCGACGTCCTCGCCGCAATGGGGAACTATGAGGCGGCGCTTCCTCTTTATGAGCGCGCAGCCACGATCCTGAGACAGTCGCTGGGCCCGGCCCACCCGTCCCTGGCCCAGGCGGAACTGGGCCTGTCGCGTGTCGAGGCGCAGCGCGGCTCCCTCGATCGCGCCTTCGACCTGTCCCTCGAATCGGAGCACATCAGCCGCGACCACCTGCGCCTCACCGGACGGAGCTTCTCCGAAGAGCAATCCCTGCGCTACGCGGCCGAGCGCCCCTTCGGCCTCGACCTGGCGCTGAGCCTGGCCGTGGAACGGCCGGGCAAGGTCTCCACGCCCACGCTCTTCGACGCGCTGGTTCGCTCGCGCGCCGTCGTGCTCGACGAGATGGCGGCCCGCAATCGCTCGGTCGTCGTCTCGACGAGTCCCGAGGTGGCGCGATTGGCTGAAACGCTCGCCGGCGTGCGCTCGCGCCTCGCGAACATGACGGTCCGCGGGCTCGGAAGTCTGGATCCCGAGGCTTACCGCGCGCTCCTCGACCGGACGCGTGACGAGAAAGAGCAGGCCGAGCGCGCTCTCGGCGCGGCCAGCGCGGAATTCGCCGAGGAGCAACAGCGCGCTCGCGTCGGCCTCGACGAGGTCTTGGCGGCGCGTCCGCCGAAAAGCGCGGTCGTCGCGTACGTCGTCTACCGTCATCAGCTGCTCCCTCCGGCGGCCCCCGATCCCAAGGCCAAGCCTGAGCCTCTCCCGAAACCCGTGCTCTCTCTGGCCGCCGTCGTGATGGCTCCGGGCAAGGCCGTGCCGGAGGTCGTGCGCCTGGGAAGCGTCGAGACCATCGATGCGCTCGTGCGCGGATGGAAACAGGAGGCCGCGCGCGGCGCTTCGAACGGCCGCCGGACGCCCAAGGAGTCCGACGCCGCCTACCGCGCGGCCGGCGGCGCGCTCAAGGCGGCGATCTGGGATCCGATCGCGGGGCGCCTCGGCGGGGCCGATCGGGTGTTTCTCGTGCCGGACGGCTCGCTGAACCTCGTCACCTTCGCGTCGCTTCCGGTCGGAAAGAAAGGCTACCTGATCGAGACCGGCCCGGCGCTCCACTACCTGTCGGCCGAGCGGGATCTGGTGCCCCGCTCCGGCGAAGCGCGCCACGGTTCCGGAATGCTCGCGCTCGGCGGGCCGGACTACGACGCCGGCTCGACCGCACGGCCTTCCGCCGAAAAGACGTCGGGGACCCGTTCCGCGGGATGTGCGAGCTTCGAATCCCTGCGCTTTGACCCGCTTCCGGCCTCCGAGCGCGAGGCGGAGGACGTCGTCGCACTGTGGAAAGACGCCGCCGCGTCGAACGCCGGCCTCGTGACCGAGACGTTGTACTTTCACGGCGCCTCGGCCACGGAGGCCGCGTTCAAGCACGGCGCTTCCGGCCGTCGCATGCTCCACCTTGCGACCCACGGGTTCTTCCTGGGCGGCGAATGCGCCGTGGGAGGGGCATCGAGCCGCGGCTTCAAGGTCGTCGAGGAGCAAGCTCCCGCTCCGCGAGTCGCGGCCTACGTCAGCCCGTTGTTGCTGTCCGGCCTGGCGTTGGCGGGCGCCAACCGGCGCGCGTCGGCCCCTGCTTCCGACGAGGACGGCGTCTTGACCGCCGAAGAGCTGGCGTCGCTCGATCTGTCGGGTGTCGAGTGGGCGGTGCTGTCCGCGTGCGACACCGGGGTCGGAGAGATCCAGGCGGGGGAGGGGGTCTTCGGTCTACGGCGGGCGATACAGCTCGCCGGAGTCCACACGCTGGTGATGAGCCTCTGGCCGGTGGACGACGAGGCCACCCGGGCCTGGATGGCGGCGTTGTACCGCGGGCGCCTCATGAAACACCTCGATACCGTCGCCTCGGTCAGAGAGGCCGGTCTGCACGTGCTGAAAGCCCGGCGTGCCTCGGGCCAGAGCACCCATCCTTTCTACTGGGCGGCGTTCGTCGCGGCCGGCGACTGGCGGTGAGAATCTTCCGGCAATCGTGACTTGTTCAACGTAAATTCCCGCGGGCGCTCGATTCAGCGTCCGTCTTGCGATCCTGAAGGATCGGGGGGTCCCATCGTGCGCCGTTCAACGCGGACTGTCTTCCTGTCACTCAGCCTCGCCGCCTCACCCGTGTTGGCCCTCGCGGCGCAGATCCCCTTCGGCCCGCAGGAAATCGTTTCGACGAGCAATGGCATCGGACTCGATGTCATCGCGGGGGACCTGGACGGGGACGGCGACTTAGACCTCGTCGGCTCCGGCGGGTCGAACGCTGGATCCGGAGTCTACTGGTACGAGAATCTCGATGGGACGGGGAAATTCTCGACGTCGCGTGCGATCGGCGCCGGACAGCTCGAGAATCGAGGCAGCATCGAATTGGTGGACATGGACCAGGACGGCGACCTGGATCTGCTCTCCGGATGGTTCTATCTGGCCGCGTGGTATCCGAACGACGGTCACGGCAACTTCGGCGCGCGCACCGTGATTCGCGACGAGACGTTCAATGGGGCCGGGTACGACGAGTTCGCGGCGGCGGATCTGGACGGCGATGGGGATCCCGACGTCATCGGCCTTTCGGGGTCGGTGTTCGGCCCGACCGACAAGCTCGTTTGGTTCCGCAACAACGGCGGAGGAACGTTCAATCCCGCGACCGAGAACTTCATCGATGCCCTGGCGAACGAAAACGGGGTTGGCCACGTGGCCCCCGCCGACCTGGACGGCGATGGGGACATCGATCTGGTGGCGACCCAGACCGCGCCGTTCGGCGGCGACAATCGAGTGGTCTGGTACAAGAACATCGACGGCGCGGGCAGCTTCTCCGGAAAACTAACGATCTCCACGGCGACACAGCAGCTCAGTGACGTCGCCGTGACCGACGTCGACGGCGATGGAGATCTCGACGTGGTCTCGGCGGACTACGGCTTCAACGCGGTCCGCTGGCACGAGAACACGGCCGGAAACGGGAGCGCCTGGACCGACCACCTCATCGACGCGACGGCTTCCGTGAGTTATTTCGTCAACGTTGCGGACATGGATCTGGACGGCGACCCGGACGTGCTCGTGGCCACGCGCGTCACGAACGAAGCGCGCTGGATCGAGAACACGGCCGGAAATGGATCGGCCTGGACGAACCGATTGATCACCGGCGGTGTCGCCAATCCAGCCGCCACGATCGCCGCCGACCTTGACGGGGACGGCGATCTGGACGTGGCCACCGCGTCGGTCAACGACAACAAGATCGCCTGGAACGAGAACCGCACGATACATCGCAATGCGGTATTCGGCGCCAGTGTCAACATGGACGGAACCGTGGGGCAGATGACGCCGCCGCGGGTCGCCGACCTCGATCGCGACGGCGACCCGGATGTCGTCGTGACCATGCGCACCGATGGCCGCCTGGTCTGGCTCGACAACAACGGCACCTCCCCCGACCTCTGGCCGTTGCGCAACGTCGCGACCGGGATTCCGTCGTTCACCGAGTCGTCCACCGTCGCCGACCTTGATGGCGACGGAGATCTCGACGTGGCGATCAGTCCGGGCGGAGGTTTCCTCCACTGGTATCAGAGTAACGGCGCACCGCTGCCCGCCTTTACCGACAGGTCCATCCCCAGCAGCCTGACCCCGGGACTCCGAGTCGCATCGGGAGACATCGACGGCGACGGCGACGTCGACCTCCTCGCCCTCTCCTACTCCGCTTTGGCGTGGTACGACAACGACGGCGCCGCGCTTCCGGGCTGGACCGAACGCTCGATCACCGGTTCGTTCACCAATCCGAGGGCCCTGCTGTTGGCCGATCTCGACCGGGACGGCGACCTCGATGTGGTGACGAGCAACGCCGACGCTCCGCGACTCGTCTGGTACGAGAACAACGGCGCCACCCCGCCGTCGTGGACCGCGCGCACGATTCTGACTCCCCCCGAGGCGATCACCGTGGAGGCCGCGGACGTTGACGGCGATGGGGACCTCGACCTCGTGGCCGCGTCCGCAACCGGATCCACCGTCTTGTGGTTCCAAAACGGCGGCGGGTCGCCGATTGCGTGGACCCAGAGGACCGTCGCGTCCGGGTTCGTCGCGTTGAACGCCGTCCCCATCGATCTCGACCGGGACGGGGACATCGACATCATGACCAGCAACTCCGGAGTCAACCAGATCTGGTACGAGAGCAACGGAGGCTCTCCGCCGTTGTGGACGCCTCGGAGTTTCGCCGCGTTCAACCAGCGCTACTGGGCCCCCATCGATTTGAACGGCGACGGGGACGTCGACTTGATCCAAGGCTCTTACCCTACCCCCGTGCTCTCCGCGTTCGAGAACCTAGGCGGGCAGTACGGCTTCACCGGCGCGGACGTCTCGACCGGCGCGGCGTACGACGGCGAGGTCGTCCCTGTGCTCGCCGTCTCCGTGCAAGTGAACGGGCGGCCGGGCGATTCGGTGGGTCGCGTTGCGACGCTCGACATCAAACTGGAATCGGGGTCGCACGTCGCCCTGAGCAGCGCGCAGGCCAACGCGTTGTTCGACGAGCTGCGCGTCTATAGGGACGACGGCGATGGAACCTTCAAGGAGAGTCAGGACATCCTCGTTGCGACCGTGGGCACGTTGTCGCTGACGGGCGGCGTGCAGACCGTGACGCTTCCAGCCAATGACCCGAATGTCCGGGTGGCCGCGCCGGCGACCTTCTTCGTCGCGCCGCTGATGGCGCCGAACGCTTCGGTTCAGGCGGTCAGTTCGTTCTTCGCCATCCATCGCGCCGCGGCCGGGAGCATCGTCGTGGATGCCAACGCGGGCCTCACTCTCGTCGGCGCCGCCACGACCGACGTGACGACCGCGAGTGCCGTCCAGGCTCGTCCGCGATTCGTCGTGAACGCGACGAGCGATGCGGTGGATGCGAGCCCCGGCGACGGGGTCTGCGCCACCGCCGGCAGCGTCTGCACGCTGCGGGCCGCGATACAGGAGGCCAACGCGCACGCGGGTGTGGACCGGATTGTGCTTCCCGTCGGGACGTTCACAATCACCGTTGCCGGGACCAATGAGGACGCCGCGGCCACCGGCGATTTGGACATCACCGACGCCTCCGGCCGACTGACGCTCGTGGGCCAGGGCGCGGACAAGACCGTCATCGTCGGCGACGGCATCGATCGCGTCTTGCACCTGCCCGGCTCCGCCGCGCTGACCCTCGAGGACGTCACCATCACGGGTGGCCACGGTAACGTCCCCGTCCCGATGGGCGGTGGTCTTTTGCTCACTGGAACCAGTTCCGCGACGATCCGACGCTGTTCGTTCCGGGGGAACGACGCCACCGCGAGGGGTGGCGCGCTCGCCATCAACGGCGGCAGCGTCCTCACCGTCGAGGACAGCGTGTTCCACGGAAATACGGGTTTCGAAGTCTCGACCATCCAAGCCAACAGCAGCGGTTCCACCAGCCTGTCGAACTGCACGATTTCCGGGAACACCGCGGCTTCGGCCACGGGTGTGGCGGTTGAGGGCGCGAGCCCCATGACGCTTTCCGGTTGCACGGTGAGCGGGAACACGGGCGGGCTTCGCTCCACCGGCGTGTCCATCACGCTCGCGAATTCCATCGTGGCCGGGAACCCGAGCGCCGGTCTGACCGGCGACGACATCAACACCGGATCATTCGTCAGCTCCGGTTACAACCTGATCGGGGAATCGGCCTCGGGGGCGTTCGTCAACGGCGTGAACGGCGACAAGGTGGGGAGCATCGGTGCTCCGCTCGATCCCAAGCTGAAGCCGCTCGGTGAGTACGGCGGTCCCACATTGACGCAGCCGCCCTTCACCGCGAGCCCCGCCGTCGACGCCGGGCGTTGCGGAACCCTGGTCAAGGACCAGCGCGGTGTGAAGCGGCCGATCGATTTGACCGGGGTGGCCAACGCCAACGACGGCTGCGATATGGGCGCCTACGAGGTCGAGAACGGTACGGCGCTGTCGCGCCTCGAGGTTCCGATTCGCTGGTGCGGCCTGCACGGGTCGCCTTCCATCGAGAACCCGAGCCTCATGGGAGCGGGCAACGTCAACGACCTGCTGCGCCTGCGCCACGAGGTGGCGTCGGACAACATCTATGCGCCCCAAACGGGGATCGCCTTCCGCTCGGCGGCGAACTTCTCCATCGCCAACTACCCGGTTCTCGAAGATCCCGATTGCGTGCAAGTGACGCCGGGGAACTACTCCTGCACGAAGGGCGTCCGGGGCGACGTGTACATCGACCCCAACGCAGCCATCTTCGACGAGTACGAAGAGCTGATCGCGGCGTGCCGTGCGGCCTGGCAGGCGACGGACCCGAAGATCGAAGGGATCACCGCGGTCCAGATCAACCACTTCGTCGACAAGAATGGGACGCCTCTCTCGATCCTGGGGATCGGCGGCCGCGCCAAGGAAGGCGATGTCAGGGAGCAGGCGGACGCCGGTCGCGCCGCGGTCGTGGATCACTTCTATAGGCAAAGCGCAAATCCCTCGGACACGATCGACCGGCTCTTGGGGCACGAGCTGGGCCACGCCCTGTCGCTGCGCCACGGGGATGGGCTCGACAACGATGTCAACGGCGTGATCGACGACAACGACGAGGCCGTCGTGGGGCTTCCGCGGTTCGACGGCAACAACGTCATGCAATACCGGTCCGGCACCACGCTCACCACGGGTCAAGCGACCCAAGCGCGGAGCCACCTCTTGGCGACGGTGCCGGATGTGGCCGTCCAGCCGTTCTCGGACGCGGTCCCCAACGCCGTTCCGACCGATCCGGCCAACGCGAGGGTCCTCGAATTCGGATTCGGCGGCGTGCTCAACCTCGCGAACGCGCGCGTGCTCGAGTTCAAAAACGCCAACGTCCTCGAGTTCGAGAACGACAAGATCCTGGATTTGGCGAATGCGCGCGTGCTCGAGTTCAAAAACGCCAACGTCCTCGAGTTCGAAAACGCCCGCGTGCTCGAGTTCGGGATGAGCTACGACGGCGAGGCCGGAACCGCGAGCACGAGGCTGCACGCGACGACCGGGGCGATCCCTTGGCCGCCGTCGCTGCGTCCGGCGACCCGCTACTTCTTCTATCTCGACGTCGATCGCGACGATGGGACGGGCGCCTATCCGGCGGACAAGGTCAATCCGTCAGACGCGCCCAACCACTTTCCGGGCTCGAACAACTTCCTGCGGAGCCCCAATGTGGCCGTGGAAGCCGGAGTGGACCTGATCGCGCAGGTCGAAGTCCAATCGTCGTGCGCCGGAACGCAGTGCTCGACGACGTCGCTGGTGCGCATCTTCGACTACAACGACGCCACCGGTTTGTACACGCAGGTCTCCTCCAGCCCGTCGCCGACGATCACGGCGGTCGACGCGGCCTTGTACATCGACAACGGCGGTGCGCCGGTCGACCTCGACACGGCGTCTTCCGGGATCACGGTCCAGCCCGCCATCCCGAACTCGCTGCTCTTCGCGGCAGGCTGGGGCTTCACCACGCCACCGGGAGGAGGCGCCCCGGTCCCCAATCCGGTGCGGATGGAAGTGCTGACGACGATCGGCTGCGTCGGCAACGTCCTCAACGACGGATCGGCCGCGTCGTCTCGCAATTGCCAGTGCGTAAGCTGCGCGTCCTGCCCGAACTACCCCGGATGCGTGGGGAGCGTGGGCGTTCCGCAAACCCTGACGGGGACGACGATCCTCGCGGATCATCGGGCGGCCGAGCTCACCTTCCAGCCTCCCGTTCTCCCGGCATGCAACGTCATCCCCGTGCAGGCCTCGCAGGGGCAGGCGGTGGCCGTCTACGTGACGAACCTGCCGACCAATCTCGCGGGCACGGTCGAGGTCACTCGCAACGGGTCGGTCATCGGAACCGCGCCGGTGGCGTCCATCAGCCCGGCCGGATTTGTCAGCGTCGCGGCGACGCTTCCACCGACAGCCTTGGGCCAGGTGACCTTGTCGACGGGGATCACCGGCTACGCGCCCAGAGCGCAATGCGTGGTCACCGTCTCTTCGAGTCTCGCCTGTCCCGACGCCGACGGCGACGGGACTTGCGACAACGTCGATAGCGACGACGACAACGACGGCGTGACCGACGCCGGCGACGCGTCGCCGCTGAACCCGCGGGTCTGTCGCGACGTCGATCTCGACCAGTGCGACGACTGCGCAAGCGGCGTGAGCGCTCCCTTGCTCGACGGCCCGGACTACGACCACGACGGTCTGTGCGATTTCGGCGATCCCGATGACGACAACGACGGCGTGCTCGACGCGGCGGACGGTCAACCGAAAAACAGCAACGCGTGCGGCGACACCGATGGCGACCAGTGCGACGACTGCGTCATCGCCGCCTCGCCGAGCCCGGGGAACGACGGACCCGACGTCGACGCCGACGGTCTGTGCGATTTCGGCGATCCGGACGACGACAACGACGGCGCCTCCGACTGGGCCGACTGCGCACCGCTCAACGGAACGTTGAAAGCCTCTCCCGTCGAGGTCGCCGGTGTCGGGCTCGGATCGGGCGGCAACAAGAACCGCTTGAGCTGGACCGCGCCGCAAGCGCAGGGAGGATCGGCGACGTTCAGCGACGTGGTCCGCGGCACGGGCAGCGGGCTTCCGGTCGGAAGCGGCCCCGAGAGTTGCGTCGCAATACAAACCTCGGCGGCGCAGGTCGACGATGCGACCTCACCGACGCCGGGCCAGCTGCTCTGGTACTTGGTCCGCGCGCGAAACGCCTGCGGCCTGGGGGGCTACGGAACGAGGACCGGGGGCGTGGAGCGAACGACGAGCGCGTGTCCGTGACGTGATCCGCCGGCCGGCGAATTACTGACGCTTTCCGACCTGCCGCCCTCCGAGGTCGAAAACGAGAAACTCCGCGCGGAGTCCGGCGGCTGACGTCGGCTTGATCAGGTAGGGCCGCAGGTTGAAGGCCCGTTCGAAGCCCTCGTTGGCGACGATCACCGCGGCGCGCCAGCCGTCGAAGCGTCGAAGCGTTCTGCCGAGATCGCGATAGAGCCGGATCACGTCGCCTTCTTCTCCCTGCATCCGGTGCCCGTAGGGCGGGTTGAAGGCGAAAACCCCGCGGCCGCGCGGCGCACCGGGCAGGATCTCGGCGAAGCGCTCCGGGGTGAGATCGGTGGCGTCCATCGAACGCACCACGATCGATTGCTCGACATCCCGTCCGGTGAGACCGGAGGCCCGCAGGTTCCCGATCATCCAGGCAATGCACTCTTCGTTGATGTCCGAGGCGAGGATGAACGGCCGCGTGTCCGGGTAGAGCGGAGGGGCCTGAGCAGGAAAGCCTTCGAACACCGGCAATCGGAGGGCCGGGAGATCCTCCGGCCTGCGGACGGCAAAGCCACGGGCCAAAAGCGCGGCCTCGACGGGAATGGTGCCGCTGCCGGCGGTCGGGTCGACCAGGGGCTCTTCGTGGGGCATCCACTTCGAAAGCAGTACGAGCTGGGCGGCGAGCGTTTCGCGCATGGGCGCCGGCCCCTGGGCGACGCGCTGTCCGCGCAGGTGCCGAGGGCCCCCGCCGAGGTCGAGGATGACGAGCGTGCGGCGGTCGTTTTCAACCCCGACGCGGCGCACGAGCATGTGCCACTCCGCGGCCTCGGTCTGAACCACCGCCTCGCCGCCTCGTCGCTGCATCGCCTGTTCGAACGCGCTCTTCACGGCACCGCGCACTTGCAGGGGTCCGGCTTCGAAGTCCTCGACGCCTTTCACCTCGACCGTGAACGTGACCTGGCGTCCGCGCGGCAGGCGATCGTCCGCGGCCAAGAGCGGAACCAGATCGTCAACCAACGGCTCGAGGCGGACGGCGGGCGACGAGGCGAGCTCCCAACCGACACGCGAGGAGCTGCGATGGTAACAAGCGGCGACCCAAGCAACGGCCGGATCGAACGGGTAGCGCAGCGCTGTTGAGCCCTGACGCGCCGGCTTCGGCACGCGCACTTGAAACGGCGAGCGCATCACGAGGCGGAGCAGCTCGGACTCCATGACCTTGTTGGCGCCGACCGTGCCTGAGACCCGGAGCGCCGACTCCGTTTGCGCGCTCGACGGACTCTCCATCGTTCTTCCCCTTCCCGCCCAGCCCTCGGATGCCGGTCTCAGCAGCGCGTGCGCATCGATTCGCGCGCGCGCTCCTGCGCCGCGGGAGTCTCGAAACCCTTGGACGCCGCATGGGCCCAGGTCTTGTCCAGCGTCGGCGCCGCTTCGACCGTCTTGCAGGCCGTGTCGCCGTGATCGATCTCGATTCTCCCGATCCGCTTCGAGGCTGCGGTCACGGACTTGCGGAGGGCGGCGCTGCGGCAGCCGATCGCGACGAGAGCGTGAAGCATCGCCTGGCGCCGGGCGTTCGGCGAGGCCAGGATCGATTTTTCGATCTCCGCGAGGCGCTTGACGAACCAGGAGTCGGGCGTCTCCTCGTCGCGCATCGCCATCGCGCCGACGAGCGACCACCCGGCGCAACGCCTCGTCTCGTCCTTTGCGGCGAGCCACGCTTCGGACAGGTGTTTTGCATGAGGTCCCTCGGCAACGAGGTGTGCCAGGTAACCCCCACACATGCGTGCGACCGGCACCTTCGCCCAACGGTCGAGATCGGACCGCGAGATCCGCGCGGGGTCGGCGACTTTCACGGCCAGGAGGCGCGCGTCGAAGTTGCCGGTGTCCCACAGCGCGAGCGCGAGCTCCTGATCGACGCCGATGCGCTTCACCAGCGTCGTCAGGGCGGCGAAGCTCACGCCGAACATCGGCTCCGCCGCTCCGTGGCGCGCGTACGTCTTGCGCGTCTGCGCGGAGCCGGCCTTCTCGAGAGCCGACATGGCCTCGGCAAGGGTCATACGTGGTTTCGGCGGCTTCGCGGCTTTGGCGGGCATGGCGATCTCCGTTGACGGCGATTTTCAGACGACGATGGACCGAACGAATTCCCAGGTTTGCGCGACGCCTACTTCGAAACGAGTTTGGGGTGTCCAGCCCAGCTCTTCCCGAGCCCGCGTGATGTCGAGATAGACGCGGCGGACGTCGAAAGGGCGGCCCGGCAGAAACGTGACTTCCGGCTTGCGCTTCAGCACGTCCTCGATGTGGGCGAGCACATCCAAGACCGAGAGCCCGGTTCCGGCACCGATGTTGAATACCCGCGAACGGGACGACTTCAACGAGGCGGTGTAGACGGCCTCGGCCAGATCGTTGACGACGAGAAAGTCCCGTTCGACGAGGCCGTCGCCCCAGATTTCGATGGGACGTCCTTGAGCGATGCGCGTGAGCATCGCGGTCACGACTCCCAGTCCCGAGAACGGGTTTTGTCGCGGCCCGAACGGATTGGCCGCGCGGAGGATGGTGTAATCCAGGCCGTGCAGGAGTTGAAACAACGCCAGGTACTTTTCGATGGCCAGCTTGACGATGCCGTAGGAACAGGTTGGTTCGGTGGGTGCGTCTTCCGGGACGGGACAGACGGAAGGGTTGCCGTACACCGTCCCCCCGCTCGAAAGGAAGACGACCTTGCGCACGCGCGCGGCGACGCACTGCTGCAGGATCGACAGGGTTCCGGCGAGATTGGATTGGACATCGAAGATGGGGTCGTCGTTGGACGTTTTGGGGACGGTCGAGGACGCGAGATGGATGACGATGGCCCGGTCCGCGCACGCGGACGCCAGCGCCTCGGGATGAGCCAAGGACTCGTACCGATAGTCCACGCCCGGCACGGGAGAGCGATAGGCCTCCGCCCGGAGGTCGAGCACGCGAACGTCGTGTCCGTCGGCCACGAATCGGTCCACGACGTGGGAGCCGATGAAGCCGCAGCCGCCCAGCACCAGAACGGACGGTTTCAAGTGAGTCGTCATGCGAGACACATTATCAACGGGACACGATGAAGTCCGGTGGGTTTCCACCCGCGTGAAGCCAGGCGTACAGGTAAAGCGTTCTGCGGGCGGCTTCCTGCCACGTGTAATGTTCGGCCACGAGGTTCCTGGCCCGTTGGCCCATGGCCTGCCTGCGCTCCGGCGTCAATGACGCCACGTCTTCCAAGGCCGAAGCCACTCCGTCGACGGAGATGTCGCACCACCAGCCGCAATCATGACGCTTCAGCTCTTCCCACGGCGACGAGCGGGTGGTCAGCACGGGGACTCCGGCCGCCAGCGCTTCGAGCACGATCATGGGGGCGCCTTCGCTGAACGACGGCAGAACGAAAACCTCCGTGGCCTCGAACGCGTCGCGCTTGGCCTGGCCGAAGAGCGGCCCGACGAAGCGAACCCGTTCGTTCCATCCCAGCTCCGTCACGCGGGCCTTCACCTCGGCTTCGTGCCCTTCTTCGTCCACTCCGGCGACGACCAGAGTCCAATCGGTCCGAAGAGACGGCACGCGCTGCATGGCGTCGAGGAGCATGAGCAGCCCCTTCTTCCGGGCGATGCGCGAGATGAACAGGAGAATCCGGCGATCCGGGCCGAGGCCCTGAGAGAGGCGAAACGCCTCGGCGTTCCCCTTGCTTGCGAGCCATTCCCGGGAGACGCCGTTGTTGATGAGAGCAATGGGATTGCGCAGTCCGAAGTCCCGGAAGTTCGAAATCTCCCGTTCGGACGTGGCGTGAAGGCAGTCCGCCGAATCCAAGTTCCGGCCCTCGTAAAACCGCCGGGCGAGCTTTTTTTTCCATCGGGATTTGCGGAGCGCCCAGTCATCCAGCGTACCGTGAGGAGCGATCACCACCCGCACGTTGCCGGCGCCGCGCAGCATCGCCGGGACGCGGGAGATCAGCAGCCAGACCAGGTGCTGGTGCACGACGATGTTCCCGTCCCAGCGCGCCGCGCGGGCGGCCGCTTCCATGTCGCGACTGCGCCCCAGAAATGCCGGCCAGGACAGGGGAAACCCTCGCATCTGCTCGGACGGAAGAGGGGAATGTTGGGCGGCCCAGGTCAGGTCCTCGGGCTGGTCCAAGGTCCAGACGTGAGCACCGGCTCCCAGCTCGCGCTGCGCGGCCGCCAGTTGGGTGGCGACCTGCCCGACACCATAGGAGTGCCGGCCGACCGTCTGTGTCAGGTGAATGACGCGTGAGGGTTCTTTCATGAGCATCCGCCGGAAATGATCTCATGGATAGGTTATTTCATCGGCCGCGCCTGTTCATGTAGGATCGGCGCCCTGATGAAGCCGGCGCCGACGAAACACACCGCGATCTTGTTGATCGACTGTCCCGATCAGAAGGGAATCGTCGCGGCGTTGGCCGATCTCCTCTACGCGAACGGCGCCAACATCCTGCATGCCGACCAGCATCAGGAACCGGAGCAGGGACTGTTCCTGACGCGGGTCGAGTGGGACCTGGCCGGGTTCCAGCTCGAGCCGGCGGCGTTCGGCGAGCGGTTCCGCCCGATCGCGGAGCGGTTCCAAATGCGCTGGCGGTTGGAGCAATCGGCCTTGCGGCCGCGGGTGGCTCTGTTCGTGTCGCACTACGACCACTGCCTTGCGGATCTCTTGCATCGTCACGACAGCGGCGAGTTGGCCTGCGAGATCCCTCTGATCATCGCCAACCACCACGACGCGAAGCGGCTGGCGGATTTCCACGGCATCCCGTTCGTGTACGTCGAGGTGAGAAAAGAAGACAAGGCGGCCGCCGAGCGCGTGCAACTGGAGTTGTTGGGCGAGCATCGGATCGACCTGGTCGTGCTTGCGCGGTACATGCAGGTCTTGTCGGGGGAATTCGTCGCGAGGTATCCGCAGCGGATCATCAACGTGCATCACTCGTTTCTCCCCGCGTTCGGCGGCGCGCGGCCGTATCACAGGGCCTACGAGCGCGGCGTGAAGCTCATCGGGGCGACGAGCCATTACGTCACCGAGACGCTCGATGACGGGCCGATCATCGAGCAGGACGTCGTCCGCATCTCCCACCGCGATCAGATCGACGACTTGCTGCAAAAAGGGCGCGATCTGGAGAAGGTCGTCCTCTCCCGCGCGGTGCGCTGGCACGTCGACCATCGCATTCTCGTGTACGGCAACAAGACGGTCGTGTTCGACTGATCGCGTGGTCGCCGGCACCCGGTCCTAGAACCCGAAACGCGTGAGTACCTTCGCGACCCGCGCCCTCGTCGTTTCGGACTTCATGGGGAAGGCGCGGAAGAAGTCGTCACGGGTGAGCGAGGCATTGCGCGCGCGCACGTCGGCCGCCCACGAAACGGCACGGGTGTCATCCCCTGCCAAGGCATGGGCCACGGCCGCGACCATCGCGATCAGCACGTGGGCGCCCGGCGAGCGCGCGGCCCGTTCGGCCCACCCCGCCGCCTCGGCATCCTCGCCCTGGACCATGTGGGAGAACGCCCGAGTTCCCAGCATCCCGTAGTAGAGCGGGTCGAGGGGGCTCAGGCGCATTGCGAGATCGACGTGTGCGCGCCCCTCGAGCCCCCGTCCCGCCAGGGTTTCGGTCCAGGCGCGAGCATAGATCCCCTGCGCGTAGTTCGGGCTGATCGACGTCGCGCGCTCGAGCCAGCCCAGGCTGCCCTCCAGGTCGCCCGTGAGCCAGAACGTGCGCCCCATCGTCGAATTGACGAACGGGTCCAGCGGGTCGAGCTCGAGTCCGCGCTCGGCGAAGCGCCGGGCCAAAACGACCTCGCCGGCACGATCGTCCGTGTGCCGCATGAAGGCCGTCTGAAAATGAACGAAAGAGAGTCCCGCATGGGCGCGTGCGAAGCCGGGGTCTTTGGCGACGGCCTGCCGGAACAAGGCGGTGGCCGCGGCGTTGTCCTCGCGATTGAATCGGTACATGTGCTGAAGGCCGAGGTGATAGGCCGACCAGGCGTCGAGGTTTTCGGTCACGCGCAGGCGCGCGAGCGCGGCCTCGTGCAACGGGATTTCGATCTCGAGTGCCGCAAGGATTCGGGAGCGAATCTCCGCGCGGACCTGGTGCACGTCGTCGATCGCGCCCGCAAAACGATCGGCCCAGACGACGCCCCCGTCCCGCGTGTCCGCGAGCTCGATCGTGACGGTGAGACTCGCACCCGCGATCTCCACCGTGCCGGACAGGCAGTAGCGCACTCCGAGCACGCGGCCGACCTCACCCAGGTCGCCTTGCGAGTCGCGGAGCCGAAACGACGACGCGCGAGCGGTGACGAAAAGCCATCGCAATCGCGACAACTCGGCGATCAGCTCGTGGGGCAGGGCGTCCGCAATGGCCGCATACGAATTCGCGACGCCGAGGAGCCGAAACGGCAACACCGCGATCGACGGTCGCGAGGTCTGTTCGGCGGGCGGCATCGCGGGCAAGTCGGTGGACTGCAGGCCCCGCGCTGATTGCACCTCCGCGACGAACCGAAAGCCTTTGCGTTGAATCGTCCTGATGAAGCGCTGGGCCTTTCCGTCGTCGCCCAAGGCCTTGCGCGCGGACTTGACCCGGCTGGCCACCGCCGCCTCGGAGACGACGCGGCCGTCCCAGACCTTCTCGATGATCTCGGTCTTGGCGACGACGCGCTCGCAGTTTTCGATCAGCAAGGCGAGGAGCGCGAAGACCTGCGGTTCGACGGGGCGAACTTCGTGGCCCGCGCGCAATTCGACTTGGGCCGTGTCCAGTTCGAAGTGGCCAAACCGGTAAATCATGGGCGTCAGCATAGGGCAGACCCGCGAGTCCTCCTAAAAACCTCCAGCGTTTCTCCATGAAACCTCCAAGCGGCGGACGCTCAGAGGTGTCACTGTCTCGTCACCGGCGGCGGAATGGTTCCGGCGGCGGCAGTGAAGCGATCAGGAGGTGCCCATGCCACTCGTGACCATCGACGTCATCAAGGATGTCTTCTCCCCCGCACAGAAGCGCGCTCTCATCGACAAAGTCACGCAGGCGATGATCGAGGTCGAAGGCGAGAACATGCGCCCCGTGACCTGGGTCCGCATCAAGGAGTTCGAAGGTGGGGACTGGGCCATCGGAGGAAAGGCGCTGAAAGCGTCCGATGTCCACGCCCTCGCCGCGGGAAGAGCGGACTGAGCCCGCGATGCGAATCGCCAAGAAGGACATTCCCGTCAGAATCAACGCCCCGGGTGCCGTCGCTCGACAACAGCTGAACTTCGGCGACGCCACCGGGTACGGCCGGATCAGCGGCGAGTATTTTTCTCTCGGCGCCGGCGCAGACATCGCGCCTCTGCTCGTGGGGCTCGAGGGCGACCTCTGCCAGTCGCCGCACTGGGGCTACCTCTTGCAGGGTGAGCTCACCGTGACCTACGCCGACGACACGCAGGAAGTGATCCGGAGCGGCGATCTCTTCTACTGGCCGCCCGGACACACGGTGAAAGTCGGCGCCGATGCCGAGGTCGTCTTGTTCAGTCCGCAAGACGAGCACAGCGCGGTCATCGATCACATGCTGCGCAAGATGGCTGGCTGACGACGAGAGCACGCCGCGGTCGACGGGGCCGGCGACGTCAGTGCATGAAGTCGTCGTGCGTCCCGGCCGGCTTGTCCGCGGTATGGAGCAGGCTGTGGGCGTGCCCGGTCTGCTCGGCGAGGAAGGTCGCGATGGCGCAGAATTCGCCGGCTTTTCTGTCGGCGTTGAAATGCACGGCCTTGTGGATGAGGGCGCGGACCAGCGCCCAGTCGCTGTCCCGGCTCTTGCCGCCGATGGAGCGAAGCACCTCGTTCAGTTTCGCTTCGTGTTGTTTTTGCAGCTCGTCGATCGTCGCCATCGCGTGACCTCGGTTTTCTAGGAAGGTGCCGCGGGAGATTTCGCCCCGGCCGTCAGGTGGACGTTCCCCTCGGCCTCGATTTCGATCTGCGGCTGCTGGCCCTGCCCGAGCGCGCCGTGAATTTCGGTGGCATCCGCCGGAACCTTGATCGTCGGGAGGTCGCTCGTGATGTGGCCGGAGGTCGACCGGGCGGTGACGCGGCACGACGCGTTCGCGGGGAAGCGAACGGTGAGGTCACCGTTGTTGCTCTTCAGGAGGCTGTCCTTGTCGCCCGCGATCGCGGCCCACCCAACGTCGGCGTTTCCCCCTCCGATATCGAGGTGCACGGCGCCTTGGAGCTCGAGCAGTTGCGCGTCGCCGCCGAAGACGACGGCGGTCACGGGGCCGGTGTTCTTCTGGACGACGACCCCGGCGCCCGTCGTGTCCAGATCGACCTCCCCCGTGATCCCCTCGAGCTTGATCTCGGCGCGCCGCGCCCGAACTCTGACCGTTCCTTGATTCCCCTTGCCGCGCAGCGAACCGCCGTCCAGCTCGAAGCGCATCGACGACGTCATGTTCGTAAACTCAACCGCGGCGTCGGAGGTGACCGTCAGGTCGCCTTTTCCGCCGGTCAGGCGCAGCGGGGATTCCGACAAGCGCAGCTCGCCTCCGGTCGCCAGCCCCGTCACTTCCCCGGAGCCGCCGCGGGCGTCGAGGCGGAGCGCGCCGGTGAGCCCCTGTACCTTGAACGTGGCGTCCCGGCTGGTGAGGTCGAGGCCGGCGCGTAGATTCGTCGCGGAAAAAGTGGAGGCGGCGCCAATCCGCGCGGTTACTCCACCGGCGAGATTCGAAAGACCCAGCGAGCCGCCGTCGACCGCGGCGTCGAGCGGCCCCGTGAGCGCCTGCACGCGCACGACGGTTCCGCTCCCCACGATCCCGACCGCGCCGGCGAACCCATCCACCAAGACCGTGCCGCCCTGCGCCTCGACGCGCACGGAAAACGACGCCGGCGCCTCCACGCGAAGGACGCCGTCGGGAAGCGTCCCGCCGGGAGGGGAGGAGATCGTCACCGCGGTTTCGCCGAACGCGACCGCGATAGGGCGCTCGCTGCCGGATTTGTCTTTGGCCTTACTGGTGAAGCGGAGCTCCCGCGTGGGCTTCGTCGTGACGACGATCTGGCCGGGAACGCCACGGATCACGAGCGACGATTGAGCGGCGAGGGGAAACAGGCCGGTTGCCTTGGCGGAATCGGGTTTCACCGCGGGTGCTTGCGCCGCGATGCCGGAAGCGTAAAGCGCCGCGATGGCGAGGCTTCCCAGGGTGCGTGCGGTACCGGTTCGATCCGATCGTGTCGCGACCACTAGCGTCTTCCTCCCTGTCCACGGTCCCGATAGGGTATCGCGAATCACCACCCTCGCCTCACCCCAACGGCTTTTCGGTAGGGTTTCACCCCATCGATGGGGTCGCCTCGACCGGATACGGTTATCTCGGCATCGAACGTCAGTCCAACAAAAAAACAGGAGATACCCATGAAAGTACAAAACGTCTTTCCGCTCGCAGTCCTCGTGGCCGGGCTTTGCTTCGTCACATCCTGCGCATTGACCGACACCGGAATTACCACGAATGTGAAAGCGAAATTCCTCGCTGATGATCTGGTCAAGTCGTCGCAACTCGAAGTGACGACGAAAGACGGAGTCGTCACGTTGACCGGAAACGTGGACAGCGAGGCCGCGAAGAGCAAGGCGCTCGAGCTTGCGAAAGCGACGACGGGCGTCAAGAACGTGGTCGACATGATCTCGGCGAAAGAGGCTTCAGGCGGCGGCAATGCTCCCGAGCCGGCTCGTTCGCTCGGCGAGACCATCACCGATGCCGGCATCACGATGAGCGTGAAGAGCCAGTTCCTCGACGATCCGCTGGTCAAGGGCCTCAAGATCGACGTCGACACCCGCGATGGCGTCGTCTTTCTGACCGGCTCGATCGGTTCGGACGCTGAAATGCAGAAGGCGATCCAGCTCGCCAAGGACACGAAGGGCGTGCGGGACGTCAAGCCGAATCTGAC
>JANMVW010000331.1:0-5301 GCA_031393555.1 Acidobacteriota bacterium
CCGTCGATCGTCTTCGAGTACTGCTGGCAATCGAAGCCGGTGAATTCCGAGAGGCACGAGGCGGTTCCCGGCGTTCCGATCAGACCGGTGTGCCAAACGCCGCCGTTCGTGTCTGCCGGGGCCTTGGTCTGCCATCCGCAACCGCCGAGAGTGCTCCACGCCGTATCGAGCGATCCGTTGATGGGGTTGCGGTCTTCATCCAACGTGTAGTTGCAGACGCCCGTGCCCTGAGTAACGCAGGTGCCGTCGTTCGGGAGGGGGAACGTGCAATCGCCGTTGACGACGCACGTACGCGAGAGGTTACCGCTGCAACGCTTGCAGTTTTCCGAGGCGATGATTCCCTGCGTGCACGGGATAGTCGTGGCGTCATTCCGGCACGTATCGCCCGTGGTGATGTTGCTGCAAGTTAGGTCATTGGTGCATGGGGTCAACGTATTGATGACGCAATGCCTCGTGGCAAGCTGGCAGAACCCGTCCAGCCGGCCGTTGAAGTTCTTGTCTTCACCCCACTGGGCGTAGGTGCCGGCGGCGGGACGGCTGGTGTTCTGGAGTCCGTTGACGAACCCGCCGTTGTCGGTATCGAAGTTCCAGGGCGCCTTGGTATTGGCTACGGGATTGGTCGCCGTCATGTTCGAGTAGGCTTGAGTCTCGAAGAAGTAATCGTTGGTGAAGTTGCGCGGGTCGTTGGTGACCGTCTCCAAGATTTCGTTGTTGTTGATGTCGTATCCGCCGCCGACCTGCAGGCCGCCGGTCGGGTAGTCGGTGGAATAGAAGAGAGAGAACTCGTCGGCGTTCAAGATCTCACGCTGGACGATGAGGCTTTCGACTCCCTTGCCCGCGGCCTTGGCGGTGACCCCGATGATCATGTCGACCTTCTGGGTGCCCGTGATCGAGCTGGCCATTTGAATCGTGAAGCTGGGAGTGAGCGTTGCGCCCGCGGGGAGTACGCCGTAGACCTTGGGTGAATCGAGCACCGTCAGCAGCGCGGTCGCGGGCGTGTTGTTGGTGCGATTGGGATCGGCGCAGGCCGTCGTTCCCGGTTTGCAGCTCGCGGGGCTGTCGGCGTCGGCGAGCACCGCTTTGAGCGAGATCGATACGTTGACGAGATCCGTTCCGATCTCGGCCGATTGGAACGCTACGACATAGGAAACGAGCTCGCCCGCGTCCATGTAGCGGTCGGGGAAGCCGAAGGTGAAGTACCCGCGGGCGTCCTTTTCGCAGCCGCCGTCCACCAACGTGAACGCGTCTTTTCCGAACTGACCGAAGGTGACTCCACCGGCAGCCAGCGAGGGCCGGCAGCTGACCGAAGCGGTCCCGATGCGGACCACCGTGGGATTGGCGTCCGTGTAGGTGACACGAATCGTTTGCCCGTCGCGGACGTCCAATGCGCCGTTTCCGGATTCAGGCGCTGTTCCGTCCGTCAAGAGGATCTTCTTGGAATCGAAGCGGACGTTGCCGCCCACCGAAGACACGATGGTCCAGTCGCTGGCTGTGAGCGTCTCGGTGTCCCGGACGACGTTACTGGAGTCAACGACCTGGATCTGGGTGCGGCTGGCGATGTTCGCCGTGGTCAGGTTGCCGATCGGGTCGGTGACCGTCGCGACTTCGTCGATCGTTGCGACGACGCTGTCATTGCAGGTCAGCACGGTTCCTTCGAGCTGGTTGTTCGGGAGAACCCGCTGGACGCGGGCCGCCGAACCGAGGCAAACCCCGCCCGCGATGGCCACGGAGAAGGAATCCGGCTGGGCGAGCAGCGGGACGTGCGAGCCGTTCTTGATGACCACGCTCCATACGCCCTGCTCGACCTGGTTGTCGGAGGCTTCGTTGAGGGCCGTGGCCGGATCGTCGGCGATGCCGTTCAATCGGCTGTCGGGGGACAGGAACACCGCCTCGACGTTGTTTTGGAAGTCGACGTGAGCGCCGACGGTGCACGTCGCAGACGGGAGGCTCCACGGGCCGGTGTCCACGGTGCCGGCGACGGAATCCACCGGCCAGGGCTGGCCGGTGAACGTGCACTCTTCGGTACCCGCGATGACGTTGTTGTTGTCGGTGTCGTCGCTAAAGAAGTTGCCGAGATACTTCCTGCCGGAGGGTGCTGTGACTTCAAGATCGAGGTCACGGCTGATCTGGTCGGTCACCGACGGGTCGTTCCATGCGATGGCGATCTTCAGCGGCTGCGAGGTGTCGCAAACGTTCAGCGAGTAGGTCTGGCTGGCCGGATAGGGGGAGTTCAGGTCCAGTCCGGTGCTGTTGACGAGGCCGGCAGGGGCCGGGCCGCCGTCGCCTACGATCAGGCCCGAAACCGCACCCGGATACGTTTGGAGCGGAAGGGCGTTCGTCAGGATAATGCGTCCAAACCCTTGCTCGCGATTGCCGCGGAACTTCCGGGTGAGGCCGGGCCCGAACGGAAGGTTCGACCCGGTGGCGTGCATCCACTCGGCGGATGTGACGAGGATCGCCTTGACGAGGGATCCGGAAATGGTCGACACCTGCTCCGCGGCGTTGCCCGCGTTCGAGTTGGTGCCGTCGGGGTAGAAGCCCTGCGCGAAGTAGTCGCGAACGAGCAGCGCCGCGCCGGCAGCGGCCGCCGACGCGAAGCTCGTCGAAATTTGACCCGCGATCACGTCGCACTCAACCGGTCCGTATTGGTTGTTGTCGTTCGAGCGGCAGTGGAATTCCGACGCGAGTCCCAAGCTACCGGCGTCGGTGCCGGGGGCCATGAGCAGGGGCGCGATACGGTTACTGAAGACCGTCGCGGGGCCGTTGCTCGAATTCGCCCAGCGGCTATTCGGCAGGTTCGGATTGCCGAGATCGTCCGCGTTGCGCGAAGCGCCGACGGCGATGATGTTCTTGGCCGTCGCGGGAGCGCCGATGGTGTTCGGATCGGGAATCCTGTCCGAGTTCTTGTCTCTTCCGGCGTTGCCGGCGGCGACGAAAATTACAGCGTCGCTGTTGGCCAGCAAGAAAGCATCGATCTTCTGCTCGTTGCTGAGGTAATCCCCCGGGGCGACCGAACCCCAAGAGAAGTTGACCACGCGGGCACCCTTGGTATAGGCGTCGGGGAGGAGAGTCGCGAGATCGCCGACATCGAGGGGGCTGTTGCCCAGGATCTGCGTCACGTCGTCGCAACGCCCGGTCAGGGGTGTGATCTGACCGTCGTAAGCGACGAGTCGAGCCTTGGGCGCGAGGCCGTCAAGACCCCAGAAGTTCCCCGAGCGGTCGATGCCCTTATACGGGGTGCCGTAAGCGATGTCGACCTTCGTTGCGTTGCCGAGCGCCACCGCCGCGACCGTGTGACCGTGCGTCACGCCGCTGGTCGTGTTGCCGTCGCAACCGAGCAGGTCGCCGGTTCCGCCGAAGGGGGCCGTGGTGCCGTAGAAAGCGACCTTGCGATGGCCGGCGATCGGCAATCCGCTGAGGTCGAGGCCCGGATCGGTCGACGTGTTCGAAAGGTCGCCGGCGTCGAGCTGAATGCCGTTGTCGAGAATCGCCAAGATCTGATCGTCGGCTTGCGAAGCCTTGTTCAGGCCGCCGCCGTCAACGCCGGCATCCGTGTAGGGCGTCGCGCCGTTGTTCCACTTGCCCGCCTGCACGGTGGTCGTGGTTTCTTCCGACATCAAGAAGATCGGGAGCATTTCTTCGATCATGTAGACCGAATCGATGGCCGCGACCGCCGCGAGCTTGCTGCGATCGAGATCCACGAGGACCGTGTCGGAATACGTCCGAGTGACCCGCGCACCCATCGCCGTGAGCGACGCGGCCACCGTCTGGACGTTTTCGCCGGGGAAGAGCTGCACCTTCAGGCTGTAGACGCTGGACATGGCCTTCGCGGGGTCCAGCAGCGGCATGCGGCCGATCGAGGGGGAGAGCTTGAAGGCCGGCTGATACGGCTGCAGCGCGACGATCGACGGGGAATCATTGATGGCGTTGTGCGCGCCCGGAGTCATCCGGACCAGGAAGGCCGCCACCGGCATTTCGCCGACGATCGAGCCGCCTTGCGCGACGATGGTGCGCTTCAACTCGTCGAACGTGCCGTCCGTGAAGGCCTCCGTCCTGACCTGCATCAGGAAGTACTGGGAGGCCGACTTGGCGAGCTTGTTCGCGACGCGCAACTCGGTCGGGAAGTTGGGCAATCCACGAGTCAGATCGAACGATCCGACCGCGGTGTGGATCGCTCCGGCGGAACTCAAGCTTGCCGCATCCGCCGTGCCATACACCGGCCCCGACGAAAACGGCCAGGCGTAGTTCGGCCTGGCGTACAGAATGGGCTCGGCGATAGTCGCCTTGTCATCGACCTGCTGGTCGACCTTCCCTGAAGTTAGCGGCGATCCGCTGGCCGGCTTCCCCTTTGATACGGGTGCGGCCGCACCTGCCGGTGCGATGATCAAGCTCGCGATGGCCAAAGCCATCATTAGGCGTTTACAGCCTGCGAGGATTCGAATCTGCATAGCCCCCTCCTGCGTGGAAAAAATTTTGAAACAAACGCCCCAAGGCGTCGAAATCAACACTACACACCCCCCCTAAAGGGATGCTGTGATGTACCGTGATGATCCAGGGTTGTCAACCGCGAGAACGCAAAAACCGCCAGTTCCGGCTGCGATAAAACGACCTGTGAGAGCGCAAATGAATGGTCCTGCCTTCACTATCCAGAAAAAGCAGCACGCGATTTCCCTGCTGCGAGCACACCGCACTGTTCTCGTCGCTTTGTCCGGGGGGGTCGATAGCGCCACGCTGCTGGCGGTGGCGTGCGAAGCGCTCGGCCCGGAGCGGGTTCTCGCGGTGACGGGTCGTTCCGGTTCGGTCACCGACTCAGAGATCGAGGACGCTCGCGAGGTCGCTCGAGTCCTGAAGGTGCCCCACGAAGTGGTCGACACCTTCGAGATCGAACGGAGCGAGTACCGCGCCAACACGGGTGATCGTTGCTTTCATTGTCGTACCGAGCTGTTTGCGGTCCTTTCCGAGATGGCCGCCCGCCGCGGATTCGAGGCGATTGCGTATGGCGCGATCGTCGATGATCTTGGGGACAACCGTCCGGGCATGGAAGCCGCACGCCAAAGGGGCATCCTGGCGCCACTGCTGGATGCTAACATTGGCAAAGCAGATGTAAGAGCATTGGCAAATGAGTTTCATTTGCATGTTCATGAAAAGCCGGCGAGTGCGTGCCTTGCATCTCGCATACCTATAGGAACGGAAGTCACGCAAGCGCGATTGAGCGCGGTCGGCGAGGCGGAGGCCGTCCTGCGCGGCCTTGGTTTTCGCCAGTTTCGGGTGCGGCATCACGGTGAAATTGCTCGCATCGAG
>JANMVW010000298.1:0-9622 GCA_031393555.1 Acidobacteriota bacterium
CAGGTGTCGCTGGTGGTGCAAGCGTTGCCGTCGTCGCACGCCGTCGTGTTGCTGAAGTGAACGCAGCCTGTGGCCGGGTCGCACGAGTCGTCGGTGCAACCATTGGCGTCGTCGCAGTTGGGGGCGACCCCGCCGGCGCAGGCGCCGCTCGCGCAAGTGTCGTTGGTGGTACAGGCGTTGCCGTCATCGCAGGATGCGGTGTTGTCGGAGTGCACGCAACCGCTCGCCGGGTCGCATGAGTCGTCGGTGCAGACATTGGCGTCGTCGCAGTTGAGGGCGGCGCCACCGACACAGGCCCCGTCGGCGCAGGTGTCGTTGGTGGTGCAAGCATCGCCATCGTCGCATGAGGCGGCGTTTTTGATGGAAACACAACCGATGGCCGGGTCGCACGTGTCGTCGGTGCAGCCGTTGGCGTCGTCGCAGTTGGGAGCAATGCCACCGACGCAGGCGCCACTCGCGCAGGTGTCGTTGGTGGTGCAGGCGTTACCGTCGTCGCAAGACGCGGCGTTGTTGGTGTTAAGGCAGCCTGTGGCCGGGTCGCACGAGTCGTCCGTGCAGCCGTTGGCGTCGTCGCAGTCGAGGGCGCTGCCGCCGATGCAGGCGCCACCCGTGCAAGCGTCGTTCGTCGTGCAAGCGTTGCCGTCGTCGCACACCAAGCTGTTGTTCGCGTGGACGCAGCCCGTCGCCGGGTCGCACGAATCATCGGTGCAGTCGTTGAGATCGTCGCAGTTGGGCTGAGCGCCACCCACGCATACGCCGCTCGCGCACGTGTCGAACTCCGTGCACGGGTTCCGGTCGTCGCACGACGCGGTGTTCGTGGTGTTGACGCACCCCGTCGCCGGGTTGCAGGAGTCGTCCGTGCAGACATTGGCGTCGTCACAGTTGGCGGCAGGGCCACCGACGCAAGCGCGGCTCGCGCAGGTGTCGTTGGTAGTGCAGGCGTTCCCGTCGTCGCACGAAGCGGTGTTGTCGGCGTTGCCGCAACCGCTCGCCGGGTCGCACGAGTCGTCCGTGCAGCCGTTGGCGTCGTCGCAGTTGAGGGCGGCCCCTCCGACGCAAGCGCCGCTCGCGCAGGTGTCGTTGGTCGTGCAGGCGTTGGCGTCGTCGCAGGACACGGTGTTGCCCCCGTGACCGCAGGCCCCCGCCGCACTGCACGAATCATCCGTGCAGGGGTTGGCGTCGTTGCAGCTGGAGTTCGCGTTGCCGTCGTTCAGCGAACCGTCGCAGTTCTGGTCGATGGTGTCGCAGGTTTCCGTCGCTCCGGGGTGAACCGCCGCGTTGGCATCGTTGCAGTCGCCGCCACAAGCGGTGAAGCCGTCGGCGTCGGCGTCGGGACATACCGTGAAGAGTCCGGAGTCCAGGCTGACGGTCACTCCCGGGTTGGTGGTCCCCGCGGCAAAGATGAGGGGCGTCTGAGCCCCGCTCCCGCCCGTCACGCTGAACGTGATGGTCGCGATGTCCTGCGCCCCGCTGGAAAGCGCCGGTCCTGACCCCTGAGTCAGCGAGAGAATCGCCGATCCGGGCGTCGAGAAAGTGTCGCTCGAAAGCGTCCAGCCCGCCGTCGCGGCGGTCGTATTGATCGCAGTCGCTTGAACAACGGAGGGGTTGAACTGCACGGTCGTGCTGAAGGTGTCCAGCGTGTCGGCCGGGCTCACGCTGATCGGGACCTCGACGTTCCATCCCGGCGCGCCCTGAGCATCGTCGGGCAGGCCGAGCGAAACATCTCGCAGGACGACGCTCACGATGCCGTTGTGGACGACCGAGGGGATGCTCCCCCCGTTGAGGTCGTGCTGGGTGAAGGTCAACGGCGAGGACGAGCCCGCCGCCCCAACGGCGCGGAAGACGATCCAGGCCACCGGCCCGGTCCCTGATAGCGGCGACGCGTCGGCCACCGTGAAGCTGACCGTGCCGGGCACGGTCAGGTTGGATGTGAGGCTCCAGCCGTTCGTGTAGCTGGTCGTGTAGACCCCGGTCGCCTTGACGACGGCCGGGTTGTAGGTCAGCGCGATGTCGATGCGGACGACTCCGCCCGCCGGGTTGACCGTGATCGGCACCACGACGTCTTGGTCCTGCCCGGCCACCGACGTGGCCGGCAACCGGATGTGGGAGTCGCCACACCCGCCGATGCCAAGGCAGGCGCCGGCGCTGCACGCATCGTCCAACGAGCACGGATCGCCATCATCGCAAGAGGTGCCGTCCGGCTGGGCGGCGTAATCGCAATTGCCGGTCGTCGTATTGCAAATCCCCGCGTTGTTACACTCGAGGGGGGCGCAGGTCACGTTGAGGCACTCGCAGGCGTCGCCGATGTTGTCCGCATCGGTGTCGAGCTGGCCCGGGTTGCTCACCGTGGGGCAGTTGTCCAGCAGGTTGCAGATCCCGTCGCCGTCGGTATCGGCGCCGTTGTGAGTGCAAGTTCCGGAGTTGTTGCAAACGTCGACCGTGCAAGGATCGGCGTCGGCACCGCAAGCACTCCCCGCCGTCACGAACTGATTCGTGGGGCACGAGGCGACGGCGCCGTCGCAGGATTCGGCGAGATCGCAGTCCCCGCTCGCCGCGCGGCAGACGGTGCCGGCGTTCCCCGCGGGGTGCTGGCAGGTCACGTTCGAGCCGTCGCAACGATCCAGCGTGCAGACGTTGCTGTCGCTGGTGCAGGCCGTCCCGCTCGATTTCTTGACGTCCGCGGGACAGGTGCTGCTCGCGCCCGTGCAGGCCTCGGCCAGGTCACACTCGCCCCCGGCCGCGCGGCAGGAGGTCCCCAAGGCCACAAAGGTGCAGGTGGCGGAGCAACAGGCGCCCGCGGTTCCGTTGGAGGCGCCCAGATCGCAACTCTCGCCTGTTTCCTGGACACCGTTCCCGCAGCGGAACCCCTTGTAGGTGCCAAGCCCCGCAGACCAGAGCGTGCTGGCGTTATTGATCGTCGCATTGGCTAAGTAGATGCCGGTCGCATTGACGATCCGGTATTCGGCGCCGTGGCCGATGTCGAAGCCGTTGCCACCCGACGAGAAGGGCGTACCGATCGTCGCGTAGTTGGCCCCGGGGGTGAAGTTCGGGGAACTGGTGTCGGCTCCGAACGATCCGATCAACAGTTCGTCCGCTTGGGTCGTCGCGCTGGTCAAATTTCCCGTGCTCGCGACGGTGCTTGGATTGACGCTGTTCGCTGTCTTGGACTTGTCGAATCGCGCGGCCGCGATGCCGGAAACTTGGAAGGCTTCCGCCAGCCTGACCTGCACGCTCGCGTGGGTGACGACGATCGTGCTGAACGGGCTCGTCGTGAGGGGGTTCGTGACGGTCGCGGAGCAGATCACAGTCCGCATCGCCGCGCCGCCCGAGTCCACGTCCGTCGTATAGGAATTGCCCTTCGAATCGGTGCAAGTCGGCGTGCCGAGGCTCGAGCCCGACATCGCGAACGAGACAATCACGGTGTTGCCTACCGGAACATTCGCGGTCGTGGTGATCGTGAGCGTCGTGCCCGTTGTCCGAGCAAACGCCTTCCCGATCGAGGTCGGTATCCCGATCGCACCCCTCGCCGAACCGGCGGGGAGGACCGAGAGCAGCGCAAGCGCCACGGGCATGATCCACCTGTGCCGATTCGTGCAGGGCTTTCGATCGCCACTCACCGTCTCAGCTCCCGCTCCGTTCACTGTGCGCATCAACGACCTCCAAGGACAGCGGTCGAACGTCGAGTTCGCTCCGTTCTCCACCGTCCATTCGACAAAACGGTTCTTCGCCCACAAAAAGGCCCAGCGTCACTAGGATCTTGCACGACGCCGTGGACTCTAACGTAGGTTTCGGGGTGCGTGAAGGCAATACGCCGATAACGCTGTCCGTTATGGCCCATCTGCTCCGCCGCGGCGCGGACGCGCGCGGCCCCGGCCTTGACCGATTCCGGCCCGTCGGTCACCATGTGAATGAGTATTCATTCAAGTGGAAGAAACGAACAAAACCTCGCTGGCCCCCGACCACTCCGAGGACAGACGCCGGCAGATCCTGCGCGCGGCGATGACCTGCTTCGGCCGCCGCGGTTTCCACCTCACGACGATGAACGACATCAGCGCCGAGGCTGGGATCAGCGTCGGTCTCATCTACCGTTATTTCGACAGCAAGGACGCCGTGATCACCTTCATGGCGAGCGAGCACCTCGACGATCTGCGCCGGGTTCTCGAACAAGCGCGCCGCGCCCCCACGCTGTTTGCGGCGTTGGAGCTGGTCTCGATCCGTCACTGCGAGGAGCAGCCGGAGCACCTTCAGCTCGCGTTCGTGGCGGACCTATTCGCCGAAGCGGCCCGCAACGAGCAAGTCCGGGTCCTCGTGAGAGACGTCACGCAGTTTTTCATCGAGAGCGTCACCGACCTGATTGCCGCGTCGGATGAAGCCCGCACGGCTCCACAGGGTTTGGTTCCCCGGACGGCCGCCGAGATCATCGTCGATTCGACGCGCGGCATGATGATTCGCGCCATAGCGGATTCGTCCACGCTGACCGCAACCCAGATCAGGGAGCGTCAACTCGCGATGCTCCGCACGCTTTGGCCTCTTCTTTTTTCCCGCACCGCGCCCGCGGCGTGCCTCGAACAGGTTCAGCCATGAAAAAAAAGATCGCTATCACCGTCGCCGGACTCGTCGTGGTTGTCGCGGCGCTCACCGGCATCAAGGCGCTCCAGATCCGCGCGCTCATCAAATCCGGGAGCGAGTTTTCGGTGCCTGCCGAGACCGTGAGCGCGACCGAGGTCCGGCAGGAGACCTGGGAGTCCCTCATGCCGGCCGTCGGCTCGGTCACGGCCGTTCAAGGCGTCGAGCTGCGCGCGGAGTTGTCCGGCACCGTCCGCGAGATCGATTTCGTCTCGGGCGCGACGGCGGCCAAGGGGCAGGTCCTCGTGCGCCTCGACACGACGTCGGAGCAGGCGCAGCTGCGGGCCGCGGAAGCGCAGGCCGAGTTGGCCCGGCTCAACCTCGAGCGCGCCCGCGGGCTCTACGCGCAGGGTGTCGTTTCGAAGGCGGACTTGGACAGCCGTGAGGCCGAGTTCCTGAAAACCGGCGGCGACGTCGAGGTCATCCAGGCGACCATTACGAAAAAGACGATCCACGCCCCGTTCGGGGGCCGCCTGGGCATCCGGTCGGTCAACTTGGGTCAGTTCGTGAATCCGGGTGACGCGATCGTTTCGCTTCATTCTCTCGACCCGGTTTTCGTCGATTTCAGCATCCCCGAGCAACAGCTGGCGCGGGTGCAGCGCGCCCTGGACGTGCGCGTCATGACCGACGCGACTCCCGGCCGCGTCTTCACGGGAAAGGTGACGGCGCTCAATCCCGAGGTCGATGCCAGCAGCCGGAACGTCAAGGTGCAGGCCACCGTCGCCAACAGCGACGGTGATCTACGCCCCGGCATGTTCGCGCGGGTGCAGCTCGTCCTCCCGGAAACCGAGCCGATTCTCGCGATTCCGTCCACGGCGGTCCTCCACGCGCCTTACGGCGATTCGGTCTTTGTGATCAGCGACGTCAAAGACGAAAAATCCGGTAAGACCGTCAAACAGGTCCAGATGACGACCGTGAGACTCGGGCTGACTCGCGGTGACTTCGTCGCCGTCACCGCCGGGCTCAAGGCGGGGCAAATGGTGGCGACCTCGGGCGTGTTCAAGCTGAGGAACGGATCGCCCGTGGCCGTGGACAACACCCTGGCGCCCGACGCGCAGTCGGCGCCGCGCCCTCCGAATTCCTGACGGGAGCCGTCGTGCGATCCATCACCGATCTGTTCATCCGCCGGCCCATTTTGGCGCTGGTCGTCAACCTGTTGATTCTCATCGCCGGCGTGCAAGCGGTCCGCACGCTGAACGTGAGGCAATACCCCCGCAGCGAAAACGCCACGGTGACGGTGTCGACGGTCTACGTCGGGGCGAGCGCCGACTTGATCCGCGGGTTCATCACCGCCCCTCTCGAGCGCGCGATCGCCGGCGCCGACGGCATCGAATACCTCGAATCGCAAAGCGCCCTTTCCGTTTCAACGATCACCGCGCACCTCAAGCTGAACCAAGACAGCCGCAAAGCCCTGGCCGAGATCGCCTCGAAGGTCGATCAAGTTCGCGGCGATCTGCCGCCCGAGGCCCAGGTTCCGGTCATCAACATCGAAACCGCGGACTCTCAGTTCGCGTCCTGCTACTTGAGCTTCAGCTCGGACATCCTTCAGCAGAACGAGATCACCGACTATCTGGTCCGCGTGGTGCAGCCGCGGCTGTCGGCACTGGGCGGTGTGCAGCGGGCCGACATCCTGGGCGGACGCACGTTTGCGATGCGCATCTGGCTCAAGCCCGACCGGATGGCCGCGCTCAATGTCAGTCCCGTCCAGGTGCGACAGGCGCTTGCGGCGAACAATTTCTTGTCCGCCGTGGGTCAGACCAAAGGGTCGCTGATCCAGGTGAACCTGACGGCCAACACCGACCTGCGCTCGGTGCCCGAGTTCAAGCAACTCGTGATCCGTCAGGACGGCGGCGCGCTGGTCCGGCTCGGTGACATCGCCGACGTCGTGCTCGGAGCCGAGGACTACAACACCGAGGTCCGGTTCTCGGGTCAGACCGCGGTTTTCATGGGGGTGTGGGTTCTCCCCAACGCGAATTCGCTGGACGTGATCAAGGCCGTTCGGGCCGAGATCGAGTCGATCAAGACCGACCTCCCGAGCGGGATGAAGGCCGCGGTGGCCTACGACGCCACCGGATACATCAACGACGCGCTGAGCGAAGTCTTCAAGACGCTCATGGAGACGCTGCTCATCGTCATGATCGTGATCTTCCTCTTCCTCGGGTCGTTCCGCTCCGTGCTCGTTCCGATCGTCGCCATCCCCGTTTCGTTGATCGGAGCGGTGTTCCTGATGCAGGTGTTCGGGTTCACGGTCAACTTGCTCACCCTTCTCGCCATCGTGCTCTCCGTCGGCCTGGTGGTGGACGACGCGATCGTCGTCGTCGAAAACGTCGAGCGGCGGTTGCGCGAGGGCAACACGCCGGTTCAGGCCGCCGTCTTGGGCGCGCGCGAGCTGTTCGGCCCGATCATCGCCATGACGATCACATTGGCCACCGTGTACGCCCCGATCGGACTCCAGGGAGGCCTGACCGGCTCGCTGTTTCGCGAGTTCGCGTTCACGCTGGCCGGGGCCGTGATGATTTCGGGCGTGGTCGCTTTGACGTTGTCGCCGGTGATGTCCTCCCGCCTTTTGACCGCCGAGGCGGAGCATCGGGGCTTCGCCGGAAGGATCAACCGCGACTTCGACCGATTCCGGAATTTCTACGGTCGGTTGCTCGACGCGACGCTCAGGGTGCGCCCCGCCGTCTACATCGTCTGGATCGTGCTGACCCTGCTCTGCTTCCCGATGTTCCAGATGTCGTCGAAAGAGCTCGCGCCGACGGAAGACCAGGGCGTGATCTTCGGCATCATCGAAGCGCCTTCGAACGCCACGATCGACCAGACGGTCCGATACGCGAACAAGGTCGAAGCGGAGTTCCTGTCCATCCCCGAGATGGCCTACACGTTTCAGATCACCTTTCCGACCCGCGGCTTCGGGGGAGGCGTCCTGAAGCCGTGGGACGATCGGGGACGGACCGCGTTCCAGATCCTCCCCGAAATCAGCAAGAAGCTCTCGTCGATCGCCGGCATCAGCATCTTTCCCGTGATGCCGCCGGCTCTTCCCGGCGGCGGCTCGTTTCCCGTCGAGTTCATCCTCGCGTCGACCGCCGAGCCGGACCGGATCCTGGAGTTCGCGACACGGCTCCAGCAGACGGCGGCCGCGAGCGGCAATTTTTATTTCCCTCCGATCATCGACACCAAGCTCGACCAGCCCCAAACCGAAATCGTCATCGACCGGGACAAGGTGGCCTCGTTGGGTCTGAGTCTCGAGCAAGTCGGCGCCGACGTCTCGGCCGCGATCGGCGGCAACTTCGTCAACCGGTTCAACATCGAGGGGCGCAGCTACAAGGTGATCCCGCAAGTCGAGCGTACCGCGCGCTTGACGCCCGACCAACTCCAGCAGCTCTACGTCACCGGCCCCGACGGACGCCTCGTCCCGCTGAGTACGATCGCGACCTTGAAGAATTCCACCCAACCCAGGACGCTCAACCGGTTCCAGCAATTGAACGCGGTGAAACTCAGCGGGGTGACCGGGCTGCCGCTCGATCAAGCGTTGAAGTATCTCGAGGACGAGGCCGCCAAGATCATCCCCGAGGGCTACAAGATCGACTACACCGGAGAGTCGCGGCAGCTACGCACCGAGGGGAACAAATTCCTGCCTGCGTTCGGCCTGGCACTGATCCTGATCTTCTTGGTCCTGGCCGCGCAGTTCAACAGTTTCAGGGATCCGTTCGTGATCCTGGCGGGCTCCGTTCCCCTGGCGATCTTCGGCGCCTTGCTCATGACGTTCCTGAAGATGCCGAACCCGAATCTGCACTTTTTCACGGATGGTTGGACCACGACGCTCAACATCTACTCTCAGGTCGGGCTCGTGACCCTGGTCGGACTGATTTCCAAAAACGGCATCCTGATCGTCGAGTTCGCCAACGAGCTGCAACGCGGCGGTCTCACCAAGCTCGATGCGATCCGGCAGGCCGCGCGCATCCGTCTCCGCCCCGTCATGATGACGACCGTCGCGACCGTGGCCGGCCACTTCCCGCTCGTTCTCGTCACCGGCGCCGGCGCCATCGCCCGTAACTCGATCGGTCTCGTCCTGGTCGCCGGCATGGCGATCGGGACGTTGTTCACGCTCTTCATCGTGCCGTCGCTCTACATGTTGATCGCCAAGGACCACACCGCCGAAAAGCGAGTCGACTACGACGAGTTCACGTCGACGGACGCCATGCGCCCCGTCGCGGTGGGGGAGTAGCGCCGCCGTGGAACAACCTGGAATCGTTGTCGTCGACAAAAAGATCGCTCCCGCCGAGTTGAAGCGGCTCGTAGAAGCGTTCTTCGAGGACATGGTCAAGTACGTCGTGGATATCGAGCGGGGTATCGCCGCCGTGGGCGGCGAATTGCACGCCGACGCGGAGACCCTCCTGCTCGGCGCGGGCAGTCGGCAGGCCGATCTCTGGGGTGCCAACTACTTTCCGGGACTTGGTCGCGAACAGTGCATCGAGTACACGTCGCTGATCAACATTAGGCCCGCGCACGGGAACCGGGGTATGGGGATCGAGTCGCCAGCCGTCCGCGGGCGCGTCCGCGAGCTGACGTTTGCGCTCATTGGGGACGGCGAGGCACTCTCGTGACCCAGCACGCGTCGCTGAGTCCAGAACGTTGGCGGGCGTTTCCGCTCGATCAGCAGGTGTTGATGATCGGCAATGAGATGAATCGCCTGAGACGACTCATGGACCCTGCGCGCGGCGAATCCCGCCGGCTCGCCTATGAGCGCGTGCTGCGCCTCACCGATCTGACGGTCGAGACCGCGGTCTCGACCGGTCTGCGGCGCGAACTGCTGAGATGGCGGGATTTGGTCGCGGCTCTCTATATCGCGGCGTCGCCGGAATCCGCGGCTCACGACGCCGCGTTTCGCGCCCTCCTGGGCCTCACGCCCGAATCCTCCAAGCAGATTCGAATTCTTCTGTAGCGGTTGTGAGTCAGCGCTCGAAAATCGCTTCGAGCGGGATCGCCAAACCCGGAA
>JANMVW010000354.1:0-2212 GCA_031393555.1 Acidobacteriota bacterium
CGTAGCTGGTCGTCGTCAAGGGCGAGGCGTTGAGCTTCGTGTAGGTCGTCGGCGAGAACAACGCGCGGTAGACGTCGTACTTGGCCGAGCTCGTCGCGCTTGCCGACCACGAGAGGTTGACGACCGCGTTTCCCGGCGTCGCGGCGAGCGCTGTCGCGGGCTGCACCGTCTGAAAGACCATGCGCGTCGTGGGATCGCCGAGCAGCACGTAGTTCTGGCAGGTGTCTTTCACGCCCAGGCCGCAGATGTAGTTCATCGCGCCGGCCACGGCGAGCCCGAGGACGCGCTCTTTCGTGCGGCCGAACAGCGTGCCCCAGATCTTGTCGGTGACGTCGGGGCCGGAGTAGCCGTCGGCCAACCCCGAGGGAGCGAACACCGCGATCCCGCCGCCGCCGGATTTTTTCAGCCAGTCCTCGCCGAGCGTGACGTCGTTGGTGTCCATGAACCCGGCCGACAGGCAGTTGTGGACGATCAGCCAGGGCAGCTTTCCGCCGTTGGTGAAGGCGTTGACGTCGAAGATACCGCTCCACCCTTCGGCGAAAAAGGCGTCGTCGGACCACACGACGAAATTGCCGTGGCCGGTGTACTGCATGATCGCGGCGCCGTCCGAGACACCGTCCGTGCCGTTGATGGCCTTTTTGATGTCGGCGCGAAGCAGCTCGGTTTTCGTGGGAGTGCAGCCCGAGCTCGCTCCCCCGCAATAGTCGGTCCAGTAGCGCAACGTGCGCTGTGTGTTGGGGGGGAGCTTCAGCCAACTGCGCCCCAGCGCGTTGGTGTCTTCCCATTCTTGCGCCTCGTTGACGCTGTAGAACTTGCCGCGGTCCGAAACGAACACGGCGTGCCGGCGCCAGTTCCCGGCGGGGGGATTCTGTTCGTAATCGAGGAGCTTCTGGAGGACCGTCGCCGTTTGCGCGTCGGAGCGCGTCGGCACGCGGCCCACGACGAGATCGGGGATCGTGTCGGCGCCGGCGACGTTCGCGAGGATGCTGTCGCTGGCGTAGTACCCAAAAGCCGGGTCGTCCTTGAAGAGGATCTGCGTCGGGACGAAGTTGCTCACGGGAACCGAATTGTCGTTGTACTTGCTGTCGTACGAGCCGTCGCCGATCAACATCACCCACGCCGGCTTGCGCCCCGACCAGCCTTCGCCGGGGTTCGTCGAGAGCGTGAACGCGAGGAAGCTCTTGATCGCCTGCGGCGTCTGAAGCCCGTCGCCGAACTCGTCGAAGACATCCTGGATCATCACGACCTTCGAGGTGATCCCCTGGTTCGCGAGCTTCCACGCCAGGAGCGAATTCAAGGTCGTGGTGGCCGTCGCGCCGAGCGCCGTCGGGTGGGCGATGACGATCAGGTCGGCTTGGTTTGCGGTGTTGCGGAGGTCGGACACGGTGTCCGCGGTGAAATCAACGGCCGCGGGGCTCGCGACCGCGCTGGTGCCGGCGACCACGAACCGGCGCAAGGTTCCGTCGGCAACGCCTGGGTCGTTCGTCATGTGGAACCGGATCGAGTAGTTCCCCACCGAGCCGCCGATCGTGCCGCCGGTGACCCGCACCGGATCGACGACGCCGGTCGCTCCGACCCGGCCCGTGAGCTCCCAGACCTCGGGAGCGTTGGTCGTCAAACCGGTGATCTGGAATTCGGCGTCCCCGTCGGGGAAGTCAAACGTCAGCGCGTCGCCGACCGCCTGGAACAATCGCTTGTAGCGGAGCTCGACGAAGTCGAGGATGAAGTTGTTCTTGTAGCCCGACGATCCGACGACGGAGAGCGCGTCGATTTTCACTTGCGCCGGGCTCGTGAGCACGTTGCCCGACCCCGGATAGTTCCAGGTGAAATCGTGCGTGAAGATCATACGGCCGTCGAACGCCCCGCCGTTTTGCGTGAGCAGCTGGGTCGTGGCGTTGAGAAAGGTCACATTCGAGAGGTGATCGGACGGCGTGACGTTGTCTTCGCTCAGTCCGCGGAGCCTGACGAGCACGCGCGCCGGATCGGTGCCCGAGGCCAGCCCCGGAAGGGTGACCGACAGCGTCCGAGAGATGAGCGAGCTGCCATTGACCGGATTCGACTGCGACGGAATCCAGTACCAAGGATCGGCCTCGCCCAACGGCCGGAAGGCGTTGTCGGTTTCGACGTGCGCGACCGCATCGAACTTCGTCGCCGGAGGAGACAGGTCGGGCGGCGCGTTGCGCGTGGACAGCCGTGAGCGCGCACCGGGCTC
>JANMVW010000364.1:0-4953 GCA_031393555.1 Acidobacteriota bacterium
CCGGACCATGTTTCTTTACGGGTTCGCGGAACACCAAAAAAGTGGACGGCCACTCCTCCCGGCGTACGATGCTACGCTTCTCGGGGAGTTTCTGGTCGAGCAGGTGCACGGCTCGGCCGTGCCCGAGGGTTTCTTACAAAACTCCCTGGATACCGTTTTGATAAGAAAAAGGGGACTGTCCCCTATTTCAGCTGGCGTGGGTCGTGGTGCGGGCGGCGGCGTGAAACGCGCGGAAGCGTTCGAGATTCTCGCGGCCCATGTAACGCTGCAAGGCCTTTTGCGACGTCCGGCGCAAATCGACGACGATCAAGACGTCGAGGACGTTGGCGAAGTCGGGGTCGACGTTGTAGCTCAAGAGCCTTCCGTCGAGCCGCAGATACTGCTTCAGCAGGATCGGCACACCCTTTTGATCGGACTCGATCTCCGAGATGAACGTCGAGACCTCCTCGAGATCGTTGATTTGGGAGGGGCCGCGCGGGGCGCCAGGCCACCTCGTCTCGCGGAAAGGATTCGTCGGAGTGACCCAATCCGACCAGTCGGACATCTTCCGGTTCCGCTCGAGGAAGGCCACGATCATCCGCTGCGAGAGGGAGCGATAGTCGGCGCTGATGCTGACCGGTCCGAACAACGTTGCGTAGCGCGGATGGCGGCAGACGAACTCACCGATCCCCTTCCACAGCAACATCAGCCCGGTGTAGCTCTTCTGATGCTCCGTGCGGATCCACGAGCGTCCCATCTCGAGCGCCGGCCCCATCGCCTCGAAGAGTTTCGGTTCGTATTTGAACAGCGACGCGGTGTACATCCCACGAATGCCCGCGGCCGGGATGATCTCGTCGGTCGGCCCCAATCGATAAGCGCCGACGATCTCCTGCCCCGCGCGGTTCCAGATGAACAGGTGCAGGTAGGTCGCGTCGAAGACGTCGAGGTCGATCTCGCGCCCCGTCCCCTCACCCACGTCGCGAAACGTGACCTCGCGGAGGCGTCCGATCTCACGCAAGATCCTTGGGATAGCCGCCGCGCGGGCGACGTAGACCTCGAGCTCGTCGCTCACGATCAAGCGCGATCCGGCGGGAAGCGCAACAACCTCGGCCGCCAGCTCGGCCGCTGGAACGGCAGGAACGATCGAAGCGGGAGAGGGCGGCGTACGGCGCGGCTGGATCACGGCCGCGAGGGAAGCGCGCGGCTTCGGGCCGCGCTCCGCCAGGATCTCGGTGCGATCGCGCAAGTAGGCGATCGCCCGCGCATCGTCGGCGCACTCGTCGAGTCGCGCGGCCGGAACCGGCGTACCGACCCGCAACTCGATCGCCTTGCCGCGACGCGCGAGGAACTCACGCGGCAGCAACGCGGTCCGCAACGCGGGGTGGATCAGGCCCGTTGTTTGGAAGAACACGCGATTGCGTCCCGGGAAGAACACGGGCACGACCGCCGCCCCTGTACGCCGCGCGAGACCCGCCACCGTGGGGCTCCAGGCGGGATCGGCGACGCGAAGCGCCTTGAAATCGAAAGAGGCGACTTCGCCGGCAGGAAACACGCCGAGCAATCCCCCGTCCGAAAGCCAGGAGAGCGCGCCTCGAAGCGCTTTGGCGTTGGCGTGAGCGCGCGCCGATCCCTTGCGCGCGAACGGGTCCACGAACAAGAAGAGCTCGCGTAGCTCCGGGATGCGGTGGAGAAGGAAATTCGCGAAGAGTTTCACATCGGGACGAACCCGCTTGAGAGCCCACGCGAGGGCGATCCCTTCGATGCCCCCGAAGGGGTGGTTCGCGACGACGACGACCGGCCCCGACTTCGGGATGCGAGAAAGCTCGGCTTGGCCGACGGACGGCTCGACGCCCAGATGGTCGAGAAGCCAAGCGAGAAACGCTTCGCCCGTGATGCCGGGCGGACGGGCGGCGCGGATGCGATCGAGTTGGTCGAGCCCGAACGCGCGCTCGAGGACGCGGCGCACCGGCGCCACTTTGGGCCAGCCGAGCGCGAAGACACGCTCGTCCTTCAGGCTCACGCGATCCGATCATCGGCCGCGAAAGCGACGGACGGCGCGAGCTCGAGCTCCAGGGATGCGCCGGGACGCTTCAGGTCGAGGGGGGCGACCCCGTCACGCGGCCACCACACGAGCGATACAACCTGTCGCGAGGGGTCGACCCTCACCTGGGTCACACTGCGGGTCGCGCTCTTTTCCCGGGTCATGAACGGGGCCGTCGCTTCGTCGCCGGCCGGGGCGACGAGGTGCAGGGCCGGCACTCCGTCCACCTCCGGCTCGCCCCCGGCGCGCCACGCGTCGAACGCTCGTTTTCGCCAGAGGGCGACGTCCGGTTCGTTCCAGGACGACGATGTCAGAAACGTGAGCCCCTGGGGGACGACTTCACGCGTGAGTCCCGCGCCGCGCCGCCATCGGACGATCTCCCCGCCGTCTGGCGACGCCACGATTAGCGTGAACGACGGGTAGGCCGAAAAATCGAGGGCGCCGGGCAGGAGCGCGGGACCGACTCCGTCTTGCTCTTCAAGAATGCGCGGGATGATCGAACCTCGGCTCGGAACCGATGGATCCGTCCGAAGGCCCTCGTCCGCGGGCTCGTAGCCGTTCAGCACGCAGCTTGCCACACCGCGTTGGTTGACCCCGATCCACGTCCCGCCGGACGCGCTGTCGAACGGCGCGAGCCACGAGGGGCGCGAGGCGTCGCCGGAGATCAAGCGCGGGGGCTCTTCGGGCGCGCGGTCTAAGCGTTCGTCCCGGTTCATCGTCAAGAGGAGTGATCCGGCGCCGCAGCGCAGGGTGACGGTGCACATCAGCGGTTCATCGCGAGAGAGTCGCGGTGGGCCTCGGTGGAATAGGCGACCGCGAGCCGCGGGGGGATCTCGACGCCCACCGCGCGCGCGGCGAGCACCATGATCGCGATGTGATGAATCGTGTGGCCCGACAGGAACACGAGCTCGCGCTCGAGAAGGCTCGGCGACGAAAGAGGGGGCCGTCCCGGTGCCGCGGATTGGGTCACGGTCAACTCATGGAGGAGATCGGCGCTCCGGATCTCGGTGAGCGACCCCGCGATCGCCGCGAGCGCGCCACGCACCACTCCGGGATCTTGCTCCAGCCGAACGTCGCGAGCCCGGGCGTCGTAGTCGACGGAACCGGAGCGCCATCCATCGAGGAGCAGTCGGAAGTGATCGACGCAGTGCCTCAGATGGGGTCCAACGGAGGGGAACGCCGCGAGGTCTTGATCGACGACGGCGTCGACGACCGACTCACAGCGGCGGCAGGCCTCCAGGCAACCCGCCACGGCTTCGGGGACGGGATCGGCGGACGTCTCTTTCATGGGGCAGGCACCTCGCAACAAGGCGGCCAAGTCTCGCAGGGAAGGCCGGGACCCGCAACTAAAGACTACTGCATAAATAATGGTATGATGTTCCTCGAGGTGAGCGATGCGACTTCGAGGATCGGCGGACTTGCTGGAAGATCGACGGCGTCGAGCGCTGGCGCTCTTGGACGACGGGTTGTCGCTCAATGAGGTGGGTCGGCGCATCAAGTGTTCTGCAAGTTCGGTCAAGCGCTGGCGCGATGCTCGGCGGAAGGGTGGGCAGAAGGCGCTGAAGGTGCGCTTCTCGCCGGGTCGCCCGCCGAAGCTGTCGCGTATAGAGGGGCGACGGCTGGTGTCGGTGTTGCTCAAGGGGGCTCTGGCCGCCGGTTACGCCAACCAGTTGTGGACTACGGCTCGGGTGGCCGAGGTCATCTCGAAGAAGTTCAGGGTGCGCTATCACCGCGATCACGTCGGCAGGCTCCTGCACGCTCTGGGATGGAGCCACCAGAAGCCGCAGAAGAAAGCGCTCGAGCGCAACAAGGCTGAGATTCGTCGCTTCATCCGGGAGGATTGGCCGCGGGTAAAAAAAACTCCAGGCGGCTGGGTGCCCACCTCGTCTTCGCCGACGAATCCGGCTTCCAGCTGACCCCGTCGATCGCCTGCACCTGGGCGCCCGTGGGCCAGACGCCCACGGTTCATCACTTCGATCGACGCGACAGGGTCTCCGTGATCTCGGGAATCTCGGTTTCTCCCCGCCGCCAATGCCTCAACCTTCACTTTCAGCTCTACACGGAAAACATTCGACAGCTCCAAGCCCGGGACTTTCTTCGAGGGCTGCTCCGGAAGTTCCCGGGGCACATCATCGTCCTGTGGGACGGCGGAAATCCCCATCGAGGGAAGCTCGTACGTGAGCTTTGCGCTCGCACCACGAGGCTCCACCTGCAACGCTTCCCTGCGTATGCGCCGGAGTTCAACCCCGACGAGGGAGTCTGGAAGTTGGCCAAGCAACGCCTCGCGAATGGTCAGGCTCACGATCTCCCGGAGTTGATGGTCGCGGTGATCGAATCCCTGGAAGCCATTCGCGCCAACCGTCGCAACCTCCGCGGCTGCATCACCCACTCGGCGCTTCCCCCTTTTTTACGCTGATCATGCCATTATTTATGCAGCAATCATTAGTTGCAGCCACAGCCGCCTCCCGCGGCGCCGCCATCGCCGGATGCGCCTTCCTTACTCGCGTGGATGTGTTCGCGGATGAGGCGTGTCAGAGGGTCGCCGTCCAGGCTCATGATCGGGTCGGCGAGGTAACCGCGCTGCCAGGCCTTGAGGTTCCCCGTCGCTTCGACGCTCGCCGCCACGCGCACGTCGGTCCTGGGCCGGAGCGTTCCGCCGGCGAGCAGCGTCGTGACGGCGGCTTCGATGTTCTTGTGGACACTCGCGTCGCCGCCTTCGAAACGGGCCGCCAGGCGCCCCTCGCGGTCGATCAGGAAGGACGTGGGCATCGCGACCACGCCAAAGGCCTCGCCGGCCCTCTCTGAAGTGTCCCGGGCGATCGTGAAATTCGCGGGAACCGAGGCGAGGAAGCCGGTTACGGCGTCGTCGTCCTCCTCAAGCGTCAGGCCGATGATCTGAAGGCCGGCATTCGCGTGCGCCTTTTGCACCTCAT
>JANMVW010000401.1:0-5019 GCA_031393555.1 Acidobacteriota bacterium
CGGATGCTCTGAGCCGGGATGGTAGAGGGCCAGGTAAGAGACGGCCATCAGGTAATTCCCGTCCCAGTTCTTGGGGTCGAGCTTGATGAGCTCTTCGTACTGCTTGATCGCCTCGTCGTACTTCTGGGCGGTGTAGAGCTCATTCCCCTTCTTGAGAAGAACACGCTCCTGGAAACTCTGGCAACCAGGTCCGATCACGATCGCCGCAACGATCGTCAGCGCCAGCCATGAGCGACTCGTGGTCATGTTCACTCCCGTCCTGCCCAGAGCATCTTCCGGGTAGCCTGTGCAGCCCGCCAGGGTGGCGTGTTGCGCGTGCTGCATGATCCCCGCAAAGCACCCTCACTATCGACCTTCCCAACGAGTGGCGAAGGAAGCGGCGGATGTTATCGCAAGCGTTGCCGAGAGGCCAACACGATTCCGTCCGCAGAGGGAAACAACCCGCTATTCGAGGGCCCCGCCGCAACTCGAACCGGCACCGGCAGTGCATCCGAAGCAGTGAAGGCCGGTGCTTACGCGGCGGGCGAGCCTCCCCGTGGCCAACAGGTCGTCCACCGTTCCGCTCGCACCCTGGTCGACCGGCAGGGCGAGCATCTGGTTGAAATCGCAGTCATAGAGGGTGCCGTCCCAGCCCACGGATAGGTGCGAGCGGCACATCACCGCGGCCGCGGCTGCCGGGTTGAACGACCGAACCAGCAGATTCATGTACGACTCGGTATTGCCGCTTCTTTCGAGGAATTCCAAGAATCGGCTGATCGGCATGTTCGTGATCGCGTGGAGGTGATCGAACACCACCCCGTAACGGGAGGAGAGTTCTCGCCTGTAGTCGCGCTCGAGTGAGGCCTGCTTCCCCGGAAGGAAGGCGCCGACGGGGTTGTGGACGAGATCCAGGACGAGTCCGGTCCCCTTTCCGTACCCCGCGTCGTTGAGCATCTTGAGCGCGGCAATGCTCTTTTGGAACACGCCGTCGCCTCGTTGGGAATCGGTTCCCGCCGGGCGGAAAGACGGGAGGGAGGCGGTCACCTCGACCCTCCGTTCCGCGAGGTAGGGGAGCAAATCGGACTGACCAGGGAGCGTGAGCACCGTAAGGTTGCAGCGGTCGATGATGCGACGGCCAAGCTTCGCCGCCTCGTCCACCAGGTACCGGAACTGGGGATTGAGCTCGGGGGCTCCTCCCGTGATGTCTAGCGTCCCGATGTCGTGGCGTCGGAGCAGCTCGATGACCTTGCCCGCCGTTTCACGCGACATCGCTTCCCGACGGTCGGGTCCCGCATCGACGTGGCAATGGGCGCACGTCTGGTTGCACAGCTTGCCGACGTTGACCTGCAACACTTCGATCCGCGCCGTCTGAAGGAGCGGCAGCCCGTTCCGGATGAGCACATCGTCGAACCGAGGGGAACCGGTATGCGCGAGGGTCCGTTCTTGCTCGTCCGTGGCGGCCAACAGGTGACCGCTGGCTCGGAGGGACGGCATGCAGCTACATTCCTATCTTCTGCGCGATGTTGCGCATCTGCACCCCGTGGACCAGGGAAGCCCCTCCGCGAATGGCGGTGGCCACGTGGACGGCCTCGGTCATCTGGTCGAGGTCGGACCCTTTCTCGAGGCACGCGTTTGTATAAGCGTCGATGCAGTAGGGGCATTGGACCGTGTGCGCCACGGCGAGCGCGATCAGGGCCTTTTCGCGTTCGGTGAGGGCTCCGTCCGCGAATACGGAGGTGTAGTAATCCATGAATTTCGCCCAGAGTTCCGGGCGGTTCTTTCCCATGTCACCGAACTTCGCAAGGTCGTGAGGGCAGTAGTACGTGTCCACGGTGATCCCCCAACGCTCAATCTTCTCACATGCTGTCGACGGTGGCCGGAACGTCGGCGCGCGCCCACGCCTTCTTGAACTGGACGAGGACCGCGGCGGCCTCGGCATCCTTCTTCTGGGTTTTGAGCGCCTCCGCCAGACCGAAGAGTGAGCGGCCGTTCCCGGGGTTACGCTGCAAATCTTCCCGAAAGACCATTTCCGCCTCGAGGGCCTTCCCGTTCCGAAGCAGTTCGCCACCGAGAGACTCGCGCGTGGGGTAGTACCAGGCGGGGGGCTCGTCATAGGCCAGCAGGTCCTCGAACGAGACCGCCTTGCGCCAGGCGACGATGGCGGCGTCGGCCCGCCCACGCGCGGCGGCCAGCCTGGCGTCAAGAGTCGCGCCGGCCACGGCCAGCAAGTCCTTGCTCATGTTGAGGTTCATCATTGCGTCTGGAGGAACCTTGGACGCCGCCTCGTCAAAGGCCTTCTTTTCCGCGACCGATTCTTCAACCTTTTTCTGCGCTGCGAACGCCACGCCACGACCGAAATGCCAGAGCGCAACCACGGTGGGGAGCGCCGGGTCCGGCTGCTTTAGCGCGAGCACTTCGTCCCACTTCCCGAAACGCAGATCAAAATACATTTCGAACGGAACGACGAACTCGGCCATCGGCATCTCTTTCGCAATGGGAATGGCGATCTCAGTCGTCTTCTTCGCGGCATCGCGCGACACGGCCGATCTACCCTCCATCGCGGCCGAGGCGGCCAGGAATTGCAGGTTGTGCGTGTAGTACATGACCGGGTAAACGCCTTCCACTTTGTTCGCGGCAATGTATTTTTCGTCGACGGCGGCTGCTTTTGTATTGGCCGCCGAGGCGCCTGCGTAGTTTCCGGTGCGCATGTAAACGTGCGCGGGCATGTGGACCAGATGCCCCGCACCGGGAACGAGCGTTTCGAGTCGCTTCGCCGAGTTTGTCGCTCGCTCGGGGTTCTTCGACGCCTCGGTCGCGTGGATGTAGTAGTGATTCGCCCCGGGGTGGGTCGGATTGCTCTTCAGCACCGCCTCGAGCGTCGCCACGATGTCGAGCGTCCTGGGCGCCGGCGTTCCGTCGGCGTCCCAGAACTTCCACGGCCGCAGGTCCATCATCGACTCGGCATAGAGCGTCGCGACGTCTTCGTCCGCGGGAAAACGCTTGTGGGCCGAAGCCATCGCCGCGGCGTAGGCCTCGTCCAACTTCGCGCGGTCGGCGCCCGGGTCCGGGGAGTAGCGTGCCGCCAGCGCATCGATCAGCGCACGTTCGACGGGAGAGGCGCCGGACTCGATCGACTTGGCTTTAGCGACGGCTTCGACCGCCTTCGTGTTCCGGTCGGGGTCGATCGGCAAATTGATGTTCGGGCCCAGGACCAACCCGACGCCCCACCAGCAGATCGCGCACTTCGGGTCGAGACGAACCGCTTCGCGAAACGCTCGCTCGGCCTCGTCGTGGTTGAATCCGTACGTCAGGCGAAGCCCCTGGTCGAAGTACTTTTGAGCGGTCGAGTTCTTGGTGGAGATGGCACGATGGTACGAGCCCAGGTCGTTGAACAGCGGGACGGCCGGCGTCTTGACGGGAGCCGAGGACGGCGCCATGTGCGACGCGGCGACGAGAAGACCGACGGCCATGAGCATGCTTGAGATCCTCCGTAGGAACCGCGGATAGGTGTCCAGGATAACCGGAATCGCTTGAACGACGGCCTCGCGGACCCTACGATGAGTGCGCCCGCCACGAGGAGTGTCCCATGAGACTTTACGGCCCGCCCGGCAGTTTGGATCGCATCGAGCACGTAGCGATCGCCGTAGCCGATGTGGCCTCGGCCGTGGCCTGGTACACCGCGACTTTTCGCTGCGCGGTCGCCTATCAGGACGCGACGTGGGCGCTTCTCGACTTCGAGAATCTGAAGCTGGCGCTCGTAATTCCGGAACAGCACCCACCCCATCTGGCCTTCGCCAGCCCAAAAGCCGAGGAATTCGGCGAGCTGACCACCCACCGTGATGGAACGCGCTCGATCTACGTGAGCGACCCGTCCGGGAACTCGGTCGAGATCATGGCGGCGGATTGAGTTCTCCCCCCTCCGGCCCCTTCGCTCGGCTCGGCCGGGCGCTGGCCTCTTGGCGGACGGGGTCGGTCGTCTTGCTCTCGTTCTCGTCCGGGCTCCCGCTCGCACTCGTCATCACCGCGATTCCGGACTGGATGCGCAGCATCGGCGTCGATATCCGCGTTGTGGGACTGATCACGCTTGCCCAGGCTCCGTGGTCATTCAAGATGCTCTGGTCCCCTCTCATGGACCGCTTCACACCCAGCTTCCTGGGACGGCGTCGCGGTTGGATGGCGATCTGCCAGGTCGCGCTGCTCCTCTTCACGGCATCGCTCGCTCTGCTCGGGGCGCACCCCGCCACGATCGGCGCCGTCGGACTGATCACGTTGCTCGTTGCTTTTGCCGCGGCCAGCCAAGACATCGCGATCGACGCCTACGCGGTTGAGGTGCTCCGCCCGGACGAGCAGGGGGCCGCGGTGGGCGCGCGCATCGCCGCCTATCGCGCTGCGATGTACGTCGCCGGAGGCACCGCGATCACTCTTGCCGGAGTCTGGGGCTGGCCGGCGGTGCTCGTCGGATTGGGACTCATCTACGTCCCCATGCTTGGCGTCACTCTCAAAGCCCCCGAGCCCGAGGAGCACCCCGTCGCGCCGCGCTCGCTGAAAGACGCGATCTGGCTCCCCTTCGTGGGCTTCCTTTCGCGCCATAAAGCGCTCGAGATGCTCGCCTTCGTGGTCCTCTACAAGTTCTCCGACCAACTCGCGATGGCCCTGATCCGCCCGTTCCTCCACGACATGGGCTACACGGAATGGGACCGCGGCGTCGCGTTGGCGACGGTCGGGCTCGTCGCGACCCTCCTCGGCTCGTTCGTCGGCGGCGCCTTCACCACGACGATGGGACTCGGGCGCGCGCTGTGGATCTTCGGTGGACTGCAGGCGTTTGCGAACGCGGGGTACGCCCTGCTCGCCGTCGGCGGCGTCAACCGGCCGCTGATGTATGCGGCGATCGGCTTCGAGACGCTGACGTCGGGGATGGGGACGGGGGCGTTTTCCGTGCTGCTCTTGCGGATGACGCAAAAGCGATTTTCTGCAACGCAGTACGCCCTGTTTTCGAGCCTGATGGGCGTGCCCCGCGTGTTCGCGGGGCCGATTTGTGGC
>JANMVW010000305.1:0-3948 GCA_031393555.1 Acidobacteriota bacterium
GCCAAATACTACGAAGAGCGGTACAGGCGTCGCGTCATCGAAAACCTCACGCGCCGCGCGAAAAACCTCGGGTACCAACTCGTCCAAAACAGCGTCGCGAGTGAGGGAGTTTCTTAGGAAAAGGGGACTGTCCCCTATTTCTTGGCGCGGTAGCCGTCGGCGAACTTCTCCGCTGCGATCGGTCAGGAGACGGTCCACTGCCGCGTTCAGCCCAAGTCGAACTCAGCGACGATGGGGAGATGATCGCTGGCGACACGCGACACGCGGAGCCGGCAACTGCGCGCGCCCAGGAGCCGCAACGGCCCACGGAAGAAGATCTTGTCCAAAGCGCCCGTCGGTGAAAACGACGGATAGGTCCGAATCGCCGCCTGGTATCCGAACCGGTGCCGGGTCGCGCTCTTGAACTGCAGGATCTCGACGAAGATGGGAAGCAGTTGCGCCCGCCAATCGTTGAAGTCCCCGCCCACCAGGCACGGGGAACTCTCAGCGACGGCGACGAACTCGGGGGATCGTACGAGTACTCCGATCTGCCGGGTTCGCTCGCGCGCGGAAAGCCCGAGGTGCAGGTTGAAGACGTCCAATTCTCGGACCCCGTGGGCTCCCTTCTCGATCCTCACACGGGCGTGCAGACAGCCGCGCCGCTTCCGGTCATCGACCGTGAGGTCGATGTTGCGATGGATGGTCAACGGCCAGCGGGAGAGGATTGCGTTCCCGTAACGGCCCTTCCGCAGGGACACGTTGTAGCCCGCGGCCACGTGGGGGTACCCGGCCTCACGGCCCAACTCGCGTGCGAGATCGAGCTCGCGCGAGCGCGGGGCCCCCTCGTCCACCTCTTGAAGCAGCGCGAGGTCGGCGTCGTGATGAACGAGAATTTCGACGATGCGACTCGGACGGAATCGCCGGTCCATGCCGATCGCCCGGTGGATGTTGAACGTGAGAACCTTGAGCAGCATGAGTCAGCCGGTCACTCGCTTCTGATCCTCGGCGGCTGGGGAGGGGGGTTGTCGGGATCGTAGCGGGGCTGAACCCAACCATCGTGGATGAGGGCGGAAACGACGTTTCGACCGATCCCCGCAAACACCGAAGCATCGAGCGGATCCCCTTCGACGTCGGAGCGGCCTTCGATCCGCCACAGTCGCTCTCCCTGCGAGGACTTGAGTACCGCCTCGAACGGAATCGTGGCCACCGCCCCGTCGATGCGCGGCGCCGCCAACGTGACCGAGAGGTCGTAGTCACCGGCGTCGCCGGGCGCGAGCCGACGCGTGTGCACTTGTTGGGCCAGCTCGCGGGACAGCTCGGTCGTGAGGAAAGCGGCGTCGTTCGCATCCGGGGCGTTGACCCTCAACGCGATTCCAGGCCTCCCGAGTTTTGGAACCGCGTCGTCGCGACCGGCGAGGGACACATAGGTTTGCGTCCCAGCATACGCGGCCGCGGTCATTCCCAGCGTGGCAAGCACAAGCGACCGTCTCATGACACCCCCCGCGGTGGCCGGAAGCCCCGCCCCCGGCTCCCGGTGTACCGCGTCTGGCGCCGGGACGCCACATCCGATTGCGTAACCGAAGGAAGAAACGCTCAGAGCCTGAACTGATAGGAGAGCTTCACGAAAAGCCGGCGGCCGTCGCCCACGAGCCCGGGGCGCGTCGACCCCGGAGAGTCGAGATCGTAAGGCGCGAGGTTCGACGCGTTCGTGTTGTAACCCACGTAGACGGCCGTTCCGGGGTGCATCAGCCAGGTCAGGAGCACGTCGGTGTTCACATCCCGGGTGTGCGGCGCCGACGTCTGGACGAACGACGGATCGGACTGGAGGTCGTCCCCTTGCACGATCAGGCGCAACGACCACTCGCGGTTGAACTGCCAGTTGCACTTCACGCGCGCGATCGCGCTGCGGAAGATCTGTGCGCCGGTGCCCTGCTGGTTGAGCCGGTCGTAGATGACGCTCGTGTCGAGTACGAGCTGATCGACCGGGCGGATCGTCAGCTGGAGATTGAAAAAGGTCTCGGCGGCGAGCTCTGGAATCCCGTTGGCCGCGAAGTAGTTGATCTCCGTCCCCCAACGATAGGTCCCGTTGACGATCACCTTCTTGAAGTACTCGGTCCCGAAGAAGAGCCCCTGCCGCCCCTTCTCGAAGTCGAAGTCTTGCGTGAGCCCCGGCAGATCCTCTGGCCGGAGGCGTTCGTGGCCGCGCCGAATGAAGATCTGGAAATACGTCCCCCCGACGAGGTCGACGTTGAAGGCCGAGCGAACTTCATCGTCCAGACGCTGGCCGTCCCGGTCGTACGTGACGTTCCCAGAGACCCCGGGACCGTACGAGATCAAAACCTTGCCTTCCGGGCGCCACGAATACTCGAACTCCCCGAAACCCGATCGCACGCCGGAACGGCGGAGAAAGCCCGTCTCGGTCCTGAAGTCGTCATCGACGTCGATGTACCCTAGAAACCCATTCATGATGCGGTCGTTGTACGAGGCCGAGGCCTGGAACAAGGGCCCGTTCAAGACCTCGCCGGTCTCGGTCCGCGTCGCGCTGCCGAATCCCGCCGCGTTGAACGCCCACCCTTTGCCCACACGAAAATTCCCTTCGGCGCCGAAGACCCGGTTGTACGCGTCTCCCTGCTCCCTCGTGGTGCCGAAGATCCCGACGGAGGACTGTTGCAAAACGTCGCGGCGCACGCTCGCGACGCCGAACGTCGCCGGATCGGCCTGGGACTGATCGTCGGCGAGCAGCGCGCCGAAGGCGTACTTGCCCTTCTTGCCGGTGACCCTCGCGCCGTAGGACGGGTCGACGATGCGTCGCGTGAAGAGCAGGTTCGCCGCCTGGAGCTGGAAGAGGTCCGCGTTCTCCAAAAAGAACGGCCGCTTCTCCGGAAAGAAAAGCTCGTAGCGTTGGTTGACCGCGATCTGCGGCTCGTCCGATTCGACCTGGCTGAAATCGGGGTTGATCGTCGCGTCGACGGTCACACTGTCGCCGATCACGAACTTGGCGTCGAGGCCCGCCGTGGCGTAGAAGGGCTTCGCGTCGATCTCGCGCTCGGGGAGCGCCGTCGCGTCGAGCAGCCAGCCCTGGTCGGCGAACACGTAGGGGGTGAGCTGGATGTTGCGGCCAGGAGAGATCCTCTCGAGGCCGCTCATCGTCCCCTCTTGGCTGAGACGCCCCCGGATGCGGGTCGATACCTGAGGCCAGTAAGCCCACTCATCGACGCGCGGAATCTGGCGGAGCAGCACGATGCCCCAAGTCTTCGGGTCGGCCGAGGCGAAGCGAAGGCTCTTGAACGGGATCGACATGAGGGTCACATAGCCTTGAGACGTCGTTCGCCCCCAGGAATCCCACGTCGTGTCCCACGACCATTGCGGGTTGTCGTTCTCTTCGGTCCAGAGCCCTTCCGCCTGCACGCCGAGCGGGTTGCTCCAGAAGATGAAACCGCGGCGGTTGTCGTGAAAGGTGTCGAGCGTGACCTCGACGAAATCGTCGGCGAAGGCCTGCTCGCGCGGCGTCAGGTGAGCGCGGATCTTGTTCGGCTCGGCATCGAAGCAGATCCACGCCAGGTAGAGGTTCTTGTCGTCGTAGCCGAGATAGACCTCCGTCTTCTGGGTCGCGGGCTCACCGTCCCGGGGACGGGCCTGAATGAACCCCTCGACCTTTTGCATAGCGGCGGCGGCGCCCTCGGGCGCCATGCCGGCGAGCTCTTCGATTTTCGCCGCGGAGGACAACCTGGGGATCGAGAACGTCGGCTTCGGGGGGTCGTCCGCGCGCGCGGCGCCGACCGCTGGTCCGAGGACGAGCGCGAATAAGAAGAACGTCCGGGCGCACATCCCCATCTCGTAAGCTCCGTGCGCCTCGATGCGGCCTTTCAATCGACGGCGGGGCCGCGTTTTCGCGCCGAAAGGACCGGCACCTGCCATACCGCGTAGCCGTCCGGGTTACGGATGCAGGCGATCATGTCCTCGAAGAAC
>JANMVW010000311.1:0-1756 GCA_031393555.1 Acidobacteriota bacterium
CCCATTTCCAGAAGACCAAATTCGACCGTGGCGATTCCCCTCCTGACGCACCGCGAGCGGTGACGTAGTAGGCCTCGAGATTACGCACCCCGCACATCGCGTCAGAACCGGACACGATCTTGCAGCATTCGTCGGGGCAAACCTCATACCCAAGCGGGTCGCCCTTTTCGACGTAGGAAGTTGGGAGACCGCTCGGGGGAACCGCGACGACTCGCTGCGTATCGTAGAAGTTTGCGGCCGTGGGGACGATAATCGCACGGTAGACGTAGTACTCAGTAGCCCCTGTCGTCGATGGGTCCCATTCAAGACGTGTCTCGCAGGCACTTGAGAGCGGGTTGTTCGACGCGCGGAGGTTTTTGGGCGGGTCTGGGGTCCCAGGACATGTTGCCGTCTCATTCGTCCACGCGACAGCGGGCGCCGACTCGTTGCCGGCTTCGTCCACCGCGATCACCCGGTACCGCAGACACTCGGGGTGCCCAGACCACACCCCCGGGGACGACTGAATGCTCACGCCTTTCGCGACGTAGCTGCGTGTTCCGGGCGTAGTCGTAGCGGTTTCAAGTCTGCGGGGCTTTCGGCCTGGCACTCGCTGCCGCCGGATCCGTCGACAGGAATCTCGCGATCCCCGCCTCGTAGTACCTCGCCAACATGTAATCCAATCCTGCGTCGCGCTCGCGACCAACGGAATACTGCGCGTTGTCGGAGGACTACGGCGTGAGTGTTTCACCGTGTGTTGGCGCACTCAACGCCGAAGCCGGACGCGCCCCGGCTCGATGATGACGAGACAGCCTGTGATTTCGTCGTCGGCGAGTGAGTTCAGCGCGGCGACGACGGCCTCATTCAGCGTGTCGACCGGCGTTTCGTTTGGGAATCGAGCGATCACGATTCCGGCGTGCGTGCCCAGCGGATACTGCAGCAGGTTCGAAAAGTCTAGGTCAGCGGTGACGAGCGTGCGGCGATTGCGATTCGCGTCAGCCAGCACCACGGAATCGGAACGACCGCGCAGCCCGGCATCGATCACGTGGACGGCGTCCATCCCGGCCACCGAGAGTGCGCGAGCGAGAGATCGCGGGAGATCCTCGTCGATGAGGAAGGCCTTCATGCTATCGGACGGCCCGAATGCGCTCGTCCGCGACGGCCTTGGCCGCGTAGGCCAAAGCGGCGAACACGTCTTCGTTGGTGATTCCGAAGTCCTCAGCTACTTTTTCCTGAGTCATGCCGCCGGCGAGCTTTCCGACGATCGTCTCGACGGGGACGCGAGTTCCCTTGATCACGGGCTTGCCAAAGTGGATCGACTCGTCGACGACGATCCTGGGTGCGATTTCCGTCATGGCATCCTCCCTAGGTGCGAGTTTCGCACACTTCTCGTCGGAGGGGCACCCGCGGCCACGGACAGTCGCGCCCCTCAGCTCCGCTTCGCCTCGAGCTCCGCCCATCGCGCGTAGAGCCGGTCCGCGGCGTGTTGCGCGTCGTCCAACTCTTTCAGGCGGTGCTGCAGCGCCGCGGCGTCGCTGGCGATCGACGGATCTTCCGCGCGCGTTCGCGCCTCCTCGAGGCGCGCCTCGGCGGTGAGCACGTTCGACTCCATGCCGTCCCACTCGCGCTGCTCGTTGTACGAGAACTTCTTGCTCTTGGCCGGCGCCGACTTCGGGCCGGAAGCGCGCGGGGACTCTTTCTTGGGAGGCGCGGGCGTGCCTCCGTCGGCTTCCCATTGGCCGTAGTCGGCGAAGCGCTCGGCGCCGCCGCTTCCGTCGAG
>JANMVW010000428.1:0-1995 GCA_031393555.1 Acidobacteriota bacterium
GGGGACCTTGCTCGCGATGATCGATGCCAGCTCGATCACCGCGATTCGCACCGCGGCGGTGAGCGGGCTCGCCACGCGGCTTCTGGCGCGCGAGGACGCCGGAGATCTCGCGATCCTCGGCTCCGGCGTTCAGGCGAGCACGCATCTCGACGCGATGCGCGCCGTACGAAAGATCAGACGCGTGAGGGTGTGTGGGCTGTCGCTTCCGCGGGCGCAGGCGTTTGCGCGGCATCACGAGAAGATTTTCGGGCTACCGATCGAGGCTGTGGCCACCGCGAAAGAGGCCGTGCTTGGAGCGGATCTCATTTGCACGACGACCCCCTCGCGCGAGCCGGTGCTCTTCGGCGAGTGGATTTCCACCGGCGCCCACATCAACGCGGTGGGCGCCTGTTTCGCGACGGCGCGTGAACTCGACACCTCCGCCGTCGTTCGATCCCGCCTCTACGTGGACCGGCGCGAGTCGGCTCTCGCCGAGGCGGGTGACTTCCTCATCCCCAGGTCCGAAGGCGCCATCGGCGACGATCACATCGTCGGGGAGATCGGCGAGATCCTCGCGGGGCGCGTTTCGGCGCGTCGCTCGCCCCAAGAGATCACCCTCTTCAAGTCGCTGGGCATCGCGATCGAGGACCTGGCCGCCGCGCATCACATTCACGCGCGTGCCCGCTCCCTCGGCAAGGGAATCGCGGTCGATTTCGGAGGGCGTCGCATTGCGTACGATTGAGGCGCCGGCCCTCGAGGAGATCCGCGCGGCCCGTGCGCGGATCGCCGGGTCCGCCCTGCGCACGCCACTCGTTCGCCTGAACCTCGACGACACCCCGGCCGAGATCTGGCTCAAGCTCGAAAACCTCCAACCGATCGGTTCGTTCAAGCTGCGCGGAGCCGGAAACGCCATGGGGCTGCTGCCGCTTTCGGCCTTGGCGCGAGGCGTGTACACAGCGAGCGCCGGGAACATGGCCCAAGGGGTCGCCTGGAACGCGCGGAGGCTCGGCGTTCCGTGCACGGTGGTCGTCCCCGAGCACGCGCCCCAAACGAAGCTCGCCGCGATTGAACGGTTGGGCTCCACGATCGTTCGCATTCCATTCGACGCCTGGTGGAAGGTGATCGTCGAGCACCAGCACCCCGGCATCGAAGGGATGTTCATCCATCCCGTGAGCGATCCGGCCGTCATCGCGGGGAACGGCACCATCGGCCTCGAAATCCTGGAGGATCTCCCCGACGTCGAGACGGTGCTCGTCCCCTACGGCGGAGGGGGGCTCTCGTGCGGCATCGCGTCGGCGATCCGAGCGCTGCGCCCCGGCGTGAAAATCTTCGGCTGCGAGGTCGAAACCGCTACGCCGCTGACCGCGTCCCTCGCGGCAGGTGGGCCGCGACAGGTCGACTACACCCCGAGTTTTGTCGACGGCATCGGCGCGAAGGGCGTGCTCGACGAGATGTGGCCGCTCGCTTCGCGCCTGCTCGACGGTGCGTGCGTCGTCTCACTCGCCCAAGTTGCGGCGGCGGTCAAGCTTCTCGTCGAGAGGAACCGAGTCGTCGCCGAAGGCGCGGGCGCGGTTCCGGTCGCCGCGGCGCTCGCCGGACAAGGGGGCGGGGGGAAGGTCGTCTGCGTAATTTCGGGCGGCAACATCGACGCCAAGACGCTCGCGGCGATCCTCACGGGCGACCTGCCTTAACTTTCCGTGGCCGGAGGCTTGATCGGGACGAGGATGGATTTGTCGTCGACGTCGATCGTCGCGCGCTCCGGTAGCCGCCCCGGACAGGGCGAGCCCAAAAAACAAGGGCCGGCCAACCCAGAAGGTCGACCGGCCCTCGAGACCGTCAGAACTCAAAGAGGCTTACGGGCAGGTCGTCGTCACCCGTGGAGTCGCGTTGCTCCGCGTTCCATAGGTGCCGTTCCCGCACGAATTCTCTCCGCGAGAGAGATACCAGAAGCCCGAACCGGGCGCCGGCGTCGTGGCATCCACGACGGAGGCAACCGCCAAGTTGTCGAAGCACACC